>PKUF01000019.1 GCA_002869635.1 Desulfuromonas sp. | reverse complement strand
TGCTGCGGCGACGACGGTGATCGAGGCGGTCGATCAGAACCTGACACTGGAGGGGTTGCGGATCATCTATCAACGAAACAGGCAGTAGAAGTAAGAACATCGGTGCAAACGTACAATGAAGTACGGAAGGTTGTTTCCTGAAACGCTTGCTGGATTGAGTTATTCAACCCTGGTGAAATGAAAGGAGAGACCATGGCCAAGTTCGATACGGAGAAACTGCGTAACCTGGGGATTGTTGCCCAGGGGGATGCCGGGAAAACCTCGCTGGTTGAGGCGATCCTCTTCAATACCAGCATGACCGACCGTCTCGGTCATGTTGATGATGGCTCTTCGGCCATGGATTTTGAGCCGGAGGAGATCAAGCGGCGCATCACCATTACCTCCAAGCTTCATCACTGTGACTGGCAGGATCACAGTCTGCATATCGTTGATACACCCGGTTATACCAATTTTCTCCATGACACGCGCAGCTGCCTGCGCATCCTCGGTGGGGCCGTCCTTTTGATTTCGGCGGTCGATGGGGTCAAGGCCCAGACGCATACCCTCTGGCGTTGGGCTGAAGAGTTCGAAGTTCCCCGGATCGCTTTTGTCAATAAGATTGATCGCGAACGGGCGGATTTCCTTAAAGCGGTCGACGATATGCAGCAGTCCCTTGGGGCTCGGGCGGTGGTGGTTAATATGCCGATCGGGACTGAGGATGATTTCCGGGGGATCGTTGATCTGGTTCGAATGAAAGCCCGGATCTATCAGTTTGACGAGAAGGGGACCTACGAGGAGCAGGAAATCACACCCGAACTGCAGGACGAGGCTGAGCGTCTGCGCTTTCTTCTGGTTGAAGCGGCGGCCGAGGCTGACGACACGCTCATGGAGCGATACCTTGAAGAAGAGAGTCTCAGTGACGACGATATCCTGCTCGGCCTGCGCGAAGGGACGTTGACTGGTGTTTTTACTCCGGTTCTTTGTGGCAGTGCTCTAAAGAATATAGGGATTCGTCAACTGCTCGATTACATCGTCCATTGTCTTCCGTCACCGATCGACAAGGGGACTCAATACGGGATTGATCCGAAAAGTGAGGAGCCGGTCGAACGACGCCCCGATGACGCTGAACCCTTTTCGGCCATGGTTTTCAAGACCATCAGCGATCCCTATACCGGCAAGCTCTCCCTTTTCAGGGTCTACTCGGGGACCGTGAAATCCGATTCGGTGGTCTACAACCCCAACCGGGATGCCAGCGAACGGATTGGACAGATCTTGCAGCCTGAAGGGAAGAAGCAGAAGCCAGTGGCTGAAGCTTATGCCGGTGATATCGTCGCCGTCGCAAAACTTAAGGAGTCTGCTACGGGGGACACTCTCTGTGATGGCGGACAGGCGATTCTCTACGAAAGTCCCATGCCGCTCAAGCCGGTCATCTCCTTTGCCCTTGAAGCGAAGAGCAAAGGAGATGAAGATAAGATTCACAGCGCTTTGCAGCGCTTGATGGATGAAGATCCGACCCTGCAGTTGCTACGTGACGATGAAACCAAAGAGATGATCCTCTCGGGTATGGGGCAGGTTCATGTCGAGGTAGCGGTTGAAAAGCTCAAACGCAAGTTTGGGGTTGAAGTGTTGCTCAAGGAGCCGAAGGTTCCTTATCGTGAGACCCTGAAAAAGAGTGTCAAGCAGCAGTATCGTCACAAAAAGCAGTCTGGTGGGCGTGGTCAGTTTGCCGATGTCTGGATTGACGTCGAGCCCCTCCCTCGCGGCAGCGGTTATGAATTTGTCGACAAGATCGTCGGTGGGGTGGTCCCGCGGCAGTATATTCCGGCGGTTGATAAGGGGATTCAGGAGTCGATGCACAAAGGAACTCTGGGCAGTTTCCCGGTGCAGGATGTGCGCGTGACTCTCTTTGACGGTTCACACCACTCCGTTGACTCTTCGGAGATGGCGTTCAAAATTGCTGGCTCCATGGCCTTTAAAAAGGCGATGGAACAGGCGGCACCGGTCTTGCTTGAACCGGTGATGCATATCGAAATCACCGTCCCTGACGACTGTATCGGAGATGTGATCGGTGATATGAATTCGCGCCGGGGCAAGGTGCTGGGGGTGGAACCGCAAAACCGCAATCAGGTGGTTGCCGCCCAGGTGCCGATGGCCGAGGTACTTAAATACGCCCCTGAACTACGCTCCATGACGTCGGACCGCGGACTTTTCACGATGGAATTCTCCCATTATGAAGAGGTGCCACCGCATCTGACAGCAAAATTGCTCAGTACACTGCAATCTGCAGTCTAAAATGAAAAGGAGGACGCCAGGCGATGGTCGACAAGAACGAATTCAGTTTTGAGGAGAACAACGACGAGGATTTCTCCCTCGACGGTGGAGAGTTTCCCCCGGGAGATGAGGAAGCCCCGGCCGAGAAACCGAAGAAAAAGGCGCCGTCACGTTTGATGGTGCTGCTTCTTCTGGTTGTCGTTCTGGCTGCCGCCGGTTTCTATGTTCTGGTTGGGATGCCCGAGCCCGAAGCACCGGCACCTGCTCCGGCACCGGCACCGGTGCAGCGCCAGGCGATCGCTGTTCCAGAGAAAACGCCGGTTGCCAAGCCCGCCCCTGAGCCGCAAGCCAAAGAAGAACCTGCGCCAGTTGCTGAGGTCGCTCCTGCCCCGGCGCCAGCTTCTGAGGTGCCCCCGGTACCGGCTCCGACCGCCCCTGCTGCGCCTGTGAAGAGCGAACCGGTGGTTGCGACGCCGGCTCCTATCCCGGCACCACAAGCCGCCCAGGTCGCTCCGAGCCTTCCTGCTGCAGGAGCCCACATCATCAACTCGGGGGCTTATCTGATCGAAAAGAATGTAATGGTGGCGGCCAAGAAAATCCGCGCCATGGGGTATCGAACCGAGGTGAAAACCTTGACCCGTCCGGCTGAGATGACGCGACTCAAAGTCGGGGAGTTCCCCCCGGACGAAGCGAAGGCGCGTCTTGCCGAACTCAAACCGCTTGCTGAAGATGCCTTTCTGCTTGGCAATGTTCTCTACGCCGGATCATTTCATAGTCTGAACGGTGCCCGTGCTTTTGCCGACCGTCTCTATGAGAAGGGAATTCTTGTCGATGAGGTGACAACCAAAGTCGATATGCCATTGCAATTTCTGACGGTGGTCGGTTTCGGTGATGCCGCCTCTGCTCAGGCGGCTGCGGCCAAGATTAAAGCCGCAGGGATAGAAGCTGAGGTTCGCGCGGCGAAATAAAAGATGGAGCTACGCCAAGAAGAGAACGCGATAAAATTCCCCATTCCGTACGACGTTGCGGCATTGGTCGATGCCGAGAGTCCACGTCTTGATAAAGCGGCGATTTGTCAGGGGGGAGGGGCTCTCTCCTTGCGAGAGAGGGGGCTGGCTCTCTTTATCCTCTGTTATGGGGATGATGCTGACGTTAAGCGTGAGGCTTTGCTGGCGCTGCATGATCTTGCGACCGATGAGAAACTCGCATTGGCTGAGGACGACTCGCTCGCCCCGGACCTCCTTGACCTTTTACTTCGGGTTAGTTTCCGTGACGCCGAGATTGTCAGGAACTTGCTGCCCAAAGGGGTGATGACGGCGACCACGCTGCGTTGGCTGGCAGCGCATGGTGATGCCGGGGTTCTAGATGTGCTGCTTGAGGATGTAAGCCTTTTTCAGGACGAAGAGATCGTTGCCGCCCTGATGGCGAATCCTGCAGCGACCCCGGATTTTCGGGCCCTTTTTGAGGCGACCGATTGTATCCCAGATGCTGACGAGACGGGGGCAGCTGAAGCACCCCCCGTTAAAGCGCCTGCCGAGGAGGAGAGCGATGAAGGTCTCTCCAAGTACCAGCAGGCCCTGGAGATGGGGGTCTCAGAGAAGATCAAGATGGCGATGACCGGTGATAAGGAGTGGCGAGGGATTTTCCTCAAAGACTCCAACAAGCTTGTCTCCGGCGCGGTGATGAAAAATCCCAGAATTACCGATGGTGAAGTGCTGGGGGTGGCGAAGCTCAAGACCAGTAGTGATGAGTTGATTCGCTTGATTACCCTGAACAAAGACTGGATCAAGAACAGCGAGATCAAAAAAGCGCTGGTCTTTCATCCCCGAACTCCGTTGCCTAAAGCACTGCGTTTTATGGCGGTGTTGACGGAAAAAGATCTTAAAATTATGGCCAAGAGTAAGGGGATCTCGCAGGTTCTGGTGAACGCGGCACGCAAGATGCTCACCGATAAAGCCAAGTAGCAGGGATCAGAACTTCCGGAAAGGTTGGATCGCGTGGGAAAAATTGTTGCCGTCTGCACCAGCAGTGAAAAAGGTGTACGTAAAAAGAATGTCGGCCAAGGGGAGTTGATTGTTGGTTTTGGTCTGAAAGGAGATGGGCATGGTGGTGACTGGCATCGCCAGGTCAGTCTCTTGGCGCAGGAGAGCATCGATAAGATGCGTGCCGCTGGTCTTGATGTCGGAGCGGGAGATTTTGCTGAGAATCTGACGACCGAAGGGATTGAACTGGCGACCTTGCCGATCGGGACCCGTCTGCAGGTTGGCACCTCTTTGCTTGAGGTGACACAGATTGGTAAAGAGTGTCATCAGCGTTGTTCGATCTATTATCAGGCCGGTGACTGCGTAATGCCCAAAGAGGGGATCTTTGCTGTGGTGATCGAAGGGGGAACGATCACCGTCGGTGATGTGATTGACGTCGTTGCAGGAGCGTAGAACGTATGAGCGCCCTCGGTTTGTATCGCATTGGG
>PKUF01000047.1 GCA_002869635.1 Desulfuromonas sp. | reverse complement strand
TAAATCGGGGCATCTCGTGACCTTTCTGTCGGTGCGAAAAATCACGATGATTTTACCAAAAAATGAGTAGTTTTTGGGGTTTATCTACATCCTCAACGGGTAGTGATAACCGGCGGCGACGCGAACTTGCGCGACCCACCGCAATTTAGATTTTGTTTTTCAAATTTGCACAGACGTATCTTCCGTCCGCGTTGATTAAATTGTTATAAATATTTCGGTTCTATTAGTTAACAAAACCTTTAATGAATATTTTTATTTGCCCCCAATACAACGTTACCAATGCGCCAGATACGCCTGACAAAAGTGCTAAAAGTGTGTTTAAAATATTCTTGTTCTTCTCTTTTTTTCGTTTAAGTTCTGACTTTAGTTCGTAAACCCCATACTCTTTTTCTAGAAGTTCTACTCTTTCATATAAGTGGCTAATTGGCTCACCATACATTTTAGAATAATCTAAATCTTCTGAGTCTGTATTTGGTTTTTCAATAACTGAAGCAACAGCTAGTGAGCCTTCACGAAAAGAAGGACTCTGGGTGTCACCATATATTCGCGTTGGGAGTTTTGAGACTGGCGAGATTAATAGTTTCGCCAGTTTATCCCCTTTAGTAATCGTAAATCTTGTGTTGCCTAGATTTATAAAAGTTAAAACCAGTTTGCCATTAAAACCAGGGTCTATTACTGTAATTGGATGAAAGAAGCCTTTGGCCAAAATCGAATGTTTGTTTGAAATTATCCCAGAGCATAAGAATGCATTAAAATCTATTTTTTCTAAAGTTTCTATGGTGACTACTTCACCACTTTCAACTATGTAGCTACTATTTGAAATATCAAATGTGCTTTGTTTGTTACGTGAAACAACGGTGCTTCCAACCCTCAAATCATAAGACGCTCCAGATAAGCAATCAGATTCAAAATTAGAAATCACGTTGTGTTTTACCGCTAGATATTCGATTTCTTTGTCAATAAAGAAATTCTTTATTTCTTTTGTGAATTTTGACATGTCTTATTTCAGGCTCTTGGGTTGGAATTTCAAATTAGGGGCCAAGGCTGAACTTTGACCACTATACTGTGATTGCGGACTTTGATTTATAGGGCTGGTCAATGAGCTAAACAAAAGCATTCCTATTGGCATTTTGTATTTTAAAACTATTGAAAAATTCCCTTGATTTTTTATTTCCAAGACTATTGATCGAGTTTCTTCATGCATACTATCAATAACTCCAGATGTGCAATGTATCGACAGTCCCAGTCTCGCTATCGTGCTTCTTCCTTCTAGGTGACCGACTATTTTTCTGGATGTTAGTATTTGTTCGTAGGTGCTCCCAAGAATGAATGAGTTAGGCTCAATTACATATTCTTCTTTTTCGATATCATATTTTTTATATTTAATTTCTTGTGGGCAAGAAGGATCTACTTTTTGGCCAGGGCAAGGGACTAGTATTTCCTTGCCCATATGCACTCTTATGCCGGTTGGTCGTATTTGATCTAGGTCTAATGGTGGAAATATTTCAATCTCACCAGATTCAAGGCTGCTCTCAATGCATGCATCTGATAGAATCATATCTATTTCTCCTTTTCAAAGTCTCTATATATGAACGACTCACAAGGCCCCATTGAACCTTGATATTTCCCTTTATATAAATCAACATCCCCAAAGACTTTCCAAAAAGTGACCTGACCTACCTCTGTGTCTGGATAAATCTTGACCGGCTGGACCGCATAAAGTTGCAGTGTCCATTGATTTACCGAACCTATATCAATGATGTCAGCAGTAATATGCACGAACAAGCCAAGCCTTGCTGTAGATGACCTTCCCCTTATAATAGGAACATAGTTATTGCTCCCCATGATCTCAACAGTGTGGCCCAAATAAATCATTCCTGGCTTTAGAATGTAACCATTACTATCTATTTCTATTTCGGTTACGCTTTGTTTTTTCTTTGGATCAAGAACTTTTTCATTGTAGAACTTTATTTTTTTACCGAGCCTAAAATTGTAACTATTTGGATTTATCTGACTCTCTCTAAATGGGTCAATAATGATATTTCCATTATGCACTTCTCTTTCGATCTCTGTTCCAGTCAATATCATCTTCTCTAGTTCCTGAAATTAAATTTGTGTCAATGCAAAACTGTGGCGAATCGAATTTAACATAGTTGCCAGCATAACTATTTACATCCCCATGTGGAACCCAGAAACTAACTTGGCCAATCGTCATTTTGGGGTAGATAATTACGGGTTGAACACTAGTAATTTCCAGTGTCCACTTATGCGCAGGCCCCAAATTGCCTAGGTCTGCTGAAATCTGAACAAATAGCCCCAATCGCCCAACAGAAGACCTCCCCATTAGTGAAGTAACAAAATGCTCACTTCCAATCACCTCATAAGTGTTGGCAAGTACAACGGTGCCAGGCCTAACCAATAAACCATTTTCCGGTATCTTCAATGACCCCCTATTTAGCCCGCCTTCACCCAGACTATACTCTTTAGGCAGGAGGGCATATTCCTCCCCTAATCTGTAGTTGTAACTATTGGGGTTTAGATTCTCAGGGACAAAAGGATTTATTAATATTTCACCAACATCAACACGGTTTCTTATTTCACTGCCTGATAAAATCATTATTTATTATTTGTCTTGAAGTTGCTTTTAGGTGAGAAATAATTCCACCCGTCCACTTTCAATTTTTCGATATTACCGTCACTATTGCATTTTATCCAAACTCCCTCTCCTTCGCTTACCTCACCTATGCATTTTACAGAGTCTTTTAATTTAGATAATAACTCTGGTTTCTCATGAGATAAGGTGCCAAGCAGTTGAAAGTCTGCTCCTGATGATAAAATTAAATCAAAAATGTCCATTTTTAGTAGTTCTGCAACTTTGTAAGAAACAGGGTGTATTGGGATTTGTTCTTTAATTAGGACAATCTTGACTGAGTTCAATTCCGATATTTCGCTATAGGTTTGACTTGCCCCGTCAGTGTTGTCCATACATGATGTGCAGATTTTGCTTTCGCGCAGCCNTGGACTATCAAACTGGCTCTTCAGTAAAATCTCTTCTGATTCATCTAAGAGAATTCCCTTTGGTTTTAGGTTCAGAAAATATTGAAACGCCGTGGGGGTTAGACCAACATAGTCGGAACAAAAAACATAATTTCCTACACGTGAATTTGACCGTAATAAAACCTCACTTTTAGCAACCAAACCTACAGATGTAGCCGAAATGCTCATTTCTTTTGAATTGCTCAAATCACCTCCGAGCACTTCGCAACTGTATTCTTTGCATGCCCTTTCTATGCCTGAAATGAGAGATTTCAAGTTGTCCACGGTAAAAGATTCCTCGAAAGCGAAATTCAATAAAAGCCCAAGTGGTTGTGCGCCACATGCCGCTAAGTCGCTGATATTTAAAATTGCCAGATAGTAACCCAAGCCTTCATGGTTAATTATGCCAATTTCAAAGCTAATCAAGTCCGCCGGGACACGGTCAGTTGACAGGCAAATACTAATATCATTACCTAAATCAATTATTCCACAATCATCACCAACACCCCACTTGTTCATTCCAGGGTTGAATAATGGTTTTATTATGTTCTTAATAATATTCTTTTCTCCAAGATCTTTGATCTTTAAATCCATATTCATATTCAGTTACCTTTTCTAAGTCACTTACTTAGCGGGATGTGGTTTGGTCTTTATTTACGATAAAAAGTTAAACTACCGCTCACTTCAAAATTTCAGAAAACTTGATCTTCTTAACTGCCTTCCATTTTCATGTTTTATTTATAACGGGTCAGGCATAAACGGCGGCGTAGGCTGACCCAATACAGTAAACATTTTTAGCGCACCACAACGGCATAAACCGTCCGCTTTTTCATGCCGTTGTTAGGGCGCGGATCGGAGACGAGCGTGGGGAGCAAGTACGTAACTTTGGTTTTTGAGTGTAGTACCGACGAAGACCTTGGCGCGGTACGTGAGTTGGCAACAAGTAAAAACTGCCGGGCATGGTCGATGGATCATGAGATGCTTAGGGTTGATCTGCTACGACAAGCCATTAGCGACGGCGATATTTATAAAGCCGAGGAATACCTGGATGTCGATGGTACAGAAAGCCTTCTTGGTGATCTTCGCTAAGCGCCATAACGGTAGGGATAAGCGGCGGCGAAGAGCCATTTGCGTCCCACTGATTTATTAAAATTTAGCAGCCAGATTTCCCCGTCCGCTTGATTTTCTGGTTAGGTTTCTTCTGCAGTTTTTCTTTTATGTTCGGTAGCTTCAAATTGATATTTTTCTACGGCTTCATTTCTAATTTTAATCGCCATTTCAATGGCTTCTGCATGTTTTTCTTGGGTTGCGGTGTTTTCTGTGCCTACATAAACTTTTTTTGTGGTCGAAGCTAAGCCAAAACGTGGGAATGAAACTTGATATGAAATTTCTGCAGTATTTCTGCCTTTTCTGAATCTTAGAGTCGGGCCAGAGACTCCCGCAGGGAGTTCTGTGTTTTTGTGGGCACAGGGATTTGTTCTGAGGCGAGTTGGTGCTTCCAGGATAGCAATTCTTTTTTTCAGTTCTTCAATTGCTTTTTTGAGCGCTTTTTCTGCGCCGGCTCGATCATTTATTCCGTCAGCGAAAAATGCTTCTTTTGTTTCCCCGTAACGAACTTGCCAGCCATGTGTGGCTTTATCGTCGAGACGATTGATATTGCTGGGCACGTTGTAAACTTCGCCAGTGTAAATTGTCACTTCGCGATAATTCATTTGCCCTCCTTTTTGAAACCTAACGGTTCATGATAACCGGCGGCGACGAACTGCCCGCCGACCACCGCAATTTTAGATTTTGCTTTTCAAATTTGCACAGACGTATTTTCCGTCCGGTTGATTAGTTTGTTAGGTGCGATTTTTGTTTAATAAAGTAGTAAATTCAAATTGCTTAAAAACTGACTTAGTTTTATTTACTTTTTAGTTTTTTTATTGCTTCTTTAAATTCTTTAAAAGCATAAAATCCAGAATACAAAGCCAAGATTCCAGGCAAATAGAATCTTACTTGCCCACTTGATTGTGTTTCTATTAGGAAATAAATCGAGTAGCAAAATATAATCGTAAATATTATTGATTTTATGAAATTATCTTTCATTTTGCTCTTTTTATATTTTGCACCTAACAGGTATTATACAGGCGAGCAGGCCTGATATGGAAATTGCCGTCAGACGCTTAAAACCATTTTAAGTGTCTGTTTTGCTTGGTAAAAATAAACACGAATCCGCCAAAGCCTCTGAATGATATCCAGATCAAGGAACTCTGTTTCCTTGGTGATCGGCCTGGTTGATTCGTGTCATATCCCCCCCCGGAGTATTTTTCGTGACAATAGCAACGATTTGGCTATCTTAGATGAGTTGACAGTAAATCTCAATTTTTTTCGAGGGGGGAAGAAATGGAGAAGCCGCGCCTTCTTGATCAGGTTCGTACAGCCATTCGGGTGAGGCAGTACAGCCGCCGTACTGAAAAGTCGTATGTCTCTTGGATCAAGCGCTATATTTTGTTTCATGATAAGCGTCATCCACGGGACATGGGGGCGGAGGAGATCAACCGCTTTCTCGGTTGGTTGGCTGAGGTCAGACAGGTTGCGGCATCGACCCAGAATCAGGCATTAAATGCCATCGTCTTTCTCTATCAGCATGTGCTGCTGATTGACATCGGGGATATTGGTGAGTTTGTCAGGGCGAAGAGACCGAAACGGCTGCCTGTGGTGTTGTCTCGTGAGGAAGTGCAGGCGATTCTGAGTCACATTCATGGCGACGCATGGCTCATGTCGGGTCTGTTGTATGGTTCGGGTCTTCGTTTGATGGAGTGTCTGAGGCTGAGGGTGCAGGATATCGATTTTAAGCGCTCTGAGGTTACGGTACGGTCAGGCAAAGGGGGGAAGGATCGACGCACCATGTTGCCCGGTCTCGTAGTGGCGGACCTTGAGAAGCATCTGCAGCGTGTCAGAACCTTGCATGCCGAAGATCTGTCGGCGGGGTATGGCGCGGTTTGGCTCCCGAAGGCGCTGGCTCAGAAATATCCGCAGGCGGCGAGAGAATGGAAGTGGCAGTATGTATTTCCGGCGTCGCGGCGCTCTCGTGATCCCGAATCGGGCGTGATGCGGCGTCACCATATCAACGAGGGTGTGGTGCAAAAGGCGATTCGTAAAGCGACGGTCCAAGCTCAGGTGCAGAAAAGGGTTGGGCCGCATACTTTCCGGCATTCATTTGCCACACATCTGCTTGAAAATGGTTATGACATCCGCACGGTGCAAGAGTTGCTCGGGCATCGAAATGTTGCTACGACGATGATCTACACTCATGTGCTCAACCGGGGCGGGAGTGGGGTGAAGAGTCCGCTGGATGCTTAAAGCGAGGGATGGATGTGGTGTAAAAAAAGCGGGTGCCGTGGTCGGCACCCGCTTTGTCGTTGGGGCTGGAACCTCGGTTTAGCCGAGGATCGCTTTGAGGTCTTCGTCCGCCGTGGCGATGGGGGCGATGTTGAAGTTCTCGACGAGGAAGCTCAGAACGTTGGGGGTGACGAAGGCCGGCAGGGTGGGGCCGAGCTTGATGTTCTTGATCCCGAGGTGGAGCAGGGTCAGGAGGATAACCACCGCTTTCTGCTCGTACCAGGAGAGGATCATCGACAGCGGCAGGTCGTTGACGCCGCACTCAAAGGCGCCAGCGAGGGCGACAGCGATCTGGATGGCGCTGTAGGCGTCATTGCACTGACCGACGTCAAGCAGGCGCGGGATGCCGCCGATATCGCCGAAGTCGAGCTTGTTGAAGCGGTACTTGCCGCAGGCGAGGGTGAGGATGACCGTATCCTTCGGCGCCTTTTCGGCAAACTCGGTGTAGTAGTTCCGCCCCGATTTGGCGCCGTCGCAGCCGCCGATGAGGAAGAAGTGCTTGATCGCCCCGGCCTTGACCGCCTCGATCACCTTGTCGGCGACGCCGAGCACAGCGTTGTGGCCAAAACCGGTGAGGATCTCCTGCCCCGGATTATCGGCAAACCCTTCACACTCTTGTGCCTTGGCGATGACCTCGGAGAAGTCCCAGCCGTCGATGTGTTTGACGTCGGGCCACTGGACCAGACCCCAGGTGAAGAGGCGGTCTTTGTAGCTCTCGGCGGGGCGTTGGATGCAGTTGGTGTTGAAGATGATGGCGCCGGGGAATTCGGGGAACTCCTTGGCCTGATCCTGCCAGGCGCCGCCGTAGTTGCCGACGAGGTGGCTGTACTTCTTGAGGCCGGGGTAGCCGTGGGCCGGGAGCATCTCGCCGTGGGTGTAGATGTTGATTCCTTTCCCTTCGGTCTGCTTGAGCAGCTCCTCGAGCATCCGCAGGTCGTGGCCGGAGACGAGGATCGCCTTGCCCGACTTAGTGCCGAGCTGCACCGGGGTCGGTACCGGGTGGCCGTAGGTGTCGGTGTTCGCCTTGTTGAGCAGTCCCATGCAGGTGAGGTTGACAGCGCCGCACTCCATGCTCAGGCCGACCACGTCCATCAGGCCGAGAGAGGTGTCGAGGGTGGCGGCGAGCGCCTTGTGGAAGAAGGCGTAGATCGTCTCATCCTCATAGCCGAGAATTTTGGCGTGGTCGGCGTAGGCGGCGAGCCCTTTGAGGCCGTAGGTGAGGATGTCGATGGCCGATTTGACATCGGGGTCGATGGCGACGCTCTTGACGCCGTGGGCCTCGCCCTGCGCAACCAGCCCCGTGATATCCGCAGCCGGGGTGAAGGTTGCGGCTTCGGGAGCGTTGCCGCTGTAGGGGGCGCCGTTGGCTTTTTCATAGAGCTGGCGGGCCTGCTCGCGCACCGCGGCACCGCGCTTGATCACTTCGGCGAGGTTGGCGGCGTCAAAGTCGACGTTGGTGACGGTGGAGAAGAGCCCTTCGACAACGAAGAGATCGATAGCGCTCTCTTTAGCCCCTTTTTCGCGGGCGAGGTTGGCCCAGAAGCCGATCCCTTTGAGTTCAAAGAGGAGAAGGTCCTGCAGTGCGGCGACGTCGGGCTGTTTGCCGCAGACGCCGATTTTGGTGCAGCCGGTCCCTTGCGCGGCTTGCTCACACTGGTAACAAAACATGTTTTGCCTCCGTAAAATAGAAGGGGGAGCCTCTGCTCTCTTCTCCCCGGTTGAGGGTCGCCAGACATGAAAAAGTGGCATGTCGTGACGGGTTGCGGTTATAGTCAAACTGTAACTTTGCCGTTGGTGGTCTAAGCGTAGTCGAGCCGGTGCAAGAAAAACTTGACGCAGGTCAAGAGAACCGATTTTTTTGAAGGAGCTGTGTGATGTCGAAGAGTTCCCGTCGTTTCTGGCTGATGAAATCAGAGCCGAACTGCTTCTCGATCGATGACCTTGCGGCGATGCCTGATCGGCGCGAGCATTGGGACGGGGTGCGTAACTATCAGGCGCGTAATTTGCTTCGAGATGAGATCAAGGTGGGCGACGGGGTTCTCTTCTATCACAGCAACATCCCCAGTCCGGCGATCGTCGGGGTGGCGAAGGTGGTGCGGGAAGGCTACCCCGACTTTACCGCTCTTGATCCGACGAGCGATCACTTTGACCCCAAGGCGACGCAAGAGACGCCGATCTGGTATATGGTCGATATCGAATATGTCGCCACTTTTGAACACCCCCTTGACCGCGAGGCGCTGCGCAGGCATCCTCTTCTGGCCGAGATGGGAGTGTTGAAAAAAGGAAACCGGCTTTCAGTGCAGCCGGTGACCTTTGAGCAGTGGCAGACCGTCCTTGAGGTTGCCGGACTTCCTCATCTGGTCGAAGTTTAACAACCCCTTTTCATCCGTCAAATCAGCGACGGGTGAGTTCATACTTTCAGGCGTCCTTATAGGGATAAAGGGGGCGCAAAAGGAGAGAGAACGTATGTCAGCAGTCGATGAATTCAGTGGTTTTGAGGTGATCCGGGCGGCGATGGAGGTGGAGAAAAACGGCCACCGTTTTTATTCAACCATGTCGACGCTGGCGAAAGATCCGCTGATTCGTGAGCTCTTTACCTGGTTGGCGCAGGATGAGGTCGGGCACCTCAATACGCTGGAGAAACTGGCGCCGAAGTACAGTGACGGCAGTTTCTGGGCCGATGAAGAGTTTTTCCTCCCTTACCTGCAGCGTTTCAGTGAGAGCGAGATCTTCCCCTCGGCCGAGCGTCTGGAGGAGGTCCTCAAGGAAGAGGGGGCTGACTTGAAGGCGCTTGATCTTGCGATTGAGGCGGAAGAGAAATTTGCTGATTATTTTGAGGCGGCGGCGCAGAACGCTGTTCACCCCGACGGCAAAGAGGCTTTTTCGTGGCTCGCTGAAGAGGAGGTACGCCACGCTCAGGTGTTGCGTGAGCGGCAGGCGATACTCGCCCCGAAAAAAGGCTAAGGCTTTCTTCAATCATTGCCCCTTAGATAATAAAGGCGGCCACCCATTTGTAGGGTGGTCGCTTTTTTTATGCTGAGGGTGTGGCAGGGCGGGCGAGGATGAGGCGGGCGAGTAGCAGAAGGAGAGGGGTCCCGTGGAGGAAGAGGTCAAAAATGTCGATAGGGCGCTGCAGCTCGCCATGAAAGAGCATTCGGGCCTTTTCGACCAGATGCGGTTCAGGCGTGAAGGGGGCAAGTCCCAACAGCAGCGCGATTGGGACCAAGGTAGCAAGGGGGAGGGCGCGAATTTTTCCCCTGAGGTGAAAGCGGCTGATGACGAGACTCCTTTTAGGTTTTAGGGACAAGAACGAAGCGGATCGAGGCTGTGAGCGAAGCGCTCTTTTGTAAGAGCTCTTTATGTCTGGAGGGGTGTGCGATCAAGCGATCTGTACGATGTTTTGAGGCATGGCAGGCGTGGTCGCGGTGTCGCTTGTTCAAAAAGGGGGCACCTTTCATTTTGTCTGGCATCGCGTCTCTTGCTGTCACCATAGCAGTTTCAGGGGGCAACTTTAAGGACTTTTTCTTTGAAATCGCCATCCCTGTGGCGGCTAAAATTGGCCACTTGTGGCGAAAAGTATCCGAAAAAGCTCTGGTCGAAAGATGATTCGGGAGGGATTGTCGTTCTGGCAGAAATGGGGGGTCGTCACAAAAATATAACGATAGTTGAAATTTGAGTGGTAAGTCCCTGATTCTTCATTCCCTCCCTTCTTGTGAGAATTAAAAAAAAGGTATACGCCGCTCTTGGCACCGTGGTTGCTCCTGTCTTTCAGACTGTTTACCGAAAACCGGCCCGCTTGTGGCCGTGGAAGTCTTCCCTCAAACAGGAGTGTGATGTAATGATGACCGGCGTGTGGAATCGTCTCTGGCAGTGGCATGACGAAACGCGACAGCTTGTGCTCTTCGATCCTCGGGCGATGCTGCGTAAACTCTCAGGCAAACATCTTCAGTTTGCCGCCGCCCAGTCGAAAAAAGAGCATGAAAGCAACATCGATCTCGCTGATGAGATTGACGAGGCGCCGGCCGAGCATGTTCAGCGGTTGCGTTCCAATCCGCAAGGGGTGCACGAAGAAGATCCCCGCGAGTATACCCGGCGGCAGAAGGTCGGCCTTTTTCTTGGCCCTCTTCTGTTCTTGCTGATGCTTTTGCTGCCGACGCCGAGTGGTATGGAGCCGGCGGCGCAGCGCATGGCGGCGGTTGCCCTGCTTATGGCGACCTGGTGGATGTGCGAGTCGATCCCTATCCCGGCGACCAGCCTGCTGCCGATCCCCCTCTTTCCTCTGCTCGGGATCACCAGCACCAAGTCGGCGACAGCACCCTACGCCAGTCACTTGATTTTCCTCTTTATGGGGGGCTTTATCATCGCTCTGGCGATGCAACGCTGGAACCTGCATCGTCGCATCGCCATGAACATCGTCAAGGCGGTCGGTTTCTCGCCGAGCCGTCTCATCTTCGGCTTTATGATGGCGACGGCGGTTCTTTCGGCGTTCGTTTCCAACACCGCCACGGCGGTGATGATGATGCCGATCGGTCTGGCGATCATCAACCACGTGATTGAAGAAGGGAAGAAGGAAGGTCTCGATAAAGAGATCGACTTTTCACCCGAAAAATTCGCTTTTGGTCTCAATCTGATGCTCGGGATCGCCTATGCGGCCTCCATCGGTGGGGTGGCGACCCTGATCGGCACGCCCCCCAATACGGTGCTTGCTGGCTACCTGCAAAAGACCTATGGATACGAGATCACCTTCGCTTCCTGGCTCAAGGTCGGGGTGCCGTTGGTGGCGGTGATGCTGCCGATCTGTTGGCTCTGGTTGACCCGCGTCGCCAACCCGATGAAGCTCAAGAAAGTTCCCGGGGGGCGTGAGATGATCAACGCCGAACTCAAGGCGATGGGGTCGATGAGCGCCGGTGAGCGCTGGACCGGGTTGGTCTTCGCTCTGACCGCGTTGGCCTGGATCTTCCGCAAGCAGCTCGGTTTTCTCTTTCTCGATCCCAAGATGGTGACCGATGCTGCTATCGGCATGACCGGGGCTTTGCTCCTCTTCCTCATCCCGATCAACATGAAGAAGAACGAGTTTGTCATGGACTGGCACTGGGCTTCAAAGATGCCGTGGGGAGTTCTGATCCTCTTCGGCGGGGGGTTGGCGATGGCGCAGGGGTTCAAGACGACCAAGCTCGCCGCCTGGATCGGTGGTCAGGTCAGTCTGCTTGAGAATGCGCCGATTTTTGTACTGATCATCGCCGTGACGACCCTGATTATCTTTCTCACCGAGCTGACCTCGAATACCGCCACAGCGGCAATGGTCATGCCGATCCTCTCGGCCGTGGCGGTCGGTCTTGGCCAGAATCCACTGCTGCTGGTGGTGCCGGCGGCGATCGCTGCCTCCTGTGCCTTTATGCTGCCGGTGGCGACGCCGCCTAACGCCATCGTTTTTGGTTCGGGGTATGTGACGATTCCGCAGATGTGCCGTAGCGGTTTTGGGCTGAATGTCATCGGTGTCATTGTGACCACGGTGTTGACCTATGTTCTGGTCATCCCGGTCTTTGATGTGGTCATTGATACCCTGCCGAGCTGGCTTAATCTGGCGAAGTAAGAGAAACCTCCTGTTAGATAAGATAAAAAGGCCGCTCCTGTTAAGGGGTGGCCTTTTTATCTTTCTGACGCGTACTATAGGTAAACGCGATTGAAAAAAAAGGAGTTTTTCTGTTAGAATTTCGCCCATGGAGAGTCTGGAATTACTACATCGCACCCCGCTTTTTGCTGGGGCGACCGAAGATGATCTCGCCGAGCTGTTGCAGGTCGCTCGGCGCCGTGTGCATGAGAAGGGGGAACTTCTCTTCAGCGAGGGGGAAGAAGCCAACGGCTTCTACCTGGTTGCTGAAGGGAGGGTCAAGATCTTTAAGCTCTCCTCCGAGGGGAAGGAGCGGATTCTCCATATCGTTCCGGCCGGCTCCACCTTTGCTGAAGCGGCGATCTTCGGCCCCGGCTGTTTCCCCGCCTGCGCTGCGCCGCTGGTTCGCTCGACCCTTCTTTACTTCCCCAAACGGGAATTTCTCGCCCTGCTCCATTCCCGTTCGCAGATCGCCGTCAATATGATCGGTGGTCTTGCCCGCTTTCTGCGCCAGTTCGCCACCCAGATTGAGGAGCTGACCTTCAAGGATGTTCCGTCGCGCCTCGCCGGTTATCTTCTCGACCTCCCCGGTGGCCGGGTGCGGGAGCTGCCGATCTCCAAAACCCTGCTTGCCTCCCGTCTCGGGACGGTCAGCGAGACCCTGTCGCGAACTCTGCGCAAGCTCTCCGACGAGGGTTTGATTGCTGTTGAAGGCAAGCGGATCGAGATCCTTGATGAGGAGGGGCTTGCTGTTCTTGCTTCCACGACTCGGGAGTAGTCACCACTCCTGATTCGGTGTACTTGACCTGCGTCAAGGCATGTTCTCTTTTCTTTCTTATAGGCTGATGCCATGTCAATCCCTACTCTGTTTCTCCGATCATTGTTTGCTCTGGGGCTGATCCTCCTTTGTTGCTGTAGCCTCGTGACTCTGCCGCAGCTTCCACCCGGAGAAATGCTGACCCCGGTCACCACCACGTTGCCTCAGACCCCTTTTGCCGTGCATCCGGACGGCACAGCGCTTGCCAGCGTGCGCGAGGATGGACTCTGGTGGGTCCCCCTTGATGGACGCGCCGCGTACCGTCTCAGCGAGCGTCACCCCACCGCTCTTTCTTGGAACCCTTCTGGGGAGCGTCTGGCTCTCGTCACGGTCGCGAACAACAGCTCTTCGTTGCAGGTTATTACCTTAACGGGTGAGGTTGTCGCCACAGAGGAGCTCTCCGGTTTTGCCTCGGATCTGATCTGGCGCAATGTGCACGAGATACTCCTTTTGACCCAGAAGCTCACTCGTTACTCTTTCGGGGGGAACCTTGAAATGTCCCTGCAGGTTTGGCACGAAAATCAACCACTGCAACGTGAGAGCATTCATAGTGTGACCTTGAAAAAATCGACTCTGGCGTTGGGGGAGCGCCTTTTTACGGTTCCCTCGTTGCAGCTCTCCCCGTGGGGGGATGAGATTCTCTTTGAGCGTATCCATGATCCTCCCCAGTTTCCGGTCTATCAGCGCATGGTCGTGCGCCACCTTGACAGCGGTGAGGAGAGGGCGCTTGAAGCGACTCCTTTGCTCTCGCCACCGGCGCGCTATAGTGCCGATGGTGAGGCGATTCTTTATGCGGATGGTGATGGAAAACTTCTGTCGTTGTCCCTTTGGCCTCAAGGGAAAATGCCGGAACTCCTTTTTGAGCCTGAGGTGCTGGCCCGTCAACTCACACTTAATGCCGACGGAAGTCGCGGGTGGCGAGACGGGGCGCTCTGGCAGGGGAAAACCCGTCTCTGGAGCTGGTCTGAAGTCGAAGCGGTGAAGTATGCCGCCGGATCGTTCTGGTTTCGCGCTGGTAAGAAGATTTTCCGTCTCGAGGGCGATCGCGAGGCGACGCTTTCGCCTTTGGCTGCTCTTGATGAGGGCCAGCGCAACAAACTCCTGTTGTTGCGACGCTGGCGCAGCAACGGTCTGATTACCCCGGCTGATTACAACATCCGTTTTGAGGAGATCCTCCGATGATCCGTTTGATCGTTCTTTCTCTGCTGGTGGTTTGTTTCTTTGGTACCACCGCCTGGGGGGCTGATCCCTGCATCGACTGCCATCGTGAGAAGACCCCGGCGGCGGTGCGGCAGTGGGAGGTGAGCGCTCATGTCGGCAAGGTCGATTGTGCTGGTTGTCACGGAAGTGACCACGAGGCGCTGCTCGCCGGGTTGGTCAAGGTCGGGGCTGCGACCTGTGGTCGTTGTCACGAAAAAGCGCTGCACGATCACCGCGCCAGTCGCCACGGTATGAGTCTGCACGCCGGTTGGGGCTGTACCCGCAATCAGCCGGACCGCGATGTGTCGGGGTGTCGGTTCTGTCATGAGGAGGGGAGCACTCTGCCAAAGAGCAAGGTCCAGTGTGCCCGCTTTCTCACCCAATCCCCCGAGATGCGTGAGCTCGGTTGCAACCGCTGTCATCAGGTGGAGGATAACTGCGGCTCCTGCCACAGCAATCACATGACCGATCTGGCGATCGTCCGCTCGCCTCAAAGCTGTGCCCCCTGCCACATGGGGCCGGATCACGCCCAGTGGGAGATGTGGCAAACCTCGCAGCACGGGGGACTCTACGCTTCTATGGGGGGAGAATACGCCCCCGACTGCCAGCGCTGCCACATGCCGCAGGGGAGCCATAACGTCTCCAAGGGGTTGACCTCGCCGCCGAGCATGATCCCGTATCCGGTCGAGAAACGCACACAGGCGCGGGAAGAGATGCTGGTGCTCTGCGCCGAATGCCACGCCAAGGAGTTTGCCCGCCGTGAGCTGGCGCAGGGGGATGGCATCCGTGACCAATCCCTTGAGTTGATCCATGAGGCGAAGGAGATCATCATCGATCTGAAGGATCGCGGTCTGATCGATCCGGCGCCCGAGGAGCGGCCACCGCACCCACTTGCCGGGAATCAATTGGTTCTTGATGGTCAGATGCTCTACGAAGACTATTCTCACATTGAGCGTCTCTTCTTCAAAATGAAGAAATACGACCTTGCCAAGACAGTTAAGGGGGCTTACCACCAGAACCCCGCCTACACCCACTGGATCGGTAATGCCGAGCTGAAGATGGATCTGGTCGATATCAAGAGCGAGGCGCAGCGGTTGCAGAAAACACAGGTGCTTCCCGTCGCAGCGCCGGATCCGACAGCGAATCTCGAGCGGGAGCTGCAGACCATAAAGAACCGCTTCGACCGGGGGGCATTGAGCCGCGAGGAGTACGATCGGCAGCGCAATGCCCTGCTGGAGACGCTGCAGCCCTAGGGAGTTGTCATGGCTTCTGAATCTGAAGCGACAGAGGTATTGCCACTGAGCCCTCAAGAGGTCAAGGATCTCAAGGTTCTCGCTCTCTTTACCTCGGTCTGGTGCAAAGCGAAGCATCAGGGGGATAAAGACGTGCTTGAGGGCCTTGAGCCGCAATTGGCCAAGGCGGTTGGCCATTACCACCTTTGCTCAGACTGCCGGGAGTTTCTCTCTTACGCCTTTGCCCGACGCATTCGCTGTCCGCTCGACCCGAAGCCGACCTGCAAGCACTGCTCATTGCACTGCTATCGCCCCGGCCACCGGGAGCAGGTACGGGAGATTATGCGCTTCTCGGGAAAATATCTGATTCTGCGGGGGCGCCTCGATCTGCTCTGGCACTATTTTTTCTAAAAAAACAAAAAAGATGAAACTTTGACCGAAATCAAGGTTGCCCACTCCGTTTGGGGGTATAACCGACTCAACACTTAAGGAACATACTCACCCGAACCAGGAGAGATAAGATGCTTAGAGAGATTGTACGGATCGATGAAAACAAATGTGACGGTTGCGGTCTTTGCGTTCCGGCTTGCGCCGAAGGGGCGATCAAGATCATCGACGGCAAGGCCCGCCTGATCGCTGATAATCTCTGTGACGGTCTCGGGGCCTGCCTCGGCCACTGCCCCAAAGACGCCATCATCATCGAGAAACGCAACGCCGACGCATTCGACGAAGTGGCGGTAGAAGAGCATCTGCACAAAGATGGCGGTGCTCCGGCCGGACACGGTCACGGTCATCACCACGGTGGCGGTTGTCCTTCGGCTCAGGTCAAGAGCTTCACCCCTCCAACCGGGCATGGCGGTGGCTGCCCTTCAGCGGCACTGCGCAGCTTCGATGCCGAGAAAGCAGCAACCCCAACCAACGAAGAGGGGCAGCGTCCCACCGAACTGCGGCAGTGGCCGGTGCAGATGCACCTCATTCCGCCGACCGCACCGTTCCTTAAAGGGGCCGACGTGGTCTTCGCTGCCGACTGTGTTCCCTTTGCCTATGCCGACTTCCACAAGGACTTCCTCAAAGGGAAGGCGCTGCTGATCGGTTGCCCCAAACTCGACGATGGCCAAGCCTATCTCGAGAAGCTCACCGCCATGCTGCAGCAGAACGACATCAAGAGTTTGACCATCCTTCACATGGAGGTCCCCTGCTGCTCCGGTCTCATCGCCATCGCCCGTCAGGCGCTGGCGGCTTCGGGTAAAGAGATCCCCTTTGAGACCATCAAAATCGGGATTCAGGGGGATCGCAAGTAGCCCTCAGCGTCAAAACGGTCGCAAGAAAAAAGCCCCCGATTCGGTAGAATCGGGGGCTTTTTTGTCTTCAAGGCTCACCCCGTCAAAAAAAAGAGAGAGGGCGATTCTTCGGTGTTTCGATAAAAGCAACCTGCGCTGGCCCTTGTTTAATCAGGCCCCATTGGTTGACGGCGAGGTTTAGGCTGAAGACGCTACAGGTCGGAATGTTGGCAACCTTTTGTGGTGCGAGACGGTTCCAGAGTTCGGTCAGACCGGGGTTGTGACCAAGCAGCAGCAGATGCTCGATGCAGTCGGAAAGGTGAGTGATTCGGTTAAGCAGCGTTGCCCCGCTCGCCCCATAAATCTCGTCATCGAGCTCAATCTGGTCTTGCTGCAGGGGGAGGTGAGGGAGTAACAGCTCGGCCGTCTCGAGGCTGCGCCGGGCCGGACTGAGCAAAACCCGGTCGGGCAAAAGACCGAGGTGGCGCAGCCGCTCCCCCATCTCAAGGGCGTTGCGACGCCCTCGGGTATTCAGGGGGCGTTCAAAATCGTCGAGGGTCGGATTTGTCCAGCTCGACTTGGCGTGTCGGAGCAGGGTGAGTCGTTTCATCCTCCATTTCCGCTCCGGGTTTTGGGGCTGTAATGCCGCTTGAGCCAGTGACTCAGGCCGTCGAGACCGGGAAAAAGAACCCGTTCAGTGATGTTCGCCTGATCAAGCTTGTCGCGAACCTCCCATTTGAGCTCGGCCGGAATGATGATGCGTCGCCAGAGTTCGGGGTGGCTCTGGAGCCAGCGCTCCATCGATTGATCGACCCCAGACATAACGGAGAAGAGGGCATACTGGTTGACGATCCGGTCATCGATGGAGGGGGGTTCGAAGAAGATGACCGTCTTGTCACGGATATGCCGCAACGCCTGCAGGCTGCGCAGAGTCTCGGAGAGCATTTCGACGGTGAAGACGTTGGCCCCCTCCTCCTCAAGGCGCTGACGCAAAGGGAGGGGGAGAAGTTCGTGCGCCTTGAGATAGTTGACTGCCCAGATGGCGCCGTCGCAGTTGAAGCGCTCGATATTGGCGGTAGCAAAGTGAAGGGCGATGTAGGGGGAGTAGGTCCAGTCGAGGAGTCGGGTGGGGAGGCCGTAGTGCTGAGCGACGGAGAGCCAATGCCAGAAGGAGTCACCTTCGACGACACTGCGGTGTGCGTACTTCTTGAAGTTGCGCAGCAGGTGCGGCTCAAGGGTCATAGAATCGCCGCCGAGGCGCATCAGGGTGGTCGCCAGTTGATAACGGGCGTCCGAGAGCCCTCGAAAGGCAAAGCGGGAGCGAAAACGGCCGAGGTCGGGGTTCCAGGCCTCGGCAAAAAGTTCGTCCTGCAGCTGGTTCCAGCTCTCGACTCGATGGTCGCGTCCATGACTCATGTATTTCTCGTTTCGGAAAAAGAGATGAAGGGGGATGTCGAGTCCAGAGGCTGTGACGTCAAACTCAAAACACTTGAATCAAGTCTACCTCACGTCAACTCATGAAGGGGTTAAAAAGCGAATAAAAAAGCCTCACACAAGGAGTCAATTCCCAGAGAGGACCCGTGTATGTGGTGGGGCTTAAAAGGAGGCTGAAGAAGGTCGCAGTGCCCCTCGCAACGACGGGGCACTGCGGTGGAACGTAAATTAGAGTGAGAAGCTGCGGCCGCGGCTGCGACGGATCAGCCAGGCGACGAAAGCAACCAGTGAGATGAACATCGGCATGAAGGCGATGTTGAAGAGCTTGAGCATGGCGTTGAGGTCGTCGATCTCATGTCGCAGGCCATACTGAACCTCGCGCAGTTTCTTGCGGGTTTTGACCTTTTCGTCAACGAACTTCTGGACCTCTTTTTCCTGCTCGGGGGTCAAGGTTGCCGAGGCGGCGTCCTGCCTCTGGCGTTGCAGCTCGTTGAGTTTCGCTTCGGTCTGCTGCAGGTTGCGGGTCAGCTCCTGTTCTTTGACCCGGTACTGCTGTTCGGCGCGGCGACGGATTTCGCTCACCAGCTCAAAGGGGCGAGCGGCGCTGCCGCGACTGCGGACGCTGATCAGATCGCTGTTGCCCCCGAGTTGTTCGATGACGTTGATGGCGAAATCGGCGTTGGCGGCGGTGGGGACGGCGAGGCGCTGGCCGAAGAAGTTGTTGACCTGAACCCAGAAACGGTCTTCAAGCAGATCGGCGTCGCTGACGATGACGACCTGAATATCATCCTGGGCCTTCACAAGGTGCGCGTCCCGTTGACCCTCAACCCCTTCCGGCAGGGCAGGGGCGGCGTCAAAGGCGCTTTCGGTCGGGCCACTGAGGCGGGCGGCGAGGGTCAGAGGTTTGCCGCCAGGGTGATGGTCGGCCAGAAGCTGGGCCGGGTTGGCGCCATAGGAGAGCAGGGGGCGGGAGATGATCCCCGCCGCCTCGCTAGTGCTGATCAGCGGGACAAAGTCGGTTTTCGCATCATCGAGCGGCGTAAGGACACCGGCGCAAGCGAGGTTGATCTGGCCGAGCTGGCTTGTCACCACCTCATCCGGATTGAACTGCTCCTGCTGCAACGCCATCCATGGTAGATACTCCATCACCTGCGGCCTTAACCCGCCGCTCACCTGCACCCGCTGGGCGAGTTGTGGGTCGCCGGCAATGGCATCAGGGTGCAGCTCCACACCCCAGGTTTTGAGCAGCCGAACTAGGGTGGGATTCTCCTCGGGTGCGCCTTGCGGTGCTTGGCCGCGCAACGTTTCGCTTAGGGGGTCGGCAAAGAGGAGAAGGCGTCCTCCCCGCAGGACAAACTGGTCGATGGCATAAAGAGTGGAATCGTCGAGCCCTTCGGGGTAGACGACCATCAGCACCGTCACCTCATCGGGAATGCTGACACTCTCGCGATCAAGCGGACGCAGGTCGAAGCGTTGTTGCAGCTGATCAACGATCATCCACGGTTCACTCGGTGCAAAGGGGTTGGCACCGTTCCTCCCGTCCATGTCGAGGGCGCTGAGGAGGCCGAGAACGATCTTTTGGGGGGTGGCGAGAGTTGTGACGAGCTCACTGACATCGTACTCGAGAAAAGATTCCCGTTCCGGTTGGAAGAAGGGGATGGTCTTGCTCGTTCCGTCATCGCTTTTGCCGACAAGACCAAAATAAAGCGTCTGGCCGCTGCGGCCATCAACCGGAACCCCTTGCAGGCCGTATTTGACCGCATCGTCCTCGGCGTCGGAGAAAGGCTCGGGATCGACGGTCTCAAGAATTAGTTTGCCGTCGGCGTGCAGGGCGTATTCGTTGAGCAGATCGAGCACCCGGTCGGCGTAGATCTTCAGGCCGGGGAGGTCGTTGCCGACCTGCTTCGACCAGTAAAACTGCAGCGTCAGCGGCTTGTCGAGGTTATGCAGGATGTTGCGTGTCCCCTCGGTGAGGGTATGGAGCTTCTGCTCTGTCAGATCGAGGCGGGCCGTGCGCAAAGAGACGGCTGCCAGCAGGTTGATGAGGATAAAAAGGAGGATCACGGCGATCAGGCCGCGTCGGTTCTCAAGTCGAAAGAGCTGTTTCATCATCGCCACCTTTCTTTTACGCCGTCTTCTTGCGCTGGATGATCCAGGCGCCAAGATAGAGCCAAAGGGCTGTAAAGGAGAGGAAGAAGAGGAGATCGCGTAGATCGACGACGCCGCGAATGATGGCGTCGAAGTGGCGCAATACGCTCAGCGCCGCGATCATATCAACGATCGCACCGGGGAGCCAGGGGCGAAAGGCGTCGAGGACCATGGGGAAGCCGCTGAGCAAGAAGGCGAAGCAGGCGCAGACAGAGAGGACAAAGGCGATCACCTGATTGCGGGTCAACGCTGAGAGGGCGGCGCTCACCGCGAGGAAGGCCCCGGCCATAAGCAGGCTGCCGAGATAGCCGGCAAGGATGACGCCGTTGTCGGGCGAGCCAAGGAGGTTGACCGAGAGCCAGATGGGAAAGGTTAACGCCAGAGAGAGGGCGATCATCGCCCAGGCGGCGAGAAACTTGCCGAGGACCGCCTCGCCCATGGAGAGGGGGAGGGTGAAGAGAAGCTCGATGGTGCCGCTTTTGCGTTCCTCGGCCCAAAGCCGCATCCCCAGCGCCGGGACGAGAAAGAGGTAGAGCCAGGGGTGCCAGACGAAGAACGGTTCGAGATCGGCTTGCCCCCGTTCAAAGAAGCCGCCGGGGTAGAAGGTGAAGACCCCCATCAGGACAAGGAAGATCACGACAAAGACGTAGGCGAGGGGGGTGGCGAAGTAACCCGCCATCTCTCGCTTGAAAAGGGCGGCGATGCGGTTCATTTGGCACCTCCTGTCGCTTGAGTCAGCAGGCGAAAGACGCGGTTGAGGTCACCCTCAAGGCGCTGCAGGCCCTGCAGCGGGGTCTCCAGCTCTTTCGCTGTTGCTGCAGCAAGCGGCAACAGGTCGATGTCACCTTGCGGCATGAGCTGCAGCGTTGTGATCGCATCTTTTTGTCGGGCACTCACCTTGGCGATGCTGGACTGACGTTCCAGTACGCTTCTTAATGTCGTGGCATCCGCACTCTTGAGAGTCAGAGTGACGGCGCCGTGCTGGGGATCGCGGGCGCGCAGTTCGGCCGGGGTGCCGTTGGCGACCTCGCGACCGGAGGCGATAATCATCGCCCGACTGCAGAGGGCGTCGACCTCTTCGAGGATGTGGGTCGAGATGATGATCGTCTTGTTGGCGGCGATCTCCCGTACCAGTTGGCGAATCTCCTGCTTCTGATTCGGGTCGAGACCGTCGGTTGGTTCGTCGAGGATCAGCACTTCGGGGTCGTGAAGCAGCGCCAAAGCCAGTCCGACACGGCGTTTGAATCCCTTGGAGAGGGTTTCAATAGGTTGTCGCCAAACTTCGCGCAGGTGAATCCGTTCGGCCACCTCAATCAGTCGCTGCTCTTTTGTGGCACGATTGAGGCCACGCAGCTTGGCGACAAACCCGAGCAGCGATTCGGGTGTCATCTCGGCGTAGAGGGGGGCCCCTTCCGGGAGATAGCCGATCTTCTCTTTGGCGGCGCGGGGGGTGCCGAGCAGGTCGATTCCGGCGATACTGATACTGCCGCTATCGGGTGGGAGGAAACCGGTGAGCATCTTCATGGTCGTCGATTTTCCCGCTCCGTTGGGACCGAGAAAACCGAGAACTTCACCGCGCTCCACGGTCAAAGAGAGGTTGTCCACTGCTACCAGATCGCTGAAGGATTTGCGCAGCGCGTGAACGGAAATGCCGGTTTGCATGATGTGCCTCCTTGTGGCAGGGAAATGGGTGCACGCATGAAAAACAGCGGTACGTTAATCACCTGATGATCGGATGTCAAGGGAGGTGAAATGGTGACGGGGAAAACGAAAACTTTTTGATCTGTAGACGATGAAATGGTCAAAGGTTGATCTTGCCGCCTACGCATTCAACCTAGGGGTGAAAAGGTGGCGAAAAGAGAATGGAAACGGTGAAAAACGGCCTTTGACATTTACGGTAAATTTTCACCGAAAAATATTTTAAAACAATTTTTGATATTGACAAACACGTTCTCACTCTGGTTATATAGCGGCCAGGAATCGGTGTAAATATTTAGAATTGCGTAAAAATTTCAATTTGGCTAAAATTTTTACGTCAGCTGTTTAGTGATAGTTTGAACCGACAACTTTCACGCCTTGGGCGTGACCGCATGGAGGAGTTTTAGATGGGAGTTAAGAAGTTTAAAAAAATTATGGCGGCGAATCGCGGGGAGATCGCCATCCGTATCTTCCGGGCCTGCACCGAGCTTGGGATCAGCACTGTGGCGATCTACTCGGAGCAGGACCGGCTCTCCTTGCACCGCTACAAAGCGGACGAGGCGTATCTTATCGGGAAGGGGAAGGGGCCGATCGACGCCTACCTCTCCATCGATGAGATCATTGATCTGGCGCGCCGTAAGGATGTCGATGCCATCCATCCCGGCTACGGCTTTCTTTCAGAGAACGCCGAGTTCGCCGAGGCCTGTGAGCGGGCCGGAATTACCTTTATCGGTCCGACCCCCGAGATCATGCGCAGCCTTGGTGATAAGGTCGCCGGGCGTGATGTCGCTGTCGCCGCCGGGGTGCCGGTAGTGCCGGGAACGCCCAAGCCGGTCCAGAGTGAAGAAGAGGCGCTGATCTTTGCCAAAGAGGCGGGATACCCGATTATTGTCAAAGCGTCGGCCGGCGGCGGTGGCCGCGGTATGCGCGTCGCCCGCGACCAGAAAGAGCTGGTCGAAGGGATGAAAAGCGCTGCCTCCGAGGCGCAAGCCGCTTTTGGTAACGCCGCTATCTTCCTTGAGAAGTACATCGAGAATCCGAAGCATGTTGAAGTGCAGATCCTTGGCGATACGCATGGCAATCTGGTTCATTTCTATGAGCGCGACTGTTCGATTCAGCGCCGGCACCAGAAAGTGATCGAGATCGCTCCCTCTCTTTATCTCGACAGCGACAAGCGCGAAGAACTTTGTGGATATGCCCTCAAGATTGCCGGGGCGGTGGACTATCGCAATGCCGGAACGATCGAGTTCTTGATGGACAAAGAGAACAACTTTTACTTTATCGAGGTCAACCCCCGCATTCAGGTGGAACATACCGTTACCGAACTGGTGACGATGCGTAATCTGGTCCAGGCACAGATCCGGATCGCCGAAGGACACAAGCTGAGCGACCCCGAGATCAACATTCAGGGCCAGGATGATATCTACTTGCGTGGCTACGCCATCCAGTGCCGTGTGACGACGGAAGACCCGGCCAATCAATTTGCTCCCGATTTTGGGACGATCAAGGCCTATCGGACCGCCGCGGGTTTTGGGGTACGGCTTGATGCGGCGGCCGGTTACGCCGGGGCAGTGATCACCCCTCATTACGATTCTCTTTTGACGAAGATTTCAACCTGGGGACTCACCTTTGGCGACGCTGCCCGCACCATGGATCGTGCTTTGAAGGAATTTCGGATTCGTGGTGTCAAGACCAACATCGGTTTTCTCGAAAAGGTGGTAGCGCATCCGGTCTTTCTCGAAGGGACCTGCGACACCTCGTTCCTCGATACTCATCCTGAAGTCTTCCAACTGCCGGAGAAGAAGGACCGCGCCAACAAGATTCTCTCATTCCTCGGCCACACCTCGGTCAATGGTTACCCCGGAATCAAAAAAGAGCGGGCTCTGAATTTCCGCGACCTGCGCGAGGCGGCGGTTCCTGAGGTTCCTTATGGCCAGCAGCTCCCCCGCGGTACCCGTGACATCTTGAGGGAAAAAGGGGCGGAGGGACTGGCTGAGTGGGCGCGACAGAACAAGCAGTTGCTGATCACTGACACCACCATGCGTGACGCGCATCAGTCGCTGATGGCGACCCGTTTCCGGACCTTTGATCTCGATCGTATCGCCGAGGCGACGGCCCACCTTGGCGGCGGGCTCTTTTCGCTTGAGATGTGGGGTGGGGCGACTTATGACGTGTCGATGCGCTTTCTTTGCGAGGATCCCTGGGAGCGTCTCGATCGTTTGCGGACCAAGATCCCCAACATTCTCTTCCAGATGTTGCTGCGTGGCTCCAACGCTGTCGGTTACACCAACTATCCCGACAACGTGGTGCAGGAGTTTGTTGCTAAGGCGGCAGAGGGAGGGATTGATGTCTTTCGGGTCTTCGACTCGCTGAACTGGACCAAGGGGATGCAGGTTGCCATGGATGCGGTGCGCAAGAGCGGTGCCATCTGCGAGGCATCGATGTGCTACACCGGCGATATCCTTGATCCGAAGCGGGACAAATATCCTCTGGAATACTACGTCAACCTCGCTAAAGAGCTCGAAAAGATGGGCGCCCACATCCTCGCGATCAAGGATATGGCCGGTCTGCTCAAGCCGTTTGCGGCCGAGAAGCTGGTCAAGGCGCTCAAGAGTGAGATCGGGATCCCGATCCACCTTCATACCCATGACACCTCAAGTAACGGCGGTGCCATGCTGATGATGGCGGCGCAGGCCGGGTGCGATATCGTCGATGCCGCGCTCTCCTCGGTCTCGGGTCTCACCGCCCAGCCGAATATGAATGCTCTGCTTTCGACCCTCGAAGGGACGATTTGGGATCCTCAACTCGATCAGGACGGTCTGCAGCAACTTGCCAATTACTGGGAGACGGTGCGGACTTACTATGCTCCTTTCGAGTCGGAGCTGCGTAGCGGTACCGCTCAGGTCTACTATCATGAGATCCCAGGTGGCCAGTACTCCAACTACAAACCACAGGTCGAAGGTCTCGGTCTCGGTCATCGTTGGGAGGAGTGCAAGGAGATGTACCGCAAGGTCAATGATATGTTCGGCGACCTTGTCAAGGTGACTCCGTCGTCGAAGATCGTCGGTGACATGGCGATGTTCATGGTTCAGAACAACCTCGAGCCCGAAGATGTCTTCGCCCGTGGAGAAGAACTCGCCTTTCCGCAAGGGGTTGTCGACTTCTTCAAAGGAATGATCGGTCAGCCTTACGGTGGTTTCCCGGAAGAATTGCAAAAAATTATTCTCAAAGGGGAAGAACCTCTCACCTGCCGTCCCGGCGAGCTTCTCCCCCCGGTCGACTTCAACGCCAAGAAGACGGATCTCGAGAAAAAACTCGGGCATTCGGTGAAAGATCGTGACGTCCTCTCGGCGGTTCTCTATCCGGGCGTCTTTGAAGAATTTGATCGGCACCGTCAGGAGTACAGCGATACCTCCTTCATGCCGACGCCGGTCTTTTTCTACGGACTTGAGGTTGGTGACGAGGTGACAATCGATATTGAGGCGGGGAAGACTCTTATTGTCAAGCTTAACGCCATCGGCAAGGTCCATGAGGACGGAACCCGCAACATCTACTTTGAACTCAACGGTGAGCCACGCCAGGTGACGGTGACGGATCTTTCGGTCGAGACCGAAGATGTCAGTCATACCAAAGCCGATCCCGATGATCCGAAAGAGGTTGGGGCGCCGATGCCGGGTAAGGTCTTTAAATTAATGGTTGATGTTGGTGATGATGTCAAAGAAGGGGACACTCTCCTCTCGACAGAGGCCATGAAAATGGAGACCAACATCAAGGCCAAAAAAGATGGAACGGTCAAAGAGATTCTTTTCAAGGAAGGGGCACAGGTTCAGCAGGGGGATCTGCTGATGCTTCTTGATTGATCAGTCGGTCGAAGTAGAGGCTCTCTTGTGAGGGAGCCTCGACTTTGCCGTTCTCAACCTTGGGATACTATGTTATTTTTGTCCGGTATACACGATGTGTTGTGTGGTTGAGTAAAAATGAGGCATCTTTGCGAGAAGAAAAGGATTGGACAACGAGAATTAAAAGTGCATAATGTGACAACTGACTCCTTTTTGGGCGAATATGCCGAAGGGGTCACGACGCATCCCCTTGTGGCGATGCCGAAAGGAAGATGATGGGCATATTCCAGCGACTGACAGGGGCCGGTTCCGACAAACGCCGTACGATCACGGAGAGGGATCAGGAACAAAATATTGTCGTTGAGGAGTGTTTTTGTCCCAACGGACACAGCCTGATCACGCAGCAGGCTGTTTTCGCCTCCTATCCCGGCATCACTCTCGCGTTGAAGAACGAACAGCAGAGTGGACTTCTCTCGCTCAGTCCGATCATTGGTGATCGCAGTCGTTCGTTCTTCAATTTTTAGCGTATCAAGGGGACCATCGTGAAGATTTGTTGCCCGACCTGTGACGAGGTCCTTCCGATCTATACCACCTGTACCTGTGGCGCTGATCTGGTTGCAATGTTCACCTCGCCCAAGGTCGATTTCGGTAACTGTATCGGCATTTGTCAGCGTATCGGTTGTCATCATGCCGAAATCATCACCTCGCGAGATCTGCGTCTTTACAGTCGTCTCGGGTTTTTCCCGCCGAGTGAGAAAGAGGTTCTCCTCGACCCTCTTTCCTGATCTCTACGGTGACGAGGCAACGTTCTGACGACGTTGAGAATGAGGCAGCATGTTCTTCGTTGTATTTGCGAACGATCACGCGTATACTCACTGCATCGGGAACAAAGAAGTCTCCCGTAACCCGCAATGAAGCCCACGGACTAAAACAGTCCCGTGGGCTTTTTCTGTTTCCGGTAACGTGACCGTCATGTTGTCGGCTGTTTTATGAACGAAATAGAGAGCTGTAAAGGAATCGACGTATGTATGTTGTTGCCTGCATCAAGCAGGTCCCGGATACGACTCAGGTTCAGATCGACCCGGTGACCAACACCCTCGTCAGGGAGGGGATCCCTTTTATCGTCAATCCCTATGATACTCATGCGCTGGAAGAGTCCTTGCGACTGCGTGATCGCTTTGGAGTGAGGGTGGCTGCCCTTTCTATGGGACCACCCAATGCTGAAGCGACGCTGCGTAAAGCGTGTTCGCTTGGGGTTGATGATGCGATCCTGTTGAGCGATCGAGTTTTTGGTGGGGCCGATACATTAGCGACCAGTCGAGTCCTCTCCGCGGCGATCACGAATCTGGCGAAGAAAGATGAAATTGGTATTGTTTTTTGCGGTAAACAGACGATTGACGGTGACACCGCTCAGGTTGGACCAGGGATTGCCACCCGTCTCGGCTATGCCCAGCTGACCCTTGTTGATCGTATTGAAGACCTCGACCTTGATAAAAAGACGATCCGGGTACGGCGTAAGCTTGAAGGTCGTTACGAGATCGTTGAGGCGCCGCTACCGGTGATGATTACCGTGGTGCGTGAGCTCAATCGCCCGCGCTATCCGACGGTTCCGATGCGTCTGGCGGCGCAGAAAGCCAACATTGAGGTTTGGAATAATGAAACGCTTAAGCTCAATGAGCAGGAGATCGGCCTCAAAGGATCACCGACTTGGGTCAGCAAGATCTTCTCACCCGAGCGTGACAAGGGAGAGATTATCGGTGATGGGACGAATGATCCGACCGGAACCGCAGCGCTTCTCGTCGATAAGCTGCTCGATAAGGATCTGCTGACTCTTTAACGGATTATGACCCGTTCGACCGGTGTTGGTAGGGACGGATGTGACAAGGAGTTTCCATGGTGGCGAAAAAGCCTGTAAAAAAACCACGCGGCAAGGCTCGGCTGTTAGACGGAAAGTGTATCGCTTGCGGTGGACGTTGTGAGAGCGCCTGCCCGGTCGATGCTGTCGTCTTGAACGACGCGGGTGAACCAGTGATCACCGCCGATAAATGCATCGGCTGCGTCAAATGTGTCAAGGTTTGTCCGGCTGAAGCGATTGAAATGTTCTTCACCGAAGAGGAAAAGAAAATCCTCGAAGAGCTCGCCAAGCAGGGTGGGGTGGTTGAAGAAGATGATCCTGAAGCGGCACAACTTAAAGTCTATCTCGCCGAGTATCGCGGGGTCTGGGTTTTTGTGGAGCAGAACGACGGTGAAGTTGCCAAGGTTTCGTGGGAGCTCCTTGGGACTGGGGCAGAACTTGCGGCCAAGCTTGGCGTCGAGCTCTGTGCTGTGGTGATTGGTGCCAACGTCGGACACCTTCCTGAGCAGGCGTTCTCATGGGGAGCCGACAAGGTTTACCTCATGGACGAACCGGTCTTTACCCACTACCGCACCGAGCCTTATACCAAGGCGCTCTGTCAGATGATCGAGCAGTACAAACCTGAGATCATTCTGATGGGAGCGACCGGGATGGGCAGAGATCTCGCCGGTGCGGTGGCGACGGTGGTCAAGACCGGCCTTACGGCTGATTGCACCGGACTCGACATCGATCAGGAACGCAATTTGATGCAGACCCGCCCCGCATTTGGCGGAAACATCATGGCGACGATCATGTGTGATCGCTTCCGTCCCCAGATGGCGACGGTCCGTCCCCACGTCATGCCGATGCCTGAAGCACAAACCGGTAAGGGTGGCGAGATTATTCCGGTTCGTTCAATCCTTGACGAGGGTTCGATTCTCACCAAGGTGGTTGAAATTATTCGCGACAGTAAGGCGATGGACCACGTCGATATTGCCGGAGCCAACATCATCGTTTCCGGTGGCCGCGGGATGATGGGAAAAGAGAATTTCGGCATCCTTGAGGAACTTGCCGATGAACTCGGTGGCGTAGTTGGTGCTTCGCGTAGTGCTGTCGATTCAGGCTGGATGCCGGGAGACCGTCAGGTCGGCCAGACTGGCAAAACGGTGCGACCAACGATTTATATCGCTTGCGGCATCAGTGGGGCGATTCAGCACATGGTTGGGATGCAGGATTCGGATATCATCATCGCGATCAACCGGGATCGCGAGGCCCCGATTTTTCAGATCGCCACCTACGGCATCGTTGGTGACCTTTTTCAGGTCGTCCCTGCAATCACCCAGCGGGTGCGTGAATTGCGTCAGTCAGGGCGTGGCGCTGCCTAGGCCGTCGCTTCGCTTTCTTTTATCGGTGAGGTACTCATGACGTCGACTCAAATGATTTTTATTCCCCTCTTTCTTATCTCTGGTTTCTTCTTCCTCTGGAGTTGCCAGCAGAGGTTCAAGCTCGTTCTATTAGGGGAGAGCGACGACCGTACGGATCAATTCTCGGCGCGTCTTGCGGGGATGTTCCGTTATGCCTTCTTTCAGAAGCGGGTGGTGCAACGCCCTTACGGTCTGAATCACTTCCTTCTTTTTTGGTCCTTTCTCGTGTTGATGCTCGCCAACGGTGAGTTTCTACTGCACGGGCTCTTTCCGGCGTTGCATTACGGCAAGCTTCCGGCACCTCTCTTTCACGGTTTGCTGCTCGCCTTCGACCTCGTTTCAGTTTTGGTGCTACTTTGCGTTGTTCTTGCTTTTACCCGCCGCCTCTTCTTCCCCCCGGACTATCTTGATGGTGCTTACAGCACGGCCCGCAGTGGCGAGGCGTTTTTGATCCTCGGGATGATCACCCTGCTGATGGTCGCTTTTTTCGGAATGAACGGGGCTGAACTGACCCTTGGCGAGCTCCCCAAGGAGTGGATGCCGATCTCAGGCGCGGTTGGGGCGATGATGTCCGGCTGGTCGGAATCGACCTTGAACGCGACCTCTGGTTTTTTCTGGTGGCTGCATGCGCTGGTACTGTTGGCCTTCATGAACTTCTTGCCGCGCAGCAAGCATATGCATATCTTGACCGCGATTCCCAACTGCTTCTTCCGCAGTCTTGAGACGCCGGTGTTGCCGTCGCGTGAGATCTTTGAAGAGGGGAGCCGTTATGGGGCGCAGCAGGTCGATCAGCTGAGTTGGAAGGATCTCTTCGATTCCTATTCCTGCACTGAGTGTGGGCGCTGTCAGGATGTCTGTCCGGCTCACAACACGGGCAAGCCGCTCAACCCCCGTCAGGTCGTTCACGATGTCAAGGTCAATCTGCTGCGTAATGGTGAGCGCCTCGATGCGGGAAAGTCTGTTGAGCAACCGCTGATCGGTGATACGGGCGAGGGATCCGTCTCGGAAGAGGCGCTCTGGGCCTGTACCACCTGTGGCGCATGCCTTAACGTCTGCCCGGTATTGATTGAACATCCCGGGAAAATGCTCAAAATGCGCCGCCATCTGGTGCAGATGGAGGCTCGCTTTCCTGAAGAGTTACTCAATCTTTTCGAAAACATGGAGCAGCGCAGCAACCCCTGGGGGATCGCTCCGTCTGAACGGACCAAGTGGTGCACACAGCTTGATGCCAAGCCGTTTGTTGCCGGTGAGACCGAGTATCTCTTTTTTGTTGGTTGCGCCGGGGCATTTGACACCCGTAACAAACATGTCACCGTCGCCCTGTCGATGATCATGGATGCAGCCGGTGTCTCTTGGGGGATTCTTGGTAAGGATGAACTCTGCTGCGGCGACAGCTTACGCCGCCTTGGCAACGAGTATATCTTCGATCAATTGGCGCAAAAGAATGTCGACCTCTTTAAAGAGAAGGGAGTGACCAAGATCGTGACTCAATGTCCGCATTGCTTTACGACATTGAAAAACGATTATCGCCAGTATGGTCTTGAGGTTGAAGTGTTGCACCACAGTGAGCTGGTTGCTGATCTGATTAAGAATGGCCGTCTTGTGCTAAAGAACAAGGTCCAAGAGAAGATCCTCTTCCATGACTCCTGTTATCTTGGCCGTCACAACGACACCTATACCGCTCCGCGTGAGGTCCTTCAGGCGGCTAACGGGACTGCGCCTGCTGAGTTCGAACGCCACGGTAGCGATTCCTTCTGCTGTGGTGCCGGCGGCGGCCGTATGTGGATGGAAGAGGATGCCGGCAGTCGTATCAATCAGGCGAGGGTTAAAGAAGCGCTAGAATCTGCGCCCGAGACGATCTGTGTCTCCTGCCCCTACTGCATGACGATGATCGAGGACGGTCTCAAAGACGAAGCGGCGACTTCGGTGCGGGTTAAGGATATTGCCGAGGTGGTGGCTGAACAGCTTTAGTTATTGTTATTACAGAAAGATAGAGAGCCGGCTGGTGACTTATCGTCTCCCCAGTCGGCTTTCTTGCGTTTGACGGGTTTTCACCGATCAGGTTTTCGCGTATATTTGCGTGAACAGAGAACTGATGAACCCGAGGTTATTCATGAGTCAATCGAAATCCATGCAGGTTCCTTGTCCCAAGTGTCGCAAAAGTGTCGACTGGCAAGGGAATCCGCACCGTCCATTCTGTAGCGAACGCTGTCGTCAGCTTGATCTTGGGAGTTGGGCCGATGAGAGTTATCGGGTCGCCGGCGAGTCGGTCGACCCTGAAGCGCTTGAGAAGATTATCCCTTTCCCTGGGGCCGACGGCCTCGCCAAGGATTAATGCCATGTACCGTCTGACCATTCATACCCATTTTGCCGCAGCGCACAATCTTGTCAATTACCAGGGGGATTGTGAAAACCTTCATGGACACAACTGGAAGGTTGAGGTTACCGTCAAGGCGCGCGAACTAGATTGTGCGGGACTCGGCATCGATTTCAAGATTCTTAAAAAGAAGACCAATGAAGTCCTTGACCTTCTTGATCACAAGTACATCAATGAGGTTCCTCCCTTCGATACCCTCAGCCCCTCATCGGAAAATCTGAGTCGATTCCTCTTCGAAAAACTTGCTGAAGTCCTTAATACTGACAACGTAAGCGTTGATGAAGTCATGGTCTGGGAGTCGGAGTACGCTTGTGCCAGCTACACCGCCGACTGATTTAGCTTTGATCGAACTCTTCTCTTCCATTCAGGGGGAGGGGGTTTTTCTTGGTGAGCGGCAAGCTTTTCTTCGGTTGGCAGGGTGCAACCTCGATTGCGCCTACTGCGATACCCCCTTTGTACCGACCTCCCATTGTCGGGTCGAAGAGACGCCGGGATCTGGAGTATTCTATGACCTCCCCAATCCGTTGTCGCGGGAGGGGGGCA
>PKUF01000046.1 GCA_002869635.1 Desulfuromonas sp. | reverse complement strand
GATATCTACGTCGCACAAGGGGCCCTCGCCGGAGTCCACGCGGCGGTACACCACGCCCGCAACGACAAGGTCTTCGTCGTCGCCTGCGACATGCCGTCACTCAACCCTGAAGTGGTGAGTGCCCTCTGTGAACACGCCGACGAGGGGGATGTGGTCCTGCCGGTGGGGGAGGATGGCGCCCAGCCACTCCACGCCCTCTACGACAAACGCTGTCTGCCGGCGATGGAACGGGTTCTCGACGCCGGCCAACGCCGCATTGTCCGCTTCTTCAACGCTGTGACGGTGGTGGAAGTTCCCGCCGCCTCACTGAACCATCTCGACCCACAGCAATGCTCCTTCCGCAACATCAACACCCCGGAGGAGTATTTCGCTCTACGTGACGATCGTCACGATCAGCCCCTCTCTCTCTCCCGCCGCCGTTTCGGCGCCTGATCCCACCCCACGCACCCCCTGCCGATTGTGTCAAAGCGTCCCTCCCTGCGTCAAAGCGGCGCAGAGAGGGGCGCTCCCGCCAGGTCAAAAGCAACCCAAGAGCTCTCTAATTCCATACATTTAAGTCATATTTGCCCCTTTTTTAAGCAAGTTGGCACACCCTTCGCTCTTTACTCGCGGCATCCTTCCCCTTTTGCCTCTTTTTATATAGGTGCCGCCATGTTCCCTGTTCTTCACAACGAACCGCTCGCGCCCCAACTGCACCGTATGGTCATCCGGGCGCCCCGTATTGCCGCCGCTCGCAAAGCCGGCCAGTTTGTCATGGTCCGCGCCGATCAGGGCGAGGAACGGATCCCTCTGACCATCGGTGACGCCGACGCTGAGCAGGGGACGATCACCCTCTACATTCAAGCGAATGGTTCCTCGACCCGCCGCATCGTCGCGACCCCTGCCGGCGGGACACTGCGCGACATCGCCGGCCCCTTGGGCATGGCGACAGAGATCGAAAATTGGGGCCGCGTCGCCTGCGTCGGCGGTGGGGTCGGTACCGCCGTCCTCTATCCGATGGCCAAGGCGCTCGCCGCCGCCGGCAACAACATCACCACCGTTATCGGTGGGCGCAGCGACCAATACATCATCCTCGCCGAGGAGCTCGCCGACTTTTCCGATCAGGTAAAGATCACGACCGAAGATGGCTCCCTTGGCCGCCAGGGCTTTGTCACCGCTGAGCTTGAGTCGCTCATCGCCGATCCGGGGACCACGCCGCAAGCGGTCTTCGCTGTCGGGCCGGTGCCGATGATGCGGGCCGTCGCCGAACAAACCCGACCACACGGGATCAAGACCGTCGTCAGCCTCAATCCGATCATGATCGACGGTACCGGCATGTGTGGCGGCTGTCGCGTCGAAGTCAACGGCGAACCCCTCTTCGCCTGCGTCGACGGCCCTGAGTTCGACGGCCACGCTGTCAATTTTTCAGTCCTTGCCGACCGCCTCACGATGTATGAGCGGCACGATGGCCCCTGCCGCCTCGCCTGAACAAAGGAGACCAACCATGACCACATCGTTGAGCAATAAAGAACGCCTTGAGATCCCCCGGGGCAAGATGCCGGCCCAAGACCCTGAGAAACGCAGCCGCAACTTCCGTGAGGTCAACCTCGGCCTCGACCTTCACGCTGCCCGCCTTGAGGCTCAGCGCTGCCTCGACTGTCGTACTCGCCCCTGCGTTGACGGCTGTCCGGTCGGGGTCGCCATCCCCGAATTCATCACCGCCCTGGCCGACGGAAACCTCCCCACCGCCGCCAAGGCGCTGCAACAACACAACGCCCTACCGGCAATATGCGGCCGAGTCTGTCCGCAAGAGAGTCAGTGCGAAGCCCGCTGTGTCCGTGCCGTCAAAGGAAAGCCGGTGGCCATCGGACATCTTGAGCGCTTCGTCGCCGACTGGGCGCTGCAGCGTGACGTCAGCGACAACGCCCCGCGCGTTCCTGAGAGCGGCAAAAAGGTCGCGGTTGCCGGTTGTGGCCCCGCCGGCCTCACCGTCGCCGGCGAACTGGTCCGCCTCGGCCATGAGGTAACGATCTTCGAGGCGCTGCACGACACCGGCGGCGTGCTACGTTACGGCATCCCCGAGTTCCGTCTCCCCAAGCGGATCATCGACATCGAGGTGGCCCGACTCACCCGGCAGGGGGTGCAGATCGAGTGCAACGTCATCATCGGCAAGACCCTCAGCCTCGAGCAGCTGCGCCGTGACTATGACGCGGTCTATATCGCCAATGGCGCCGGCCTGCCGATGATGCTCGGCATCCCCGGCGAAAACCTCAAAGGGGTCTACGCCGCCAACGAATATCTCACCCGGGTTAACCTCATGGGGGCGGGGCAGAACATTGAGGCGACCACCCCAATCATAAAAGGGAAAAAGGTCGCGGTGATCGGCGGCGGCAACACCGCCATGGATTGTGTCCGCACCGCCCGCCGCCTCGGTGCCGACAAGGCGCTCATCGTCTATCGCCGCGGCGAGACCGAGATGCCGGCTCGTATCGAAGAGGTTCACCACGCCAAAGAAGAGGGGATCGAGTTTGTCCTGCTCACCTCGCCACTTGCCGTCCTCGGGGATGAGAAGGGGTGGGTCACGGCGCTACGGTGCCAAAAGATGGAACTCGGCGACGCCGACGAGTCGGGACGGCGCCGCCCGATGCCGGTCGAAGGGGGAGAATACGACCTTGAGGTCGACGTGGTGTTCAACGCATTGGGGACTCGCGCCAACCCGCTTCTCACAGCCACCGCTCCCGATCTGAAACTCAACCGCTGGGGGAATATCGAAAGCGATGAGAACGGCGCGACCTCGCTGCCGGGGGTCTTTGCTGGCGGCGACATCGTCCGCGGCGGAGCAACGGTCATCCTCGCCAAGGGCGATGGCAAACAAGGGGCGGCGGCCATCGACAGCTACCTGAGACAAAAAGAGTAAACAGAGCGGGTCATCGCGATCCAGCCTGGATCGAAATGACCCACTTTGGCACAACAACAAGATCTCTCTTTTGCCAAAAAAAAGCATCCCCCCTCCCCTCATGCTCGCCCTAACGGCCCACAAAAAGGAGGGGGGATGCTTTTTTTAAAAGCGTAAACGCTTTGCGCACAGCTTTTGCTATACTCACAGACAGCTCCGAGCCGTCCCTCCTACCGGGAGACACCCTAGGGAGGCCGGCCGACGGGTTTCGCCGGAAACAGCGAAGCCTCCCGTATTTGGAAAGGAGACCCGCCAGCTCCACCCTCAGGGTGAGGTCGCTGGAGAGAAGGGCTCTTCCTATATCGGGAGGAGCCTTTTTCCATGTTGGCCTGACAGTGCCAGAGCTGCCCCTGTTAAGGAGAGTCTCATGTCCCGTTCCCTCTCGACCCTGCTGCTATCCCCTGCACTTCTCCTTTTCGCCGGCTATAGCAAACACAGCGAACCGCTCTTTTTCACCTACGACAAGTAATCAGGGAGTTCTTCCGTGGGTTTTCTCGGTGAATCTTTACAGCACGCCCTGACATTGATCCTCGCCTTTGACGCCGAGGTGGTCAGCACCGTCTGGACGTCGCTCTATACCTCGACGGTGGCGATTCTGCTCGCCGCCCTCATCGGGGTTCCTGCCGGAACGCTCCTCGCCCTGAGCCGTTTTCGCGGTCGCCGCTTCGCCCTGACCCTGCTCAACACCCTGATGGCGTTGCCAACGGTGGTGGTCGGCCTCGTCCTCTTCGGTCTCTTCAGCCGCATGGGACCGCTCGGCGTCCTCGGGCTCCTCTTCACCCCTTACGCCATGATCGCCGGGCAGATGGTCCTGGCGACCCCGATTGTCGCCCACTACACCGTCGCGGCAGTCACCGGAGCAGACGGGCGAATCTTCAATACCGCCCTGACTCTGGGAGCGAGCCGCTGTCGAGCCGCCCTGATCCTCCTTCGGGAGATCCGCTTCGGCATCATCGCCGCCATCGTCGCCGGCTTCGGCCGGGTCATCGCCGAGGTGGGGGTGGCAATGATGCTCGGCGGCAATATCCGCGGCACCACCCGCACCATGACCACCGCCATCGCTCTGGAGACGAGCAAGGGGGAGTTCGCCTTTGGCCTCGCTCTCGGGATCGTCCTTCTCACCGTCGCCCTGACCGTCAATCTCTGCCTCAACCTTCTACAGCAGCGCTAAACTGATGACGACGCCTCTCCTGACACTTAATGACCTTCGCGACCGCCGCGGCACCTTCTGCCTCGAAATCCCAGCGCTGACCCTGCAGCCGGGAGGGGTCTACGCCCTCTGCGGTTCCAACGGTGCCGGCAAAAGCTCGCTGCTGCGGATTCTCGCCCTGCTGCACCCACCCGAACAGGGGAGACTGGCTCTTAACGGACGCCCCTTGCTGAGCGAAGCGCAGCGCCAGCAGGGACGGCAGCAGGTCACCTTGGTAGAACAGGCGCCGCTCCTTTTTGATGGCAGCGTCATCGAAAACCTCGCCTTCGGCCTCAAGCTGCGTCACATCACCGGCGCTGAGCAGCAGCAACGCATCGACGCAGCGCTTTCAACTGTCGGCCTCGATGGCTTCGGACCCCGCCGAGCCCGCGACCTCTCCGGCGGCGAGAGCCGACGGGTGGCTTTGGCCCGAGCCATGGTCCTACGCCCCCGCCTGCTGCTGCTCGATGAGCCGAGCGCGGGCCTCGACGCCGCGACTCTCCCTCTTTTTGAACGATCCCTGCTCACCCTCAACCGGGAAGGGACGACTCTCGTCGTCGTCAGCCACGACCCCGACCAACCGCGCCGCCTCGGCGCCGAGGTCCTGCGGCTAGAATGCGGCCGTCTCGTCCCGACCACCACGGAGACAACCTTATGAGCCTCGGTTATCAGGAAGCCCGCGCCCTCATTCTCGATCATGTCCCGACCCTTGATGTCGAACGGGTCCCGCTGCTCGACGCCTCAGGCCGGGTCCTCGCCGAAGACTTTCGCGCCCCCTGGGAGATGCCACTCTGCGACAACTCGGCGATGGACGGTTTCGCCGTGCGCCTCGCTGACTGCAAGGAAGAAAAACCGACCCTGCGCATCGCCGGATATATCCCTGCCGGTGGCAAACCGAGCGGCGCTATCCCCGAGGGGTGTGCCATCAAGATCATGACCGGCGCCCCGATCCCTCCCGGCTGCGACGCCGTCGTCCCGGTAGAAGAGACCGAGGAGAGCGACGAGACGGTGACCCTGCTCGCCCCTCTCAAAGAGAATCAGCACATCCGTTTTCGCGGTGAGGATGTTGCCCCTGGCGATCTCGTCATCCCCGCCGCCACCCTGCTGCGCGCCCCTGAGATCAGCATGCTCGCCTCCAACGGCATGGTGGTGGTTCCGGTCTTTCGCAAGCCACGGGTCGCCATCCTCTCCACCGGCGACGAACTGGTCGAGCTCGGCCAGACCCCGTTGCCGGGCGAGGTGATCAACTCCAACGCCTTCTCCCTCGCCGCAGCGGTGCGCGAATGCGGTGGCGAGCCGCAGATCCTCGGCATCGCCCGCGACAACCGCGCCGACCACCTCGAAAAACTCGCCGCCGGTCTCAAGTGCGATGCGCTCATTACCTCGGCCGGGGTTTCTGCGGGCGATCGTGATCTGGTCCGCGACATCCTCGCCGAACTCGGAGCGACCCAACAGTTCTGGAAGGTCGATATCAAACCGGGCGGACCGACCGCCTTCAGCATGCGCGGTGAGGTCCCGATCTTCTCGTTGCCGGGGAACCCGGTCTCGACCATGGTCACCTTTGAACAGTTCGTTCGCCCAGCTCTCTTGCGGATGATGGGGCACCGCAACGTGGTGCGCCCGCTGGTCACCGCCATCCTCAAGGAGGAGGTGAAGAAAAAAGCGGGGAAGATCAACTTTTTGCGGGTGAGGGTCACCGTCGAAGAGGGGCGCTACATCGCCTCGACCTCGGGGAACCAACACACCGGTATTTTGCGCACCATGTTACGAGCCAACGGCCTTGCCATTCTCCCCCGCGACGCCACCTTTATCGCCGCCGGGACCGAAGTCGAATTACAATTGCTGCGCGATGAAGAGATGATGCTCGAACGCTAGAGCTTTAAGGAGAGTCATGAGCGAGTCAAAAAAACATAACGGCCTGATCTGCCCCCACTGCGACAAGGTTGTCTCCCCCTACCGCAACCCGACCCCGACCGTCGATATCATCATCCGCGTCGGCGACAAGGTCGTGCTGATTGAGCGCAAGAACGAGCCGCACGGCTGGGCGTTGCCGGGTGGCTTCGTCGACTATGGCGAGTCCTTCGAGACCGCAGCGGTGCGCGAGGCGCAGGAAGAGACCGGGCTGATCCTGCAGAACCTTAAGCAGTTCGGCGCCTACTCCGACCCCTCACGCGACCCGCGCCAGCACAACGTCTCGGTCGTCTTTAGCGCCGAGGGCTGCGGCGAGCTGATCGCCGGGGATGACGCTGGCGGCGCCGCTCTCTTTGACCTTGATGCGCTGCCCGAGCCGCTCTGCTTCGACCACGGTCAGATTCTTGCCGACTACCGCGCCCGCCAGCCGCAAAAAGTGCCACCGGCGATCTCTTTTGTGGCAAAATCGGGGACCGGCAAGACCACCCTGCTCGAGCAGGTGCTGCGCGAGCTTAAGAGTAAAGGGCTCAAGGTCGGCGCCATCAAGCACGACGCCCACCGCTTTGACATTGACCACCCCGGCAAAGACAGCTTCCGCTTCACCGCCGCCGGGGCCGACACCATGCTGATCAGCTCGCCGGCCAAGCTGGCGCTGGTCAAGCAGCACGACGCCTCTCCCCCCATCGATACGATCATCGCCACCTACTTTGGCGATGTCGATCTTGTCGTCACCGAGGGGTTCAAGAAGAGCGGGCTCCCCAAGATTGAAGTTCACCGCGCCGAGCGCAGCCCCACCCTGCTCTGCCGCGGCGAGAACCACGACGCCTCGCTGCTCGCCGTCGCCAGTGACGCCCCCCTAACGGTGGATGTCCCTTTGCTCGATCTCAACAACCCGGCGCAGGTCGCCGATTTCGTGGTGAGTGCCCTGTCGCTTGACACAAAAGTAAAGAAGGAGAAGTAACCTCATGTTTGGACTCGGAACTACAGAAATGCTCATCATCCTGGTGCTGGTCATGGTCGTCTTCGGCGCCGGCAAACTCCCCCAGATCGGCAGCGCCCTCGGCAAGGGGATGCGGAATTTCAAAGAAGGGGTCAAAGGGGAGATTGAAGAGGCTCAGGTGGTGGATAAAAACTCCGCCAAGAGCTGATTTTTCTCACACCAGAGGATGGAAAAAGAGAGCGGGTACGGCCGATGAGGCGGTACCCGTTTTTTCTTTGTCGTTTGACAGTATGGAATGGTTTCAGTTAGAAAGAAGAATCAACAACCTGGGGGGGATGATGTTGGATTTCACAAAACCATACGACAAAGGGGCAGTGCGCGCATCCGCGTGAGCTGCCCCTTTTTGCGTTCGCACTTTTCAGAGAATGAACCGAGCCCCCTCTTCCCAAAATTCAGTGGACGAGCATACCTAAATGGGTATAATGGAGATCAGGGATGCCACATAAAGAGAAAGAGGTCATCTGGCTCGGCAGCTCACTCAGAGAGTTGAGCGCCTTTCCCAAAGAGGTCAAACAGACCTTCGGGGCTGCCATCTACTATGCCCAGCTCGGGGGGAAACATCCTCAAACCAAACCGATGAAGGGGCACAAGGGGGCAGGCGTTCTCGAGATTGTCGAGGACTTTGACAAAGAGACCTATCGCTGCATCTACACGGTAAGATATGGCGACAGAGTTTACGTTCTGCACGCCTTTCAGAAGAAATCGAAGAAGGGTATTGCAACGCCACAGACAGATCTTGATGTCGTCAAGGCCCGCTTGAAGGACGTTAAAGAGTTGGAAGGGATAAAATCATGAGCGACTCCATTGAGTTCACCAAAAGCAGCGGCAACGTCTTTGCCGACCTCGGGCTCGATCAGCCTGAAGAGATCAAGGCAAAGGTTCACCTCGCTCATCTCATTACCCAGATCATCAATCACCGTCACATGACCCAGAAGCAGGCCGCCATCGAACTCGGCCTAACCCAGCCGAAGGTTTCAAATATCATGGCGGGGCGCATCGAGGGGTACTCCCTCGAAAAACTCATGATGCTGATGGTGAAACTCGACCGCGATGTTGAGATTGTGATTAAGAAAAAGCCAAAGACAAGAGAGCAGGCACATCTGAATGTTGTCTATGCCTGACCACGACTCAAAGACGACCGACTACTTTTCCTTGGCGAGCACATGAAAAAGTTCTTAGAACTCGTTTTAAATATTTTTATCAACATCCTTGTTTTTATTTTTTCTTCAATCATTGCTGTTGCAATAAATGTATATTTATTCGGAGATTCTTGTGCTTTTGAAAATTTAATTTTATGCAGAGCAATCCTGATTTTATCTTGCATACTTTTTTTCATATTCATAAAACACATGTATTTCATCTTCTTTAAAGATGATCGCCCAGATATCCGTGACTACCCTCCGCGCGAAGATGATCATGTCTAATCCTACTCACACCTAAGAAATCCCTATGCTCTCTCCCCCCATCCCCGTCACCGCCCATCACCTACGCCTCCCCCGGCGGACGGAGCAAATCGGCACCGCTGTCGCATCCGGGCGGGGGCATCTTTTTTTCTTTCTCTTCGGCCTCCCCTTTGTCGCCATCGGCAGCTACCTCACCCTGATCGGCACCCGTAACCTGCCGGTTGATCCGCACAGCGTACATGCCCCGTACTGGGTACTCACCGCCTGCGGACTCAGCTTTGCCGCCGGGGGGATCATGGTCTGGGGGATGCTGCTGCGCAGCTGGCGGCGGCAGCGGCGCTCGCGGGAGTTGGCCGATGCCGACCCGGCAACGCGGGTCTATCTCGACTACCCGTGGGAGCGACGCGGCGTGCGTAAGTCGCCGTGGCCACCGGTTTTCAAGGCGTTGGGAGGGGTCGTTTTTCTCGCCATCTTTCTCAGCATTTTCAACTGGTGGGCCTGGCTCAGCCCGAGTCGTGTGCTCTTTATCCAGATTCTCGTCAGCATCTTTGATCTCTTCTTGCTCTGGGCCCTCTTCGATCTGCTGCGCAAGACCTTCACCGCCCTCAAATACGGCCCGAGCGAACTACTCTACGGCAGCTTTCCGGCCTGGTGCGGCAAAACCCTCGATCTGCGCTGGCGCCCACCGTCGGGGATGACCCGCATCCGCTCGATCGAGCTGACCCTGCGCTGCATTGAGGAGTGGAGCGAAACCCGCGGCACGGGCAAAAACCGCCACAAAGAGCTGATCCACCTGCAACTCTGGACCGCCCGCCACACCGCCACCCGCGACAACACCCGCCTGAGTAACGGCGAACTCGCGCTCGCCTTCGTCATCCCCGAAAAGGCACCGGGCACCCGGATCACCAGCGACGAACACAGCTTCTACTGGGAGCTCGAGGTCAAAGCCGACGTCGCCGGACTCGACTTCGCCGAGCGCTACCTCGTGCCGATTTATGCCGAGAGAGACCTGATCCGTCTCGGATCGCTGACGCAGCCCCGTTAGTTGCTCGACGCACTTCCCCCTCCCCAGTTACGGGCAAAAGTGGTAACATCCCCTCCGATCCATCCCGTCGCCCCCTTAACAAAAATGGACGCAGCCTCGCCATGAAACCTGTCAATATCGATTCGATCATCCTCGTCTTGCTCTCGCTTATCACCTTCGCCCTCATCGGCGGTTGGCTCCTTTACCGGGAGATAAAAACCAAGGGGACGCTGTTCAACAAACCGCTCAAGGCGAAAAAAATCCGCGTCGGCGACACGATCTACGTCGTGAAAGAGAAGTCGCGCATCGTCGCCGTCGAAAAAGCGACCGGCCACGAGGTCATCGTCACCACCTGCGGCGTTGAAGAAGGAGAAAAGATGCCCCAAGGCGAGATGACAACCCTCCCCGAAGGGGTCAAGGTTTGCTACAAACTCGACAACGGCATCTACACGCCAGAAGAATCCGACTGGCGCGCCGGCGACGATTTCGACCTGATCGGTGTCAGACCAGTGAAGGAGTATGTGGCGCAGGGGTAAGAGAGGGATTTTGACATTTAAGTCAGCGGAGCACCATTTGACAAAAACCGCTCTTTCAACTACAAGGGGATAAGCATTCAAACCTAGGGGGGGGAATGATGCTTCAAAATGCCGAACAAACTTAAGGGAAGCCGGTGCGTAGCGCACGGCTTCCCTTTTTTATTACAACATGACACCACCCTATGAACCTGTTTCGTCACAACTACAGCATCAGCCCCCCAGACGGGAGTCAACGATGAATTTTAAAAATTTGGCAAAAATCGTGATACTGGTCCTTCTTTTCACAACAGGCCTGGTGCAGGCCGAGATCTTTAAATACAAAGATGCAAACGGAAGGATTGTCTTTACAGACGACCCGACAAAAATCCCCCGGAACTCTGCCGGTGACGTAGAAATCAGATCCGGCGGAACCGACGCCAATCCGGTTCAGAGCGTTGGCATCCATGGAAACCAAGTCATCGTTCCTGTAACATTGCGTCACAAAGGAAATTCCGTAAAAGCCAAATTCCTTCTAGATACCGGCGCCTCAGTTTGCGTCATGTCTCCTGAAGTTGCAACTGAATTGGGGATCAATCCCGAGGATTCCAATTTGGGTCTTGCCCAAGTTGTCGGCGGCGGGGTTTTTCTTGTCGGCGAAATCGATCTTGACGTCGTCCAGGCCGGTCCCGCCCGTCTTTCTGACGTAAAATTCGGGATCATTTCGACAGGAGGGGACTCCGATGGACTTTTGGGGATGAACTTTTTACGGGAATTTAATTACAGGGTTGACTGGGTAAAAAAATCCATCGTCTGGCGCCAATAAAACCCACATAGGGAGGGGAAGATCACAATGACAAAATATACGATCGTACTCGTACTAATTCTGTTGGTTCCTCAAATGTCTTTGGGCGAACTCTACAAGTTCAGAGACCAAAATGGCACGCTTCATTTCGTTGATAGTCTTGAAAAAATCCCACTTGAATATCGGGAAAAAAAAGAGTTCAAGAGCTACCGGGACAGTGCTTCATCCGGCTCCAGCTCAAAAGCGATTTTAAAAGGAAAAAGTTTTCAGGAAATTCTTGAATTGGCCCAACGAGGAAATGTCGTAGCTCAAAGCAACATTGGCTACAGATACATCACGGGTTCGGGAGTAAGGAGGAACCCTCAAGAAGCAGTCAAGTGGCTAACCAAAGCGGTCGAACAGGGCGACATCGAGGCCTTGGTCAATTTAGGGCTTATCTACAAAAATGCGGATGGCGTCTCTAGGGATAGAGCTAAAGCCCAAAACTACTTTCTGACCGCCGCCGAACAGGGGAATACTCGCGCCCAATCACTCCTTGGCGCGATGTTGGGAGACCAAGACAAGCCCAAAGAAGCTTATCCCTGGCTTCTGGAGGCCGCGAATAACGGCGACCCCGATGCTATGGCAAACCTTGGACGCATGTATGCCGCAGGTCATGGCGTTAGTCGTGACATCGAAGAGGCTCAAAGGTGGGAAAAGATGGCCAGAGAAGCGAGACGCCGTTGATGACAACCTCCCCTTGAAGTCGGCGACCTGACGAACGCCAGACAGGTCAAGGCTCGTCAGAGGGAAGGGTCGATGGTCGAATAACAATGGGGGGGGGCCCTGTGCGTTAGGTACACGCTCCGTCCGCTTTTCTTTTCACACCAACATGGAAAAAGGAGGGGTAAATGTCTGACCACAAAATGGCTGTCGTATCTGACCTGCACATGGGCGATCCCCGATGTTCACTTTTTCAGGTCACCCCTCAAGGGAAGTACGAATACGAACTGACTAAAGGGATTTATTACTGTTCCAGTGATAGCTCTTACTACAACTTTCCTCACGACTCCTTACGCATGGGCCGCATTGAAACGCACCCTCACGAGTTCAAGCAAAGAAGAATCTTCCACAAAGTTTGAGTTGATCCCGACAATACCATTTTCACCACAATAACAACTCATGACATCAAAACACTCATCATCATGGGTGACATGATAGACGTTGCGGTACAGAGAAATGATATTGCCTATGAACTTGCCACCCTCTTTATCAAAGAACTCGTCAACTTAACAAAGGGAGGCGAGAGAATCCTTCAAGAGGTCATCTACTCGCCCGGCAACCATGACTATTCAATATGGCGCTCACTCCAGTGGGAAAGAGACGTCATCAACAATGTCAACCTAGGGCATCGGGTACAGGAAACAAAGCACGTTCTCCCCTGCGTCATCTGGGCCAAAGACCTCGATCAAAAGTCTAAGTCGTCTTTGACGATTTATCGCTACAAAGACTTTTTAGCGACAGCAAACGAACAATCGGACAATTCAGAATACAGAGCCATCTACAGCCAAAACCACAAAGAACTCGACCGCCCCGCACACAACCTTTCAAATCACCTCGAAAAACTTTTTGCGGGGGTTTCTCTCCACATCGTCTATTCCAATCTCTACCTGGTCAATACGCGAACGAATCCAGCCAAAGTAACCCTGATGACACACGGTCAATACTTTGAAGACAAGTGGTGCAAATCGACTTTGGAAATGGAGAATTGGTATCGCTTTACAGCCATGCTTATCGACAAGTTCGGCCTTTCAAGCCGCAATGATTCTAATTTAAACCTCATGGAGCAACTCCGAGATCTGGGCATACAAAATCAGAATATGAACTTTGCCCAGTTTATTCAGTCGAATGCCTTTGTCGGCTCGGACCAGTCGGGCACCCTTTGCGAGTCTGGCATTTTTGCAGACACCGTTGAACTCTGTTTTCACCGATCCGCATCCCAGAAAAAAGGGGCATCCATTCAAGAACTGCCAGACGCCCACAACTACGCCAAAATTGCAAAATGCCTAAGCGGGGTCCCTACTGACATTGCCAAGCCTATCCCCCACTACCTTCAACTCTCTCTGAATGAACTCGTTAAAATTTTCGAGCACGCGCAGATTTCGCTCCCGCCAACACAGTTCAGCACCTTAATTTTTGGCCACACTCACTTTCCAGGCGTTGTTAACTCCTCCATAACCGACTCAGAACATCAGTGCCTTTCGGGGCATGACCTTGACGACCTCTCTCACAAGGACTTGAAAAAATATATGTCCGGCCAGGTCTTTAACACCGGCGGGTGGTTGAAATCAGAGGGTATCTCTTGCGGAGCATTGATTCCCATCCTCGATTCCACGGGCGAGGTTTGCGACATCGTCATAGAACCGACACGCCACCAAGAAACCTGGTAGTCAGATTCGAGCATGAAAAAAGCGGGTAGAGACAGAACGTCTCTACCCGCTTTTTTATTTGAGGCACCCTAAACAACCGAGCAGCGACTACGCCTTCGTCCCCATTCTTTTTCCCGTCTGAATCCCGAGCTTTTTCATCCGGCTGCGCAGGGTGCTGGCGTTTGTCTCAAGCAGTTCAGCCGCGCCGTTGGGGCCGTGAATCTTGCCGCCGGTCTTGGTCAGGACACGGTGGATGTGATGCTCGACCACCTCATCGAGGGTGAGCACCTCGGCCTCATCGGAGCAGGCCCTATCCCCTTGCGAGAGCTTGGCCAAACAGGGAAAAAGACACTTGTTCATCTCCTCGGATGGCGTGGAAGAGCACTTCTGGCTCGACAGGTTGAAATGGTCGAGGGAGAGAATGCGCCCCTTGTTCTGGATCAGGGCCCGCTCGACGACGTTCTCCATCTCGCGAACATTTCCCGGCCAGGGATATTCCATCAGATAGGTCATTGCACCGGGGGCGATCTCCGGCGGAGAGCGAAAGCCGAGCTCTTTTGATTTTGTTCGCAAGAGGTAGGTGATCAAGGCCGGGATATCTTCGCGCCGCTGCCTGACCGGCGGGATGATGATGGGATAGGCGTTCAGGCGAAACCAGAGGTCTTCACGGAACATCTTCTGCGCGACCATCTTTTCAAGATCGCGGTGGGTGGCGGCGATGACCCGGATATCGACCGGGATCGACGCGGTGCCGCCGACCCGCTCGATTTCTTTGTTTTGCAGCACCCGCAAAAGGCGAACCTGCGCCGGCAAGGGGAGCTCGCCGATCTCATCGAGAAAGATCGTCCCGCCGTCGGCACGCTCGAAGCGACCGATTTTTCGCGCGATCGCGCCGCTGAAGGCTCCTTTTTCATGCCCAAAGAGTTCACTGTCGATCAAGGTCTCGGGGATCGCCCCACAGTTGACCTTGACGAACGGCCCATCACACCGGGGTGAGCTGCGGTGAATGGCGTTGGCGATCACCTCTTTGCCGGTCCCGGTCTCCCCCATGAGCAAGATGGTGTTGCTGTGAACCGCCACCTTCTCCACCAACGTCACAACCTTGCGCAGTCCTCCCCCAACACCAACAATATCGACACCACTCTTCGTCTGCAGCTCTTCCTTCAGGAAGAGGTTGTCTCGACTGAGGTGGTCCGTGAGCTCGAGAACTTTTTTGTGTTTCAGGGCGTTGGAGGTCGCGATGGAAAAAGGTTCGCGCACCGAAGTAATGAGTGCCACATGCTCTTTGCTGTAGCGGTTCTTCCCCTTGGCCCTCAGCACCAGCAGTCCGACGTCATGATCTTCGATCCTCAGCGGCAAAATGACCTCAGAGAACCCCTTATTGTTGGTGTAGGGGGCGAACGACTGGGCGAAGGCGTCCGACTCGGTGTCGTCGATCAGCTTGGTCTTGCCACGAACGGCTTTGAGGTACCCGTCATAGATCGACTGAGGCAGAGGCCCTGTATCGATCTCAGCGGCGGCGAACTCTTTCGACGCATGAGCCAGAATCTGCCAGCGCTGGGTGTCCTGATCCGCAAGGGAAATCAAAACCTCATCCAGCGGGAAAAAGTTCTGCAGATAGACCAGGCTTCGCTGCAGTGATTGGCGAATGTCGAGGCTGCTGCAGATCAGCAGCGTCACCTCTTTGAAAAAATCGTTGTTCATCTTCACATCCATTCCCGTTGCCCCCCCTTCTGCACGCCCCGCTAAATTGCGATATAACACAACCTACACGATACTGCGAAATATCACAATAAACTTCACTATATTTCGCAACTCCAAAAAAAACAAAACTACAACCCCTTGAAATTGATAAATATTTACCCTTGGCATAATTCGCGCTAATCAGGGTCTGATTCATCATTTACGTCAGCGTTCACATAGCAGGAGAAACACATCAACGAAGGGAGAAAAAAGAGCGAAGAGATCAAAAGAAGAACTGCAATTGGACATGTCATTGAACAAGGAACTTTAACCAAGGAGACACCATGAAAATTTGGCAGCAGATCTCAATCTGCATCGCCGCTGCTTTACTCGCCTCTCTGCCGGGGCAGGTCGCGCTTGCGGCGTCTGTCACGGGTCGCCTGAGCACTGAAGTCGAATGGTACGACGATGCCCAGGGTGACAGCGCCCTCCCCGTTTACCAGTACCTGCAACTCAACGCCAACGATCTCGCGGCCAAGGGGATCGACTTCAAAGGTTACGGGCGCATCAGCGACGACATCAACAATGAGATCGAGGCGGAGAGCCGTTTGTACTACGCCTATTTTGAGAAGAACGATCTGTTTCAGGACCTCGATCTCAAACTCGGTCGCCAGTTCGTCTCGACCACTGCGGGGGCGTCACTCATGGACGGCCTCTCTCTTGACTACGGCAAGAGCGACGCCTTCACCCTGTCACTCTTTGGCGGTGGCGACGTCGCCTACTACTCGGGCTACTCGGCCGACGACCTGATCCTCGGAAGCGAGATCGGCAGCCGCCTCTTTGATCGCATCGACCTGAGCCTGTCGTACGTCCAGAAATGGGATGACGGAGACCTCGCCAAGGAGCTCTTCGGTCTTGAGCTCGACTACGACGTCAACAAGCGACTCAACCTCTACAGCGAAACCCAGTTCGACTACCTCAGCGAGTCGGTCTCGTATTTCCTCGGGGGCGCCAGCTATCAGGCGAGCGAGGCGTTGAATCTGAGGACAGAGTACCTCTACTCCCTCCCTGTCTTCTCGGCCACCTCGATCTACTCGGTCTTTGCCGTCAGCGAGTACGAAGAGGTGATGGCCGAGCTCAACTACCGTCTCGGTGTCGGCCTTTACGCCTTCGGTCGCGTCTCCCGCGAGATCTACCCTGAATTCGCCGATGCGACCCTTGTTGAGGCCGGCCTCGAAAAGGTGCGTACCGACAAATGCTCCGGCTACCTCTCCGGCGTCTTTCGTGAGGATCGCGACGGGCAAGATCTCAAAGGGTTGAAGGTTCACGGAGCCTACCTCTTCACCCCACAGATTCAGGCCGGCGTCGGCGCCGAAGTCAATGTCCTTCAGCGACGGCTTGAGGACGACAGCGATGAGACAACCAGCTGCCGTTACTGGGCGGATGTGACGGGCTACATCACAGAGGCGCTGAACGTTCAGGCCAAGATTGAGCGGGTCAATAGTGATCTCTGGGATGTCTACAACCGTGGCCGCGTCCGTCTCAACTTCCTCTTTTAGTAAAGGATTGAATCTATGATCCGCTGCTTGATCATCGCAATAGCCGTGGCAGTCCTGTGGGCACTCCCGGCGCTGGCCATCGATTTCGATCACGCCACGCACCCGTCGCCGACCTGCTCGACCTGCCACATTGACACGGCTCAAAGCATCACCCCTGAGCCCTCCCTCTGTCTGGGCTGCCATGAAGAGGCGTTCCTCGACACGGTCACCTTTACGGGAATCAAAACCCACGGGCCGACCTGGTCGTTGAACCACCGCGCCGCAGCCAAAAGTGCCACCAACAACTGCGCCGCCTGCCACCAGCAGCAGGAGTGTCTTGAATGCCACGCGGCAGGCCGCGCTGACGAGATGGGGAGTTTTGACAACAGCATGACCAACGTGCACCGCAGCGACTTTCAGGTGACTCACCCGATCGCCGCCCGGACCAACCCTCAGCTCTGTACCAGCTGCCACGAAGAGAACTCGTGCGCCGACTGTCACAACCGCTTTTCTCCGACCGACCTGGCGATCGAGTCGCACCGTCGCAGCTGGAGCTCCATCAACGTCACAGCTGTCGACCACGGAGGTTTCTCAGCGGATACCTGCGCAACCTGCCACCCCAACGGATCGGTGGCGCAGTCGCATGACTGGCAGCGCGACCACGCCCGCGAAGCGCGTAAAAATCTGGCGACCTGCCAGGCCTGTCACCCGCAAGGGGAGATCTGTCTCACCTGCCACAGCGCCACATCCGGCCTGAGATCAAACCCGCATCCCAAAGGGTGGGACAAGACCAGCGGCCGTCTCAATCGTGCCAGTGACGGAAAAACATGTCGGAAGTGCCATTAACGGTACGTTCTCAAATCCTCAGGAGGTTCAAAAAGAATGCAAAAGAACATGATGTTGATCTGTGCGGTCGCCTCGGCGGCCCTGCTCACCCTAAGTGGATGCGGCAGCAACCGTGAATCCAACTTCAGCTCAAACACCGAGGCGGAATCCCTCGGCGCCAGTGCCGCAGGCGTCAGTCTGGTCGGTTCGGATGTCTGCATCGAGTGCCACGCCGGCTTCAGCTGGAGCGCTCAGGAGGTCGACAAATACCTCGCCGGCAAACACACAAACAACCACGCAGGATCGGCCTACGGCTTCGACTACATGGAAGCCAACGCGTGCACTGAATGTCATGACCCGATCGGCGAGAGTCTTGGCAAAACCGACAACGACGGCGTCGATCAGGTTGTCGTCGGCTGCGAAAACTGTCACGGTGCCGGCGGCGAACACTTCGGGGTCGGCCCCATGCCTAATCCTCTGCCGGGTTCTGACACCTGTGGCGAATGTCACAACACTCTGCCCGAATCACACCTGCCGCACCATCCTGATGCCGACTCGATCTATGAACGCTATGCCGCATCGGCTCATGCCGGTTCCGCCGGACCCGACCGCTCGGAATATTCCAGTGACGAGTCGAAGCTCAACGGTCACATGGGGGATCACCTCCCCTTCGGACACTCCTGCGTCAAATGTCACACTCATGAAGGAGCGATCGAGTACCTTGAGGTCGATGACGCAACAGAGATCTCAGCTATCGATGACGGCTCCGGCAAGCTCTACACCTCGATGCAGTGCAAGACCTGCCACGACCCGCATGAAGCTGGCAAACTACTGGAGCCGGCAGTACATGAAGAGCATCCGGTCTATGCCGAGGATGGAACTCTTGATCATCTCGAAGAGACGACCATCTCATCGGCACAGTACAACACCTGCGTAAACTGCCATGAGCACGAAGATTTCCATCTCGGCAAAAATGTCACTTGGTCGATGCTCGAAACCCATGGTGACGACGCGACAAGCAACAATACGATCGAAGGGTACGTCATCGACGAAACAGCCGAAGATGCCTGCAGCGCTTGCCACGATGTTCACAGCGCCGACACCACGATCAACGCACAGTGGGCCAAATCAGGCCACGCTGCCGAGATCGCGATCTTCAAAGAAGAGGAAGGCCCCGATGGTGCCATCTCGATGGCATACGAGGAAGAACGGCATTCCGTCATCGCCTTCACCGAGTTCAACTTCGCCTTTGATGCGGATCGTGAAAGCTGTCAGCGCTGCCACACCACCACCGGCGCCAAAAACTATCTGAGCGATCCGGCCAATTATGACGCGAGCGCCAATGACTTTTCTCATCTCGACCCCGTTTATGACGCCACCACCAACGCCTTCATTTCCAGCAAGAGCGAAATGCTCTACTGCGGCGGTTGCCACAGCAGCACCACCACCGGCGATCTGCTGGTTGACGGCTCGGACATCACCCTCGACTACACCTATGACGGTGCCGACATCGTCCTTGAAGGTGTCAATGAGTCGAAGGTTTGTCTCACCTGCCACGGTGGTTGGGGGAACAACGACAGCCTCAGAGCGATCACCGATGCCAACCGTGACTTCCATGGTGTCATGCATCATGGCCCGGCAGGAGCAATTCTCTTTGCCAACCAGACCCACGCCGGTTACGAGTTTGACGGTCAGACCTACAGCACCACCTCTGCGCACAGCCAGATCGGTACCACCGACGCCGCTGGCAACGAAGTGGTTCCCGGCACCGGCACGGCCGGCCCTTGCGTCGCCTGTCACATGGCCGAAAAGAATCACTCCAACACGGTGGTAGAGGCAGAGAACATGACCATCACCAGCGAGGCACTCTGCACCACCTGTCACGCTTCGATGACGGCGGCAGAACTCATCGCCGCCAATGAAGGGCGCAAAGAGACCGCTGCCATCATCCGCTCCTACATCGACGCCACAGTCGGGATCAAAGGGACGGCCAACCCCGCCCTCTACCCCCTTGAGTCGTATCGTGTCGCCATGAACTGGTGGGTCGTCTATGATGAATTCGGTGGTCAGGTGCATAACCCGACCTATGTCAAGCAGATTGCCTTTGACACCATCGACTATCTGGCCGACGGCGCTCTCGACGGTTCGGTCACCATCGACCCCGTCCTCTGGCCCAATGCAGCGGCGTGGATGGATGCCGATGCTGTCGGAGCAATCACTCGCCCCTGATCACAACGCGAACCAACAACCTTCGCCGCTGGGCTCTTTGGAGCCCAGCGGCGAAACCCGCCTGCAGTTCCCGTTTGACAACAAAAAGATCGCCCCCCTATCCCCTCTCAGGCACAAAAATGCTACCATACGCTCTGACCTTACCCCCCTGGCACTTCACAGGAGCAAGATCATGGCGAAAAAATCGAACAGCAAACTTCTTGGCGCTATCCTTCTCGCGGCCGGGATCGGCCTGGCCTTTTGGGGCTACCAGCTCTCCGACTCTCTCGGGTCACAGCTGACCCGCGTCTTCTCCGGCGCTCCGTCGAACAAGGTGATGATGTGCTACATCAGCGGCGGCGTCTCAGCTGTGGCCGGACTTTTTCTCCTGCTGCGCAAATCGTAGCGATCCCTTTCGTCCGAACTTCTTTTGCACCTTCAGACAACGGAATCTTCCATGTTGATCCCTACCCCATTGGGCCACACCGGGCTCAATATTAACCGCTTGGTCTATGGCACCCTGCCGCTTGGACCTCTCCAGTCGAACCTTTCTCCCGAAGAGGGGGGCAAGCTGATCCGCTACGCCCTCGAGCAAGGTGTCACCCTTCTCGATACCGCCGCCCTTTACGGCACCTACCCACACATCCGCGAGGGGCCCAAGGGGTATGACGGCGAGGTCATCATTGCCAGCAAAACCCACGCGGCGACGGCGTGCGACGCCCGAGCTCACGTTGAGCAGGCGCTCAAAGAACTCGACAGATCAGAACTCGATATCGTTCACCTGCACGGCGCACGGCTGCAGAACCCCTTTCTCGAGAGGGCCGAAGTCTTTGCCGAACTGAAAAAGATGAAAATGGAGGGAATGATCCGCCGACTCGGGGTTTCGTGTCACTACATCAGCGCCGTTGAACAGGCCGCGGAGAACCCCGACATCGAGGTTGTCCATCCGCTGATCAATAAAAATGGGATGGGAATCATCGACGGCAGCGCAGCTGAGATGGCGGCGGCCATCAAGAGATGCGCTGACAACGGCAAAGGGGTCTACGCCATGAAGGCGCTGGCCGGGGGAAATTTGATCAGCGAGGCCCGCGCTAGTCTGCGCTACGTTCTCGACCTGCCGGGAGTCCACGCCATCGCCGTCGGGCTCCTCTCCAAGGCAGAGATCGACGGCAACCTCGCTCTCTTTAACGAAGGGGTCGCCGACCCAGCAACCTGGGAGAAGCTCGAAAGCCGCCTGCGCACGATCAAGATCATGGATCAGTTCTGCAAAGGGTGTGGCGCCTGCATCCCGAGCTGTAGCAGTCAGGCGTTGCGCCTTGAGAACGGCAAGGCGAAGGTCGAGCGTGAAGCGTGCATCCTCTGCGGGTACTGTGCCGCCGCCTGCCCGGAATTCTTTATCCGGGTGGTCTAATCTTAAGATTCTCAGTTTGAGTGAAAGGTTGCCATGTCCACCAACATCCCCTCCGATTTAATCCTGCCGAAGGTTCTGGCGATTGGTGCCAGCCCCCGTCAAGGGGGCAACTCGGACATCCTGCTCAAGCAGGTCTGTCTCGGGCTTAACCATGCCGGAATCGCAACCGAAGAAATTCAACTGCGAGACTGCCAGATTTCTCCCTGCATCGGCTGCGAAGGTTGCCGAGAAACCGGCAGATGCTCACGCTTTGCGGACGACATGGTCGGAATCTACCCAAAACTTAAAACCTCCCAGGGGCTTTTTCTCATCTCTCCGGTGCACAACTACAACATCACGGCCTGGATGAAAGCCTTCATTGACCGTCTCTACTGTTTTTACAATTTTGACATCCCCCGCCCCGGTCCATGGAGCAGCAAACTGGCCGGACAGGGACGTAAAGCACTTGTTGCGGCGGTGGCCGAGCAGCGCCAGAAAGAGGAGATGGGCTTCACTCTTGAAGCGATGCAGCGCCCCATGGAAGCACTCGGTTATCAGGTGATTGATACCTTTGCGGTGCTCAAAATGTTCGACAAAGGGCGAGTTCTCGAACATCCTGACATTCTGCAACAGGCTGAGCAGCACGGCACGGCATTGGCTGACGCTCTTAAAGCCTGACCTTGGCGGGAAGCGCCTCGATTCTTGTCTTCCTCCCACAAGGTGTGGTAAGAAGTCTCGTTTCCCTGCCTTCTTGATTTTTTTCATCCCATAACAGACAGGTTCCGCTGATGCTCCCCTACCCTCTTTTGCTGCTGCTTGCTTATCTGATCGGCGCCATCCCCTGCGGCGTGGTCCTGACCCGCCTTTGTGGCAAGGAGGATGTTCGCAACTCGGGAAGCGGCAACATCGGGGCCACCAACGTTTATCGCGTTGCCGGACGTAAGCTCGGCATCGCCACCCTGATCGGGGATGCCTTCAAGGGGGTGATTCCGGTCTTGCTCGCCCAGGTTCTTTTGCAGCTTCCACCCGAGCAGGTCGCAGGAAGTGCCGGTGCGACCTTCCTCGGACACCTCTATCCGATCTACCTCCGTTTCAAGGGGGGCAAGGGGGTCGCTACGGCGATGGGCATCTTCCTTGTGCTCTCTCCCCTCTCGATCCTCGGAGCGTTGCTCTGTTTTGCCCTCGTCCTCTGGAAGTGGCGCTATGTCTCTCTCGCCTCAATCTGCGGCGCCACCATCATCCCCTTTCTTGTACGCCTGCAAACCCCCTCTCTCCCGTTGGTCAGCGTCACCACCTTCATCGCCTTGATGGTCGTCATCCGTCATCGCGAAAATATCGTCCGTTTGCGCAAAGGGACGGAGAATCGCTTCAAGGCGTAACAGCGCAGTGGAGCTCCTCTTGACAGGGGTGAAGCATCCCCCTAAAATAGCTTAGTTTTCTGACATTTCGCTTGTTCCTTCTTTCTTGTGAGTCGTTCATGCGTCTTCGACGCGTTATACTGTTCTTTCTGATCCTGACCTTGCTCATCGGGGCAACAACCTCTCTCTGGCTGGTTCAGTCGTTGCGGCCTCCAGAAGGAGAGGGCGTGACCGTCGAAGTGATCATCCCCAAAGGGGCCTCACTCTCAAGTGTCGCCAAAACCCTCGTTGGGGCCGGAGTGATCCGCAATGCCACGACCTTTGGTCTCTATGCCCGATGGCAGAAGGCGGGACCACGGATCAAGGCAGGCGAGTACCTCTTTGCCCTCCCTGTAAGCGCCTCACAAGTGCTGCAACAGCTGCTTGCTGGAGAGGTTCGGCGCTACCGTCTCACCATCCCTGAGGGGTTGACTCTGGTGGAGATTGCCACCCGGCTTGACGAGGCACAACTCGCTGATGGCAATAGTTTTTTGCGCCTCGCCCGCTCTCCGGACTCGGTAACCCGCTTGGCGCTGGAGGGACCGACCCTCGAAGGCTTCCTCTTCCCTGAGACCTACCTGCTTGAAAAAAAACAGGGGGAGGAGGCGATCCTCAAAACGATGGTTGATGAGTTCAAGCGCCGCTGCACCCCGGAACTGCTCCAAGAGGCCGCAGGCTTTGGACTTGACCGACTGCAACTGGTGACTCTCGCTTCCATCGTTCAAAAAGAAGCGGGAAACCGTGAAGAAATGCCGCAAATTGCAGCGGTCTTTCATAACCGCCTGCGTCGTGGCATGCCACTGCAGGCTGACCCGACGGTGATTTATGGGATCGAGAACTTCAACGGCAACCTAACCCGCCGAGATCTTGAGACCTGGACCCCGTACAACACCTATCGTATTCCCGGGCTGCCACCGGGACCGATCGCCAACCCCGGCGACGAGGCCCTGTGGGCGGTGGCAAAACCGGCCCGCAGCGACGCGCTTTATTTTGTCGCCCGTGGAGATGGTACCCACGCTTTTTCCCGGACCTTGAAAGAGCACAACGCCGCCGTCCGCCGCTACCAGCTCAAACGCTGAGCGCCGGTGCCGTCTTCTCTCTGACGTGGGAAACTCATGAGCACCAAGATTCTAATCGCCGAGGATAACGAACAGATCGCCGCGGCCCTCTCGAGCCTGATTGAAAAACACGGCTATCAACCACTCCTCGCCCACGACGGAATAGAAGCGCTTCAATCGGTCATCGCCAACACCCCCGACCTTCTTCTGCTCGACCTTAAACTTCCCCGCCTGCACGGCGTCGATCTCCTCAAGAAGCTGCGCCAGAGCCCCAAGACCCAAAACCTTCCCGTTGTGGTTATGTCGGGGCTCTACAAGGGAGATAAATACGTCGCGGCCGCCAAATCCCTTGGTGTCGAGATCTACCTTGAGAAGCCGTTTCGCGCCGCTCAACTCATTGAAGCGTTACAAGCCTCTCTTCCCTCTAAAGAACCGGCACCTCCTGTGGCAAAACCCGCGGACCTTACAGGAGGTGCGACAGCACTCGCACCATCCACAACGACAGCGATGTCACACCCGGCCACAACCTTTGATCGCCATCTACTTCGTCTCTTCACTCAGCGTTTCACCGGCCTGTGCACCCTACACGAAGGGGAGAAGACGCACCAACTCTTCTGCCTCGGCGGAATTCCGGTGGCCCTTGCGCCCGGCTTTTCCTACTCAAACCTCGGTGATTACCTCCAAGCTCAGGGAGCGCTGAGCCCAGAAGAATTCAACTACTTCACCCATGACGGCGAAAAACGCGGTGAATCTCTGGTACAACTCGGCTGTCTCGAGCACCCCGACCTGCTCCAGACTCACCTCTCATACCTGGTCAACGAGCTGATCGCCGCCTGCGGTCGCCCGGCGATGACAGCAAGCGAGACCCCTCTGCCGCTCCCGCAAGGGCTACAACCGCTGGCAGTCAACGTCCCGATGATCCTCTACCAAGGGTATCACCGCTACCCCAAACTCGCCGCGACGGGGATGCCCGCCGACCTTGGCCGCCGCTACTTCGCACCATCGCCAACATTCTTCCGTTACATCAACTTTTTCTCGCTCGCCCCGGCGGAGCAGCAACTGCTGCACCTTTGCGACGGCAGCCGACCTCTCTCAGAGTGTGGAGAAGGAGATACGCCGCAGGCCTTGATCAAGACACTGCGCATGCTCGACATGTTCACTGTCGGCTCCGCGCCACTCCAAGGCGCAGCCCCCGACAATCTTCCTGTACGGACCTTTTTCAACGCCGTCGAGGAAGAACCCGAGACTCTGGCGGAAGAGGCTCTCGAAAGCTTCTCCGACCTCGTCGATGACAGCGACCTTTCCCTCGCCGCAGAACTTCCGGGTGCGGCGGCGGCCCAGACCGCACCGATTTCGACAGTCGAGAACCCGCTTGAGAAAAAGGTGCGACAGTACGCCAGCGACCTTGAAGGGAAAAATTACTACGAACTCTTCAACCTCAAACAGGGGGATTTCTCTTTCGACCGGCTCAAGGAGCGCTATTTCGCCATCACCCGCGAGTTCGGTCCCGACGTCCTGATGCAGCTCGGCGGCGCCGAGGCACAGAAGGTCGAAGAGATCCTCTCAACCGTCGCCACCGCTTACAACACCCTCTCGGACATGGTCAAAAAAGAGCGCTACGACGAGCTACTCAACTCAGAGCGAGTCGGTCTCGGGGAAAAGGGAGACGATATCTTCCAGGCACAGGTTCAGGCTCAGTCGGGAAAGGTCTTCCTCGAAATGGAGGAGTGGGACAACGCCGAAAAGGCACTGCAGGATGCCTGCAACATCGACAGCAACAACGGCGACTACCTCGCCCACCTCGCTTGGGCAGTCTACCGCAACCCGAGCTACACCAACAGCCGGGCGATGCTCGACAAAGCACGGCAGATGCTCAACCGTGCCATCAGTATGGAACGCACCGCCGCCGCCTTTGCTTTTAAAGGGTGGATGCTCTTTGAGGCGGGGCAGGACAATCTCGCCGAGTCGGAATTCGGCAAAGCCCTACGCCAGGACGCACGCAACACCCTGGCCCGGAAAGGGATGAGGACGCTGCAAGAGAAACGGGAACAGGAGAAGAAGGGTCTTTTCCGACGGATGTTTCGCTGATCGCCATCAATTCAAAAGAGAAATTCCATCAAAAAGCGGCCCGGAAGAAGACTTCCGGGCCGCTTAGCGTTGCTGCAGGTTGTGAGGTTGGATCAGGCGCCAGCCTTGGCCTCACGGGGAGGACAGGGGATGGTCTTGATCAGCTCGCGGTTCATGCGGCTGATGAAGGTCGCCTTGATCCCTTTCGGGCAGTTCGCTTCGCACTCGTAGTGGTTGGTGCAGTTACCGAACCCTTCGGCGTCCATCTGCGCCACCATGGCGCGGACCCGGCGGGCCGCTTCGACTTCCCCCTGAGGCAGCATCCCGAGGTGGCCGATCTTCGCCGAGACGAAGAGCATCGCCGAGGCGTTGGGGCAGGAAGCGACGCAGGCACCGCAACCGATGCAGGCGGCGGCATCCATTGCCAGGTCGGCGTTCTGCTTGCCAACGGGGATGGCGTTGCCATCGGGAACTCCGCCGGTCTTGGCGCTGGTGTAGCCGTAGGACTGGATGATCCGGTCAAGGGCTCCGCGGTCGACCATCAGGTCTTTGAGCACCGGGAAGGCGCGGGCACGCCACGGCTCGATGAAGATGCTGTCACCATCTTTGAACTTGCGCATGTGCAGCTGGCAGGCGGTGATCAGTTCGTCGGGGCCATGGGCAATGCCGTTGATCATCTGTGAACACATGCCGCAGATCCCTTCGCGGCAGTCGTGATCGAAGACGATCGGCTCGATCCCTTGTTTGATCAGATCTTCGTTGACGACGTCGAGCATCTCCAGAAAGGACATGTCGGGGCTGATATCCTTGGCGTCGTACTGCTCGAGGCACCCTTTGTCGTTCCCATCCTTCTGACGCCAGACATGAAGCGTCAGGTTCATTGTCGTGGTTGCTGTCCCGCCCATTATTTGTAACTCCTTACGGCAAGTTCAACGTTTTCGAAGGTCAGAGGCTCTTTGTGCAACTCGGGAGCCTTGTCCACGCCTTTGAATTCCCACGCCGCAGCGTAGCAGAAGTCGGCGTCGTTACGCATCGCTTCGCCATCTTCGGTCTGGTGCTCGACGCGGAAGTGGCCACCGCAGCTCTCTTCGCGGTGCAGGGCGTCGCGGGTCATCAGCTCGCTGAACTCGAGGAAGTCGGCGACGCGCCAGGCGTTCTCGAGCTGCTGATTAACTTCGCTGCCGCTGCCGGTGACCTTGACGTTATTCCAGAATTCGTCACGCAGCTCGGGAATCCGCTTAAGGGCGTCTTTGAGGCTGGCATCGCTACGTGCCATCCCGACGTTCTCCCACATGATCTTGCCGAGTTCGCGGTGGAATTCGCTGACACTCTTCTTACCGTTGACGTTGAGCAGGCGGTCGAGGTTGCCTTTGGCCGCTTCGGCGCTCGCCTTGAACTCGGGATGGTCGGTGGTGATTTTACCCGGGGTGATGCGGGCGAGGTAGTTGGCGATGGTGTAGGGGATGACGAAGTAGCCGTCAGCCAGACCCTGCATCAGCGCCGAGGCGCCGAGACGGTTGGCACCATGGACGGAGAAGTTCGCCTCGCCCAAAACGAAGAGGCCGGGAATGTTGCTCATGCAGTTGTAGTCGACCCAGAGGCCACCCATGCTGTAGTGGGGGGCGGGGTAGATACGCATCGGCACTTTGTAGGCATTCTCGTCGGTGATCTTCTCGTACATGTCGAAGAGGTTGCCGTAGCGCTCGCGGATCTTGTCTTCGCCGAGGCGATTAATCGAGGCGGCGAAGTCGAGGTAGACGCCGCGGGCTCCAGGGCCGACGCCGCGGCCGTCGTCGCACTGCTCCTTGGCGGCGCGGGAGGCGATGTCGCGGGGGGCGAGGTTGCCGAAGCTTGGGTACTTACGCTCGAGGTAGTAGTCGCGATCCTCTTCGGCGATGTCGCCGGGTTTCTTGTTACAATCTTCTTTCTTCTTCGGAGCCCAGCAGCGCCCGTCGTTACGCAGCGACTCGGACATCAGGGTCAGTTTTGACTGATGGTCGCCGCTCTGGGGGATGCAGGTCGGGTGGATCTGGGTGTAGCAGGGGTTGGCGAAGAAGGCGCCTTTTTTGGCGGCTTTCCAGCCGGCGGTGACGCTGCACCCCATGGCGTTGGTGGAGAGGTAGAAGACGTTGACGTAACCGCCGGTGCACAGGACAACGGCGTCGCCCCAGAAGCTCTCGATCTCGCCGGTGACGAGGTTGCGGCAGGTGATCCCTTTGGCTTCGCCGTCGACGACGACGAGGTCGAGCATCTCGCGGCGGGTCTTCAGCTTGACGCTGCCAGCTTTGACCTGACGGGAGAGGGCCTGGTAAGCACCGATCAGCAGCTGCTGCCCGGTCTGGCCACGGGCGTAGAAGGTACGGGAGACCTGGGCACCGCCGAAGGAGCGGTTATCGAGGTAACCGGCGTAGTCGCGGGCGAAGGGAACGCCTTGGGCGACGCACTGGTCGATGATGTTGTTGGAGACCGTGGCGAGGCGATAGACGTCGGCCTCACGGGCGCGGAAGTCGCCCCCTTTGACGGTGTCGTAGAAGAGGCGGAAGATGGAGTCGCCGTCGTTGGGGTAGTTCTTGGCGGCGTTGATCCCGCCCTGAGCGGCGATAGAGTGAGCGCGGCGGGCCGAGTCCTGATAGCAGAAGGCCTCGACATTATAGCCAAGCTCACCTAAGGTCGCGGCGGCGGCGCCACCGGCGAGGCCGGTCCCGACGACGAGTACTTTGAATTTACGCTTGTTCGCCGGGTTGACGAGCTTCATCTCCTGGCGATGCTTGTCCCATTTCTGGGTGATCGGTCCGGTCGGACAATTTCCGTTGAGTATCACTTGTCTCTACTCCTTATTTCACTACGCCAAAGAGGATCGTGATGGGGATCAGCATGAAACCGACCATCAGCACGAAGGCGACCACTTTCCCACCCTTCTCAAGAACCGGAAGGGTGTTGTCGTTGGTCAGGCCCAGCGACTGGAAGAAGCTCTGGATCCCGTGCGACAGATGCAGCAGCAGAACCACCATCGCGCCGACATAGAGCAGCGCCAGGTAGAACTTGCCGAAGCTCGCCTGCAGCATGGCGAAAACGTCAAAGCGACCCAGGGCGTCGGCCATCTCGGCGAACTGCGGGTTGCCGATGTGCATCGTCAGATGCAGAATGTGGAAAACCACGAAGCTCCCCAGCAGAAGACCGGTCCAGATCATTGTCTGGGCCATGAAGGTCGTGCGCTCATAGACCTTGGTGGCATAGTTCACCGGACGCGCTGCCCGATTCTGCAGGTAGAGGTCGATCCCGGTCAGGATGTGCAGGCCGAAAGAGACCAGCATCACCAGCCGGAAAATCCACAGCATCGGCGGGAACGCACGCAGATGCTCTGCATAAGCGTTAATCCCGTCGGCACCGCCGAAGATCGACAGGTTCCCCAACATGTGTGCCACCACGAAGCCGACCATCAGCAGCCCCGTGATTCCCATGATGAACTTCTTACCCAATGAACTTGTGTACCATCGCAT
>PKUF01000048.1 GCA_002869635.1 Desulfuromonas sp. | reverse complement strand
TCAACGAGATCATGATTCGCCGCATGCTCGACAATCCGACCATGGAGATGTTCTCTCTCTCACTGGCGACCCTCACCGGCTGTTCCGGCGCCGTAGCGGTGCTGCTCACTGACGGCACCTTTGCCTCCTCCAAGAGCCGCAAGCTGGTCGGCGGCGTCACCATCACCGCCCCTGAACACCACAAGCTTTGCAACTGGGGGCTCAAGAATGAAGGCGAGGGGAATTTCAGCGAGTACATGCGCACCGACGCGGTGAACATCATGAAATACGGTGTCGCCCTCGGCAAGGTCACTTGGGATGCTTTCCTCGACAAAATTCAGTGCCGTGGCGAAGAGATCAACAAGGTCATCTGCCATCAGGTCGGTGAGGCGAACCAGAAACTGATCCTCAAGACCCTTGGGATTCCTCTGGAAAACGACTTCTCCACCTTCCCCTACCTCGGCAACATGGGGACTTGCTCTCTGCCGATTACCGCCGCCATCGCCAAGGAGCGTGAATTCATGCACCCCGGCGACACAGTCGGCTTCCTCGGTATCGGCAGCGGTCTGAACTGCATGATGATGGCGATCCAATGGTGATCGACGGGTATCCCTTCACCTCAAATTACTTTGACCGTGACGGGCTGCGGCTGCACTACCTCGACGAGGGGAGCGGCGCCCCGGTGGTGATGCTGCACGGCAACCCAAGCTGGTCCTTCTACTACCGCAATCTCGCCCAGGAACTCGCCAAAGACCACCGGGTCATTGTCCCTGACCATATCGGCTGCGGCCTCTCCGACAAACCGGATGATGACCGTTACGCCTACACCTTGCAGAGCCGGGTCGACGATTTGACCGCGCTGCTGGAACACCTCGGCATCGAGCGTGACATCACCCTCGTGGTGCACGACTGGGGGGGGATGATCGGCATGAGTTGGGCGGTGGAGCATATCCCCCAGGTCAAACGGCTGGTCGTCCTCAACACCGGCGCCTTCCCGCTGCCAAACGGCAAGAAACTCCCCTTAGGTCTCGCCATCTGTCGGGACTCGCCGTTAAGTTCGCTGTTGGTGCGCGGTTTTAACGCCTTTGCGGTGGCCGCCTCGTATGTCGGCTGCAAACGCAACCCCCTCTCGCCGAAGCTGCGCGCCGCCTACACCTCTCCCTACGACAGTTGGGAGAACCGCATCGCCACCCAGCGCTTCGTCCAGGATATCCCTCTGCATGCGGGCGACCGCGCCTGGAAGCGGGTTAACCGCACCGCCGACAATCTGCATAAGCTCGCCTCACTGCCGATGCTGATCTGTTGGGGGATGCTCGACTTCGTCTTCGATGAGAAATTCCTCGCTGAGTGGGAGAAGCGCTTCCCCGCCGCCGAGGTGCATCGTTTCGCCGACTGCGGCCATTACATCCTTGAAGACGCCGCAAACGAGATCATCCCGCAGGTACGCGACTTTCTCTCCCGGCACCCTCTCGCCGACTAGCCGACCCTCTATCGCCATGTCCGAGACCACGCTCTCCAACATCGCCGCCCATCTGCCGCGCATGGCGCAATTGCGCCCCCACGCCCAGGCCGTGGTCTTCCCCACCGGCCGCGATGCGCAAAGGCGGGTCTGCTACAGCCATTACACCTTTGCCCAGCTCGACGCCGCCAGCGACATCATCGCCGCCGGACTTCTCGCCAGCGACATTCAGCCCGGTGAGCGGGCGGTGCTGATGGTCACCCCGAGCCTCGAATTCTTCGCTCTGACCTTTGCTCTTTTCAAGGCGGGGGTCGTTCCGGTGATGATCGATCCGGGGATGGGGGTGAAGAACCTCAAGGTCTGCATCTCTGAAGCCGAACCACAGATTTTCATCGGCATCCCCAAAGCCCATATCGCCCGGATTCTTCTCGGCTGGGGGAAGAAGAGCCTACGCACCCAGATCACTGTCGGCAAACGTCGCGGCTGGGGAGGGATCACTCTCGACGATTTGCGTCGTAAAGGGGAGAGCGCACCGGCGTTCCGCATGGCCGAGACAGACGCTGAAAGCACAGCCGCCATCCTCTTTACCAGCGGCAGCACCGGCGTCCCCAAAGGGGTGGTCTACAGCCACGGCAACTTCGCCCGTCAGGTCGCGGCGCTCAAAGAGATCTACGGCATCACTCCCGGCGAGATCGACCTGCCGACCTTCCCCCTCTTCGCTCTGTTTGCCCCGGCGCTCGGGATGACCGCTATCATCCCCGATATGGATTTCACCCGCCCGGCCGAGGTCGACCCCGAAAAGATCGCCGAGGCGATCGAGAACTTCGGCATCACCAACATGTTCGGCTCACCGGCGTTGATCAACCGGGTCGGCCGCTGGGGGGTGGAGCAGAAACGTTCATTTCCGTCGCTGCGCCGTGTCATCTCGGCCGGGGCGCCGGTACCGGCGGCGACCCTTGAGCGCTTCGCCTCGCTGCTTGCACCCGAGGCCGAGATCTTCACCCCCTACGGGGCGACAGAGTCGCTGCCGGTCTGCTCCATCGGCCACCACGAGATCCTCGGCGAGACCCGCGCCCGGACCGATGCCGGTCATGGGGTCTGCGTCGGCCGACCGGTGCCGGAGCTGACGATCAAGATCATCCCGATTCGCGATGAGGCGATCCCCTTTTGGAGCGACGACCTCTCTCTGCCACCGGATACGATCGGCGAGATCGCCGTGCGCGGGGCGCAGGTGACCCGTCGCTACTACAACCGCGCCGACTCCACCGATCTTGCCAAGATTCTCGATCCGGCCAACGCCACCTTCTACCACCGCATGGGCGATCTCGGCTATCGCGACGAGGCGGGGCGCATCTGGTTCTGCGGTCGCAAGGCGCACCGGGTCGAGTGCGACGACAAGACGCTGCTCACCATCCCCACCGAGGCGATCTTCAACACCCACCCCGAGGTCTTCCGTAGCGCTCTGGTCGGTGTCGGCACGAAAGGGAAACAGCGCCCGGCGATCTGTATCGAACTGGAAAAGGGGATTGAGAAGAAAGAGCAGAATCGCATCCGCACGGAACTGCTACAGATCGCATCACAGAACGGTCTCAATTTTGCGGCCGGGCAGATCCTCTTTCACCCCGCTTTCCCCGTCGATATCCGCCACAACGCCAAGATCTTCCGCGAGAAGCTCGCACGCTGGGCCAAAGGGAAGGTGCGATGAAAGCGCTGGTCACCGGTGGCGGCGGCTTTCTCGGTGGCGCCATCGTCCGCGCCCTGTGCAAGCGAGGCGATACGGTAGTCAGCTTTTCACGTCAGCGTTACAGCGCCCTTGACGCTCTCGGTGTCACCCAGATTCAGGGGGATCTCGCCGACCCTGCCGCGGTCAGTGCCGCCGCAAAAGGGTGCGAGATCATCTATCACGTCGCCGCCCTCCCCGGCGTTTGGGGGCGCTATAACGACTTCTACCGCGCCAACGTCGTTGGCACCGACAACGTCCTCGCCGCCTGCGCCGCCCACGGCATCGACAAACTGGTCTACACCAGCTCGCCGAGCGTCGTCTTCAACGGCCGCGACATGGAGGGGGTCGATGAGTCGGTCCCCTACCCCGCGCATTTTGAGGCGTTCTACCCTCAGACCAAGGCGCTCGCCGAGCAGCGGGTGCTCACCGCCAATTCGGCCCAACTCGCCACTGTCTCGCTTCGACCGCACCTGATCTGGGGGCCGAACGATAACCATCTCGTGCCGCGCATCCTCGCGCGGGGTCGGGCCGGTCAGCTACGCCGCATCGGTAAGCGTCCCTGCCTCGTCGATACGATCTATGTCGATAACGCCGCCGAGGCGCACTTGCAGGCCGCCGACCACCTCACCATCGGCAGTCCCGTGGCCGGCAAGGCCTACTTCATCGCCCAAGGGGAACCGCTCCCTCTCTGGGAGATGGTCAACCGCATCCTCGCCAGCGCCGACCTGCCGCCGGTAGAGCGAAGTGTTCCGGCATCCGTCGCCTACGCCGCCGGGTTCTGCCTTGAGAAGCTCTACACGCTGCTGCGTCTGCCGCAGGAGCCGCGCCTGACCCGCTTCGTCGCCCGTGAGCTCTCCACCGCCCACTGGTTTGACCTGAGCGCCGCCTGTCGCGACTTCGGCTACGCCCCGAGGGTCTCCCTCGACGAGGGGCTGCGCCGCCTGCGCGCCTCGCTGCAGGGCGCCACCCCGTGACCGACTCCGAGGCGGTGCACCCTCTGCCGAAGCTCCACCATGTCGAGCTCTGGCGCGCCGATCTCGACGCCGTCTCCCCCGCCACCCTCCATCCCCTGCTCAGCGACGAGGAACTGCAACGCCTGAGCCGCCTGCGCCACCCGTTAGTTCGCCAACGCGCTCTTGCCTCCCGCGCCCTGCTGCGCCTGCTCCTCGCCCGCTACCTCGACCGCCCCGCAGCGACCCTCCCCCTCATCAGCGGACCACAAGGGAAACCGGCCCTCGCCTTAGCAACACCGCTGCGTTTCAACCTCTCGCATAGCGCCAACCTCTTTGTCTGCGGCGTCACCGTTGAGCGGGAGATTGGCGTCGATATTGAGAGGGTTCGTGACAAACGAGATCTCGCTGCCATCACCGAGCGCTTCTTCGCCCCCGATGAAGCTACCTGGTTGCGCCAACGCTCCGCCGCTGAGCGCTGTGAAGCCTTCTATCGCCTCTGGTGCCGCAAAGAGGCTCTCATCAAAGGAGATGGTCGGGGCTTCGCTCTCCCCTCCAACAGCTTCTCGGTCATCCGCGATGATGAACCCGCCACCACCGTCCAATTCGCCGACGCCGGGACGTGGCGCATCACCAATGTCGACGTTGACCTCTTCCCCACCACCTGCACCGCTGTCGCCCTCGCCAGAGACGAGACGTTCAGCACCTCGCTGTACGATCTTATTGCGGGATAAAAGCTCCGTTTCTCTCAAAAGGAACAAACGTTGTCTGGCGGCCGCCGATGCGCTAGACTGCCTGCATTTGATTGAGCAAATCTCGAGGGATAAACAGGATGGAGACAAACGGCAAAAAAACAGACGCCGCCATCGTCAGGAGCAGACTGTCCGGCGGCGTTTGGCGTTGTACCCGCAAAGAGAGAGAAAAGGCGCAGCCCAAGAAAGGTTGCATACTCTCTCTCTGCAACTCTCTCCATTTATGGATGAAGCATCCTTCGCTGTATAGAGTTGCTGTTATGACGACGTTTCTATCATCTCTTGGACAAACATACATTCCTGAAAAATATTCAAAAACAACTGGCAATCAAGTAACAGTTGGGCAGGTCAATGTGAGGATAAATATGAAAGAATGATAGAAGAGGAAGAATATAACTTTTTACTTATTTTTAGATATTGGCATTTCAGGAAGTGATTTCACTTGAACAATTTTCGCATTGGCTATCAATCAAAAAATAAAATATTTTAATATATAAAATTAAATAATTTGTAAAATTAATTACAATGTGGAGTTATATTTATGCTTCTCAAGCAATCCAATGGCTACAGAAAAGATATTGACGGTTTAAGAGCAATTGCCGTTGTAGTAGTTATAGCATTTCATTTCGGATTTCTTCCCAGTGGCTATCTTGGCGTTGNACCCGTGGGCGGGAGGAGGTTTTGTTGGCGTTGATGTTTTTTTTGTTATAAGCGGGTACTTAATAACTGGAATTATATACAGAGAAATAAAAAATGATAAATTTTCAATTGTTGAGTTTTATATACGCAGAACAAGAAGAATCCTTCCATTGACACTATTTGTCGTTTTTTTTGCACTACTTTTTGGAATATTTGTAATGCTACCTGACGATCTTGAGAACCTAGCCCAGTCAGTAGTTGCAACAAACATTTTCTCCAACAACATACTCCAGGCCATAACAACAAAAAATTATTGGGACATTGCAAATGAATTCAAACCACTTATGCACACATGGAGCCTTGGCGTAGAAGAACAGTATTACATTGCGTATCCAATATTATTAGCAATAATAGGAAGGCATCACAAAAAACTACTTATACCAGCACTAACCATTATAGGATCTGCTTCATTGATACTATATCTGTTGCCATTTAATGATTTCATAAAATTCTACCATCTTCCATTCAGATTTTTCGAGCTAGCCATTGGTGGAATTGCAGCACTCCACCTACAAGAAAAAGTATTTAACCACAAATATTCAGGATTACTATTAACATTACTAATCATGGTACTTATTTGGGGGCAATATTTCATACCAAAAAACTACGCAATTATAGCAACCGTAACATTAACGTTATCACTACTTATTTCATCAAACGAAAACAACAAATTATCATCACTAATATTACAAAATAGAATTTCAATATCAATAGGAGTTATAAGTTTCAGCCTATATATGTGGCACCAAGTAATCTTAGCATATTCAAGATATATTTTTTTCCAAAAGCCAGAAAAAGAGCATATATTAATCATCACATTAATAATTATAACTATATCCATAGCCAGCTACCAATTAATAGAAAAGCCATTCAGAAATAGAAATAAATTAAAAACAAATACAGCAATAAAAACATTGGCATTTTTATTTTTCCTAACAACGGTTCCATCACTTTACATATATTGGAATGGCGGAATTATTCGAGACGTTCCAGAACTTGATATAAAGAAAGAAAATTCAAGCAGAAACATTCACGCCAAATACAATTCAGAAATTTTTACTTTCAACAAAAACTTTGAAAAAAACACAAAAAAAACAAAAATACTAATAATAGGAAACAGCTTTGCAAGAGATTGGGCAAATGTCCTACTTGAATCAAAATACAAAGAAGACATTGAAATATCATATACTAATGACCCATTAAATAGCTCTGATTTCAAACTAAGATCAAAATCATCTGATATTATATTTTACTCAACTGCCAATAAGTCAGACGTAAATAAACTCAAACTAGATTACTCAAAAATTTTCATTGTTGGTACAAAAAATTTTGGAATTAATAATGGATATTTTTACAACTACTCTGGTGAAGGATACTTCAAGCAGAGAACTTTCATGGAGGATGGATATATAGAATTAAATAATATGTTAAAAACAGAATGGGGTAATAAATACATAGACATAATAAATAAAATAATTGACAAAAACGGAAAGGTACCCATATTTACAGACAAAAATATGTTTATAAGTCAAGATTGCAGACATCTAACAAAGGCTGGTGCAACCTATTTAGCAAAAATATTTGATGAAGAATTATTTAAAATAATAAAAAAACGTGATAATTATATTTAACAAGGGTCATGACTAGAACAGGGGCGAATTACGAATCGGGTGGATTCAAATTGCAAGTGCACCACGTGCTGCCTGCCAAAAAACTTCATGCGGAGTTCGGTAGCCGAGGCACTTTCTTGGACGATTGTTTAGCCGTCTAACGACATCGGCAACCCTTTCCTCTGGCGGAGTTCCGGGGACAGTATACGCATCTCTTGACTTCCCATCCCTCTCCACCTATCCTCCTCTCATGGCCAGACTCGCCCGCGCCGTAGCCCCCGGCTACCCCCATCACATCACCCAACGCGGTAACCGCCGCCAGCAGACCTTCTTCTGCGACGACGACTATCAGGCCTATCTCGACCTGATGGCCGAGTGGTGTCACCGCTACAAGGTCGAGATCTGGGCCTGGTGCCTGATGCCGAACCATGTCCACCTGATCGCCGTCCCCGAAACGGAAGACGGTCTCGCCCGCGCCATCGGCGAGGCCCACCGCCGCTACACCCGCCGGATCAATTTTCGCCAAGAGTGGCGCGGTCATCTCTGGCAGGAACGCTTCGCCTCCTTTATCATGGACGAGAACTACCTGCTTGCCGCCTCCCGTTACGTTGAACTAAACCCTGTGGCGGCAGATTTGTGCCAGATGCCGGGGGATTACCGCTGGAGCAGCGCCCGCGCTCACCTTCGCGACGAAGACGACGGTCTGACCACGCTCTCCCCTCTACGCGAAATGGTCAGCGACTGGGGCGCATTTCTCGCAACCGACGCGAAGGTCGATAACGAAACCTTCCGCCGCCACGAACGCACAGGCCGCCCTCTGGCCGATGCCTCGTTCGTCACGATGCTGGAGGAGACGTTGCAACGCCCCCTGCTGCCGCAACGTCCCGGCCCGAAGAAACGCTAATTACGTATCCTGTCCCCGGAATTCCTATGTACTATTTCCCCTACAACGAACCGCTTTTTCGCCCCCCCTCTGAGGCGGGGAGTCTGATTTTCCAGATCACCCTCGGCTGTTCGCAGAACAGCTGTCGCTTCTGCGGCATGTACAAGATGAAGCGCTTCACGATCCGCCCGGAGGAGGCGATTCTCGCTGAGATCGCGGCAGTACCGGTAGCGCACCGGCCGCATATCCGTCGCATCTTTCTCGCCGACGGCGACGCCCTGATCTATCCTCAGGAAGGGCTGCTGCGGATTCTCGCGGCACTGGCCGAGGCGTTCCCCAACCTGACCCGCATCGGCGCCTACGCCTCCCCCAACAGCCTTGCCAAGAAGAGCGAGGAGAAGCTGGCGGCGCTGCAGCAGCGCAAGCTGCGAATCCTCTATGTCGGGCTTGAGAGCGGCGATCCTGAGACGCTGGCGCTGGCCGACAAGGGGTTCACGCCGCAGCGGATGCTCGAACTCTGCCAGATGGCGCAACAAGCGGGGATGAAGCTCTCGATCACCGCCATCCTCGGCCTTGCCGGACGCCAGCGCAGTCGTGAGCACGCCGCAGCCACTGCCGCCTGGATCAACGCCCTCTCTCCTGCCTATTTCTCGCTGCTGACCATGTTCCATCGCCACAACGAGGCGTATTACGCCGCCATCGAGCCGCTGAGCAATGGGGAGGTGATTCAGGAGGCGCTCGCCATCGTTCGCGATCTGCGACCGCACCACACCATTTTGCGTTCGAATCACGTTTCGAACATCCTCAACCTCGCCGGGAGCTACCCCAAAGACCGCGAAAAGATCATCGCTCAGGCCGCGGCGGCGCTGGAAGAGGCAGAGAAACATCCGGGCTGGTTCAACGAAGTCTCCGATTACGAGGAGGAGTTCTATTGAAAAACGCCCTTTTCATTCTTCTCTTCGCCCTCTTGGTCTCCCCTGTTGCCGCCTCGGACCTGATGCAGCGGGCGCAAGAGGGGGATGCCACAGCGCAGCAGGAGCTCGGCGTCCATTTTGCCACGGGTGACGGGGTGGCACAAAATTTCAGCGAGGCGCGGCGCTGGTGGCATCTGGCCGCAGCACAGAACCTTGCATCAGCGCAGTACAACCTTGGGCTGATGGCCGAAACCGGCAGCGGCATGCCGGCGGATCAAGACGAGGCGCTGCGCTGGTATCGACTGGCGGCACAAGGGGGGGATGCCTCTGCGCTTTATCGTCTCGGCCTTTTCTATGAGAAGGGAAAGACGGTCAACAAGGATGCCAGCGAGGCGGCACGATACTACCGCAAGGCGGCGCAGCTCAAGCTGGCGGCGGCCGAGAACGCGCTGGGACGGCTCTTTGAACTGGGAGAAGGGGTCACACAGGATATCGCCGAGGCGAAGCGCTGGTACCACCGAGCGGCGCGACAGGGGGAGGTGCTGGCCCAGAGCAACTACGGTTTTCAGCTCTATGCCGGGGCGACGTCGCGTAAAGAACTGATCGAGGCTTACGCCTGGGTCGGGATGGCGGCGCGGCAGAAAAACGGTATCGCCCGTTCGCACTACGCCGCCATTCGCGAAAAGCTGTCCCCGGCAGAAGTGTTACAAGGTGAGCGGCGCCTGAAGCAACTCTGGAAAACGATTTATGAGCGAAGGTGACGACCTTCTCGCGCTGGAGGAGGCGTGGCAACAGCTTTCCCTCCCCGGCGATGAGCTGTTGGCCACGGGACGCAGCGCCCGACAGCTTAGGCCGTGGGTGGTCGTCCTCGAGGCGCGAGGAATCGACTGGCGTCAAACGCCCGCCGAACGGGGCGGCTGGTCGCTGGAGGTGCCGACGGAGCAGTTTGAGTCGGCGCAGGAAGAGCTCGCTCTCTACGCTGCCGAGAACCGTAACTGGCCCCCGCCCCTGCCGCCCCCAACCCCGCTGCGCGACAACATGCTCGCCACCCTCTCGATACTGGTTCTGGTCGCCACATTCTATAACCTCACCCAACTCAACATCGACCTGCTCGGGCATCACCCCGTCCTTTGGAATGACCTCGGCTGCGCCGCCGCCGACCTGATTCGCCAGGGGGAGTGGTGGCGCCTCGTCACCGCCTTGACCCTGCACGCCGATCACCTGCATCTGCTCGGCAACATCGCGATCGGCGGGGTCTTCATCGTCCGCCTCAGCCGCGACCTCGGCGGTGGCCTCGCCTGGAGTCTGGTGCTCAGTTCAGGAATTCTCGGCAATCTGCTCAACGCCTGGCTGCACAACCCGGCGCACCGCTCCGTCGGCGCCTCGACTGCCGTCTTTGGCTGCGTCGGCATCCTCGCTGCGATGAGCTTGGTCCGCTACCGCCGGCCGCTGCAGCGCCGCTGGCCGTTGCCGGTAGCGGCGGGCTTGGGGCTGCTCGCCCTGCTCGGCAGCGCCGGCGAACGCACCGACCTCGGCGCCCACCTCTTCGGTTTTGCCGCTGGCCTTCTCCTTGGTGCCCTCTGCGAGGTCATCATCAGACGCACAGGACGCCCCACGCCTCTTGTCAACACCCTTCTCGCCCTCACCTCTGCCACGACGATTCTCGGTGCCTGGTATGCTGCCCTGCTCTTTGGGGTACCAGGCCGGGGATGGCTGGGCTAAGTATTTTTCGCGATTAAACGTGAAAAGATCTCTTTTCCCAGCAAAACACTCTTTTTTCATCCCCTGCGGGTGTTATAATCAACCAAGGAATTCCATTCACCCCATGCGTCGGAGGCTATCCGCATGTCATCACTGTCTAAGATCGTCCTGCTGCTTTTGGCATCGTTCCTCATCACCGGCCAAGCCTTCGCGGCGACCGTCACCTCTTGCTACCAGCAAGCCTGTGCGATTCTGACCGTTCCCGACCAGATCGCTCCCAATGCCCCCTTCGACATTACGGTAGAGGGGTATCTTGAGGGGGGAAGCGGCTGGGATGTCACCTCTTACGCTCTGCTCGAAAATACACCGTGGCAATACAATGGCAGCCACCTCGTCAGCTACTCTGGTTCGCCACTTGACAGCAAAGGGTTCAACTGGGGAAGCTCCGTGAGCAAGAGCTATACCCTGCAGGAACGCAGCGAACCGACCACGTTGACCTTTGTCTTCGGCTCCCGAGGGTGGCAGCACGGTTACTACGATGTGGCGGTCGAAGCGACCATTGCCATCGAGCAACCGACACTCTCCGTCGCCATCGACATCAAGCCCGGCTCCTGCCCCAATCCGCTCAACCTCAACAAGAAAGGGGTCACTTCGGCGGCGATCGTCGGAAGTGCCGACTTTGATGTGACGGCGATTGATCCCGCGACGGTCAAACTTGCAGGGGTCAGCGCCATCCACAGCAACATCGAAGACGTCACCACTCCTTTCCCCTTTCTCACTGGCAAAACCTCTGAGTACGACTGCCTCGAAGCGGGACCGGACGGCTACCCCGACCTGACCGTCAAATTCCTCAGCGCCGACCTCTTTCCGATTCTGAAAGAACTGTCGGAGAGTCCTCTGGCCGATGGCGACATCCTGACCCTTGAGATGACCGCCGATCTGAAGGAGGGAGCGATTACCAACACGGCCACAGTCATCGGGGAAGATGTCGTCCGCATCATCCTGAAGAAAAACCAGGAGTAGTTCCCCATTCTCCTCCTTCAATCTACGCAGAAAGGCGGGTCATGATCGTCGGGGTGTTGAAGGAGATCAAGAGCGAAGAAAACCGTGTCAGCCTGACCCCGGCCGGGGTCGAGATGCTGCGGGAGCAGGGTGAGGCGGTACTGGTCGAGAGTCAGGCCGGCGTCGGAAGCGGCTTTGCCGACACCATGTATGTCGAGGCCGGAGCTGAGATCGTGGCAAGCGCCGCCGAGATTTACGGTCGCGCCGAGCTGGTGCTGCACGTTAAGGAGCCACAGCCACAGGAATACCCGTTGATCCGCCGCGGCCAGGTTCTCTTTACCTACTTTCATTTTGCCGCCAATGAGACTCTGACCCGCGCCATGCTGGAGCGCGGCGCTGTTTGCATCGCCTACGAGACCGTTGAGGATGCAGGCGGGGGACTACCACTGCTCACGCCGATGAGCGAGATCGCCGGAAGAATGGCGGCGCAGCAAGGGGCGACCTGCCTCGAGCGGAGTCGCGGCGGACGCGGCCTGCTCATCGGCGGCGTCCCCGGTGTCGTCCCGGCCCATGTGGTGGTGATCGGCGGCGGCACTGTCGGTCGCAACGCCGCCCTCATGGCCTGCGGCCTCGGGGCGCGGGTCACCCTGCTCGACCGTAATATGGCGCGCCTGCGCCAGCTCTCCACCATGATGCCGAAGAACTGCACTCCTCTCTTCTCTTCCCCTGCCACCTTACGTGAACTTTTACCGAGCGCTGACGTAGTGATCGGCGCAGTCCTCGTCCCCGGAGCCAAGGCGCCGCACCTCATTGATCGGTCGATGCTGAGTCTGCTGCCGCAAGGGGCGGTGCTGGTCGATGTCGCCATCGATCAGGGGGGATGCTTCGCCACCTCACACCCCACCACCCACGGCGATCCGACCTACATCGTTGATGAGATCGTCCACTACTGCGTCGCCAACATGCCCGGTGCCGTCCCCCTCACCTCGACTCAGGCGTTGACCAACGCCACCCTCCCCTATCTGCTCACTCTCGCCAAACAGGGTTGGAAGGAGGCGGCTCGCGCTGATGTTGGACTGCAGCGCGGCATCAACATGGTCGAGGGCCAGCTCACCTGCGCGGCGGTCGGTGAGGCCTTCGATATCGCCACGGTTCCCCTTGAACCGCTGTTTTCCATCTGAAAAACTCGCCTTTATCTGTCCAATCTGCTAAAAGGAGGGACTTTTTCTTCAAGGTGAGTCATGCTCTCTCCCCCCTCCCTTCATTCTGCGCTGATCTACGACCCGGCTTACGGCTGGCTGTTGCATCGTGCTCCGCTGCACCTCTTGCAAGCACAAACGCCGCGGGAGATCCCCGCGCTGCTGCAACAGGTTGAAGAGGCGCTGGCCAACGGTCACCACATTGCCGGCTTTCTCGCCTATGAGTCGGCGAGTGCCTTTGATCAAGCCTTCTGTGTCAGCACCGACAAGACCGACTTCCCCCTTGCCTGGTTCGGGATCTATCCCCCCCCCGAGGTCATCAAGCTACCGCCGCCCGAGGATGTTGAACCGCTGTCGTGGCAACCGCTCTGGGACGAGGCAACTTTCACTCGCAAGGTCGAAGCGATTCATGCCGCCATCGCCCGCGGGGAAACCTATCAGGTCAACCTCACCTTCCCCCTGCAGTGCGATACGCTCCCCGACGATCCCTGGCGTTTCTTCGTTGCCTTGGTCCATGGGCAAAGAGCAGAAGGGGCAGCTTATATCGATACCGGGCGTTTTGTCATCACCTCGGCCTCGCCGGAGCTTTTTTTCGAACGGGAGGGGGCGACACTGCGCTGCCGACCGATGAAGGGGACGTTGCCACGCCACCCCGAAGGGGGGAATGATCATAAGCGGCGTGATGCGCTGCACCATTCGACCAAGGATCGGGCCGAGAACGTGATGATTCTTGACATGATCCGCAATGACCTCGCCCGTCTCGGCGGGGAAGTGACGGTCGACAACCTTTTCTCCGTCGAGAAATATCCGACAGTCTGGCAGATGACCTCGACAGCGAGCACCCGAAGCCCCGCATCTTTTTCGCAGATCCTTTTTGCCCTCTTCCCCTGCGCCTCGATCACCGGCGCCCCTAAGGTGAGAACAATGGAGCTGATCGCGACGCTTGAAGAGCGACCGCGGCGGATCTACACCGGGAGTATCGGGCACCTCGCCCCCGATGGCCGCAGCCGCTTCAACGTCGCTATCCGCACCGCCCTCTTTGACCGGGAGTCAGGACGTGGCACATATGGGGTCGGTGCCGGGATCACTTGGAGTTCGGAAGCCAAAGCGGAGTACCATGAATGTCTTGCCAAAGGACGCATCCTCACCCATCCCCTCCCCTGCTTTGATCTACTCGAATCTCTTCTATGGGAACCGCTGTTGGGGTATGCCTTACTCTCAGAACACCTTGAACGCCTCGCCGCCTCGGCCGACTACTTCGACCGCCTTTATCCAAAAACAGATATTTGCGTCAAAATGAAAAATTTGGCGCAAACCCTCCCCCCCCTCCCCCACAAGGTCCGTCTGCTTCTCGCTGCCAACGGAACATTTAACCTTGAAGCGGCACCACTCGCCGCCCCAAGAGCAGACCCTTTACGACTCGCTCTGGCCAGCTCGCCGGTGTCGAGCGACAGCCCTTTCATCTACCACAAAACAACCCATCGCATCATCTATGAAACAGCCAAAGAATCAGCTTGCCCAAAGGCCGATGAGGTTCTTCTCTGGAACAAGCGGGGGGAACTCACTGAAACACTCACAGCTAATCTCGTTCTCGAAATAGACGGTGAGAACCTCACCCCGGCGCTTGGATGCGGCCTCCTCCCCGGCACCTTGAGGCGACAGCAACTGGAGAGGGGGACGTTGCGTGAAGCTGTTCTCAAACCGGAGGATCTGTACCGCGCAAGAAAAGTATGGTTGATCAACTCGGTACGCGGCTGGCGCGAAGCGGTACTTCTCGACTAAGACCAAATAAAAAGCGGCCAGCCCCTAAGGGCTGGCCGCTTTTTTACCACTGGATTTCGTCGGCGCTTACTTGAAATAACGTTTGAGCAGACCAGCAAAGGCCTGACCATGACGCGCCTCGTCCTTGCACATCTCGTGCACAGTATCGTGAATGGCATCGTAGCCAAGCTCTTTGGCACGGGTGGCAATCTTCTTCTTCCCCATACAGGCACCATTCTCGGCATCAACTCGCATCTGCAAGTTGGTCTTGGTATCGGCGGTGACGACTTCACCGAGAAGCTCTGCGAAACGAGCCGCATGATCGGCCTCTTCGAAGGCGATGCGCTTATAGGCTTCGGCAACCTCGGGAAAACCTTCACGATCAGCCTGACGGCTCATCGCCAGATACATCCCGACCTCGGCACATTCACCGACGAAATTGGCGCGCAGCCCCTCAAGAACTTCAGCATCAACATCCTTGGCCACACCGATACGGTGCTCATCGGCCCAGGTAAGATCGCCCGACTGCTCTTCAAATTTATCGGAACCGACACCGCAAACGGGGCAGGACGCCGGGGGAGCATCTCCTTCGTGAATGTAACCACAGACCTGACAAACAAACTTCTTCATGTGTGCGTCTCCTTGTGTGAAAAATGCATTGCGTAATGCGGGGTATTATACGGGAAGATTTTTGCCCGTCAAGACCAAGATGACTTTTTTTGTCCTCTTTTGGCTTTTTTTGCGAATATCAGGGAGAAAAGAAGACCTCTAAACGTTAACCTCTGGACGCTGATGTTTGAGAATCACAACGTTTTTCAGAAGGTTAGAACGCTCACGCGGATCGCGGGAGAGACGCAGTTCGTCCATCACAAAACCACAGACATCCATAAACTTCAGGGCGGTTTCATAACGAGCAAGGAACGTTTCCATGTTGGTGGGGGGACGCTTGGGAAGATATATCAGGGAACGTTGATCGCGAAGCAGATAGAGAGCAGCATAGAGACGAACCTTCCCTTGCTGCCGCAGAGCACAGACAAAAGCGCGGCACTCTTGCTTCTCTCCCCCTTGCGGGTTGAGCGTAACAACGCTGTGGGAATAGTGAAGGCGTAACAGGTCGATGGGGTCAGCGTAGGTGATATATTTACGCGCCGGATCAATGACAAACTGCTCCGCCGGCGACACATTGTCGTTATCTTCCTCTACAAGTTCAACGGTCAACGCTTGCTCCAAACGCAGACTCAAGGGATCACTCCCTTCTTGAGTCGCCCCACCCGTCTCATCCCCCAACCAGCGTTCTTGCAGTTTCAAGAGTTTGTTTTGACACTTGGTCACATCATCTGCCCCTTTGATGGGGAGAATCTCAAAACCAAATTCCCCCCAGAAACTGATGACCGCCTGCCGCAACGCCTGAAAGGAGGTTGTCTTGAAACGAACCTCGGGAGTGCGAAAGATTCTCAAAAAGGAAGGCGCGTCAGAAAAGATCGCCGTAACAATTTCACGCCGGGAACCGGTACGCAAAACGTGAATGACAAGATGACAGGGATGAGAGGGGAAGTCGTCAAGAGCAACCTGTTGCGGACGCCGCGAATGGTAGACTGCTTCGGTTCGGGTTCGAGGAGTTAAAAAAGGCGCAGGATCAGCGAGACTAAGCATATGAGGGGTCTCCGTAGAAACAAAAAAAGCCGATATATCACATGTTTTCCATGGATAATTCGGCATCCCGGCTGTCTCATGGAGACCCTTGGGCTTTCCGTCCCACCCTCGCGAGCGGTTTAGTCTTGTCGGTATCCAACCGGCACCATGTGCTTTCATCATCCATAAAAACGTTGTCAAAGTCAACCTCTGCGACTTTTTCATCTCTTTACATCATCATGGGGGGTGGATTTTTTTTGCCGCCTGAGATTAAACTCTAAGTTATGATACCTCTTGCTGAAATCCGCCAGACCCTCTCCAGCCATAAACCACAGACCGTCTCCTGCGAAGAGTTTCCACAACATCGACACGCAGCCGTTGCCATGTTGTTGCGTTGCGACAAGACCGGCCCCGAAGTCCTTTACGTCCTGCGCTCGGAACACGAAGGGGACCCCTGGTCAGGAAATATAGGTTTTCCCGGCGGTCACATCGAAAACGACGATCCCTCGCCGCAGCAGACGGCCGAACGAGAGACCTGTGAGGAGATTGGTCTTGACTTGAGCCAAGGGGAGTATCTCGGCCGCCTCGATGATGTCTTTGGGGCGCATCTACCGGTAGTCGTCGCCTGCTACGCCTACCACCTTCCCACCACAGCTCCCTTTACCCTCAGTGATGAAATCGCCCAGACTTTCTGGATGCCGCTGCATGAACTTGTCGATCCACAGCGTCAAACTCAGATTGAAGTCGACTTTCGCGGTGAACGGCTGGTGCGACCGGCCCTCGACCTGCTCGGTCCGGGACGCACCCGTCTCTGGGGGATTACCTACCGCATGACGACCCAGTTTCTTGCTCTCTTCGGCCACGCTCTCCCAGCGACCAGTATTCCCTGATGTTCAATTCTCTCCTTCTTCTTGAAGGGGCAACCCTGCTCCTCTACGCCATCATCTCTGTCATCCTCTGGCGCGGCAACCGAAAGCTGCTGTCATTGTCGACAGTTGAGGTACGCCCGGCGAAAGAGCTCCCTTCCGTAAGTATCATTGTTGCCGCCCGCAACGAGGAACGAAACCTGAGGCAGGCTCTGACGTCGCTATTACAGCTTGACTATCCAGAGCTTGAACTGATTGTCGTCAATGATCGCTCAGAGGATTCTACCGGCGAGATCCTCACTGGGCTGGAACAAGAATTTCCGCATCTTAAGATCGTAACCCTCGAATCTTTGCCGTTGGGGTGGCTCGGGAAAAATCACGCTCTCTGGCAGGGCGTCGCCATGGCGCAAGGCGAACTCCTTCTTTTTACCGACGCCGACATCGTCATGGCCCCAGACACCTTACGCCGGGCAGTCTCCTTTCTCCTCAACAAGAATCTTGACCACCTTGCCGTTTCGCCCCGCACAGAGCTAAGCGGGCTGATGCTACGTCTCTTTGTCGCCTCGTTCATCGCCTTCTTCTTCCCCCTCTTCGTCCGTCCCTGGAAGGTTAATGATCCCCGAAGCGGTGCCCATATCGGGATCGGTGCCTTCAACCTGGTCCGGCGCTGCGCTTACACCGCCGTCGGCGGACATCAGAGTATTGCCCTACGACCTGATGATGACCTCAAGCTCGGCAAAATCCTTAAAAAAGGGGGATTCAGACAGGATGTCGCTCTCGGGAGGGAATTTCTCTGCGTCGAGTGGTACAGTTCACTGCGCGAACTGATTCAGGGCCTGGAGAAAAACCTTTTTGCCGGCACCGACTACCGACTCTGGCTGATCGCCTGTGGTGTCGTTTTCCACCTCCTATTCAGCCTCGCCCCCTATCTTGTGTTGTTCCTTGGCAGTGGGCTGCCTCAGATACTGGCGGCTCTTTCTATCACCTTGCTCTGTTTCAGCTTTGCCAGTAGCGTCCGTTTTCACGCCATGTCACCCTGGCTCGCTCTCGGCTACCCACTGGCAGCGGCGCTCTTTATCTACCTCATGTTGCGCACCACACTCCTTAATCTTTGGCAGGGGGGGATTTACTGGCGCGGAACCTTTTACCCTCTGGATCAATTGAAACGAAATCGGGTCTAAATATCAGGAGGTGATCTTGGTAGGAAATCTACTTAAAAATCTGGCGGAGGGTGATGATGGAGAAAGTGTCGAACTGCTCTTGCAACAATCTGGAATCCGGCTTGAGAGAATCGTCTCGCACGGAGAGAGGTCACCGGACGGCTTCTGGTACGACCAACCGGAGGATGAGTGGGTGCTGGTACTCAGGGGCTTTGGTGAGATCGCTTTTGCAGATGGCCGTCATGCCATTCTGAAACCGGGTGATCACCTCCTGATCCCCGCTCACTGTCGGCACCGGGTCGAGAAGACCGCCCTTGATGAGGCAACAATCTGGCTCGCCCTCTTTCTTCCCCGAGCTAATAACAATAGCTCAGACCAAGCAGAAGACGTTGCGCACGACGCTCAACGTGATTGAGTCGAGTTCGGGCAACACTACCGACAGAGAGATAGACCAGATCGATACCGTTTTTGACCTCAGCACGTAACCACTCCCCCTGTAAAGTCAGCAGCAGATGATCACCCAGACGATATCCGCCCCACACCCCAAGTTGTCCCCCGTAACCATCCCCTTCATGAGTAAAACTGACAGGATGGGCAAAGTCTTCGCGTAGATTCCAGTCCGCTTCGGCATAAAGGTGAAGGCGCGAAAGCCGCAAACTCCCCCCCCAGAAGACAGACTGTGTTTCATCTCGGGAAGCGATCTCGACACCGAGCCAACCGCCGAACCAATAGGTATCATAACGACTGTCGAGACCCGCAAAGGGCCCAAGCGGAGGCAGCGCCACCCCCGGCGCGAAAAACTGCCGTGAAAGAACCTGGACACCGTTAAACATTGTGAGACGTTGGATGTGGAATTCAAGCCCGATCTGCGGCAGAATCTCCACTCCATGCCAGGGCTGAAGTGGCGTCACCCCCAAGGAAAGCTCGCCATCCATGACATCGCCGTCACCGGCGTCGCTGCGCGAACGGGAGAAGATAAAGGTTCGCCCACTCCCGGCGTAGTCAGAATCGATGACCACTCCGTCGAAAATCAAACCATAAGCGAGTCGACCCTGCATCACTCCAAGCAGCTCCGGATAAGAATGAGCTGTGACATCAAGTCGGGCCGAGGCGACCAGTTCAGCAATTTGAAGTTCTTTCCAGTTCAGTTCGGAAAGAATATCGACTTCGCTGCCGTTAAAGACTCCGGCGATGTCCCAATCAAGGTTCTCCTGACGCCAGCCTCCCTGCAATGACAGCTTGTATCCATGCACGCTCTCGGCACACACAGGCGATGCCAGGAACAAAAACAGGAGAAGCCCCACCCAGATGGAGAGGTCCCATCGCACCATGAAAAATCCTGGATCATCTGTTATAACCAGCTGATATTTCATGTTCTTACGTCAAAAAGATGAAAAGCTTTTGCGTTTTTATTTCGAGGGGGAAGTGCTATGCTCACGCTATCTTAGCCGACCTTTTCAGGTGTCCGATGCGTACCGTCTCACTGATTGAAACGGATAAGGACCGTCTTGACGCGACAAAAGCGCAGTTGCACCATCTCACCCCTCAGGCGCTGCGCGATCGTTATCATCTGGACACTCTTCCCGGTTACCTTCTTTTCGACACATTGCTGGAGCGCGGACCGTTGAAGATTTACCCCTTCCACGCGATCCTCCCAACCACCTACCAACTCGAACGGGTTGAACTGGCCAACAACGAAAGCCACCGTCAAGGTGAAGGTCGTTCTCCCCTTTGAAAGAGCAGTCCCGGCTGTAGTCGATGCGCTCCTGTCCCCGCAATTTCCTAATTTACCCTTCCCCCTGTTTAAGCCGCAGCGGACCTTCAAGAACCGGTCGTTGCAAGCGGGCGGCCACCCCACGCAACAGCCCGTTAAAAACAAGATCATGCAACGGCTGAACCGCGTACCAGTAGAGAAGCCCCCCCACTCCGCGAGGATGAAAGCGGGCCTCGAGGTCGAGCTGTGTTCCCCCCTCTGCAGCTTCTGTAAGATGGAAATCGAGCAACGCCTCCCCCGGCAGCTTCATCTCTGCTGCCAGTTGCAGATGCCGTGGCGTATCGACCTTAAGAACTCGCCAGAAATCGAGTGCATCCCCCGGATAAAGTTGCAGCGGACAGCGCCGACCCCTTTGCAAACCGACTCCTCCGACAAGACGATCGATGAGACCTCGAATCTCCCAGAGCCAATCCGCGTAGTACCAGCCGCGTCCCCCGCCGATCCCGGCAATCGCTTTCCAGACCGCCTCAATATCGGCGTCAACGCGAATCCGCCGTCGGTCGACAAAGATCGTTCCCCCTGCCCAGCGGGGATCGCTCAACGTTGCCCACTCTGCCGGCGGCAGCGGCCCGGCGTCACTCCAAGCGCTCTCGACTTCGGCTGCTTTCACCCTCATGAGGGCACGACGGATCGCCACGCGTGTATCGAACAGGGGAATGGGCAACAGAGTACGAATTGCACGTTCACGACAAACCACGGTGTTACGCAACCCCTCGGCCAAAGGTCGGGCCAAGGCCGCAGGGACCGGGGTCACCAGATGAATCCAGTAGGAACTCAGGCGGGGGGTCAGCAACGGTACCGGAAGAATCAAGCGGCGCGGCAACCCCGCTTCTTCCGCATAGATCCGCATCAACTGACGGTAGCTGACCACCTCATCCTGACCGATATCGTAGGTTTCTCCAGCACTTTNCACTTTCAGTGTGGTCGAGAAGCCCGACAAGATAGTCGAGGACATTGCGGATGGCGATCGGCTGACAGGGGGTATCAATCCAGCGGGGAGTGATCATCAGCGGCAAGCGCTCGACCAGATAGCGCATGATTTCAAAGGAGGCACTCCCTGAACCGATGATCATCGCCGCCTGAAGAACCGTCACCGGGACCGTCCCTTGGCGTAGAAGTTTAGCCACCTCTCGCCGTGAACGCAGATGATGACTGAGCCCTTCGCCATCATCCCCAAGGCCACTTAGATAGATGATTCGCTCGATCCCTGCCGCCTCTGACGCCGCCACCATCGTCTCCGCGGCCTGTCGATCCGCTGCGGCAAAATCGGCCTGGGCCGGATTCATGGAGTGCACGAGATAGTAGGCGACAGCACACCCCTGACATGCCGCCTTTAGTGACGAAGGGTCAAAGAGGTCCCCTTTGAAAATTTCAAGCTGAGGATGCCCAGCCCAAGGGCGACTGGCGATCTTTGCCGGCGTCCGGACAAAAGCCCGCACCGCATACCCCTTGGCCAAAAGACGTGGGACCAGTCGCGCCCCAACATAGCCGCTTGCACCGGTGACCAGAATCTTCATCGTCGGCTCGAATGGCATAATTCCCTCCTCAGACCAACGTCACGTGACCTTTCTACGAATAAATAAGATCTATAATAAGATCACCAACACACCCCACAAGTCACTGTTTTTAAACAAAAGAAGCAATTTCTAGAGGCGGCAGCGCAGCACCTTGACACCATCACGGAAAAGGGCCTCCATGCGGTTGGGCTTTTGGACGCTCTGCACCAGACCGATGCCAAAGGTTGGATGAGCAAACTGCTCCCCTGCCTTGAAGGCGCTCTCCATGCTGTAGGCACGCAAACCCGCAGGGTCGGTGGCACTACAGGCGTCGAGCCACTGTTGTGCCTCACTACTTTTCTTAGGAGCCCTTGCTTTCGGTGTTTTGGGGGCAATACCGGTTGTGACCTTTTCAGCCTTCGGCTTCGCTGGCGGGCGGTAGTTATGGGAACCTCCGCAGGTGTTGCACTGTACGCGGGCGATCGTCTCGCCGACCATGGCAATAATGGTGTGATTGGTAAGCGCGCGGCAGCGGGTGCAACGGGCGTCGGTGACATCTCCGGCAGAATAACTTTTGGACGACATTCAATCCTCTTTGGTTCAGGGAAAAAAAGGGGGAGACGCGACAAGGTCGCATCCCGCCCCCGACAACGCGAATTAGACTTTACTCTTGAGCATAACCGATCAGGCGGAGGTACGCTCGAGAATCGTTAAACTTTCTGTGTGATAAGTCTGGGGGAAAAGATCAAATCCCTGACTTGAGACCAGACGATAGCCGCCATGGATCAACGGTTTGAGGTCGCGAGCCAGAGAAGGCGGGTCACAGGAAACATAGAGTAAACGCGGCACCTTAAGGCGCTGCAACGACTTCATAACCGCATAGGCCCCGCTGCGCGGCGGGTCGAGCAAGACGAGATCAAAGCTCTCCTGCGCCGTCAGGTCATCGAGCGCTTCAGCGGAGTCACAAGCATGAAATATGGCGTTTTTGATCGTGTTGACCTCTGCATTGTAACGCGCCATGGCAATTGAGGGGGAATAATCTTCGACGCCGACCACTTCTTTTGCCTGACGGGCCAGCGGCAGGGAGAAATTCCCCATACCGCAGAAGAGGTCAAGCACCCGCTCATCTCCTTTGAGATTCGCTGCTTCGAGCACCGCCTGCACCAGTCGTCGGTTCTGGGCGAGGTTGATCTGAGAGAAACCACCGGGACCGTAGGCGAGACGCTGTGAGGCGTCACCCAGAGGATGAATAAAGAGGTTCTCGTCACCATGTAGCTTTGTCAGGGTGTTCTTCCTCCCCTGCTGCAAAAAGAGATTCAGCCCCTCACGCAGCGCAAGCTGTCGCAAATAATCGACCAAAGACGGGTCAGCAGGATGAATCTGGTGCACCACCAGCCGCAACGCCCCTTCGTCATCCACCGCCACATCGACCTGGGGAATCTGTTGCGGCGCCGGCGAGGCGGCAAGCCACGCCTTGATCTGCGGGATCAGATCGTTGATGCGCCGATCGGCGACGGGACAGGCATCGATGTCGATGACGTAGTGGCTCCCCTTGCGGTAGAAGCCAAGGACGAAACCATTCTCGCTCTGACGACACTTGAACTGGATTCGGCTACGGTAGGCAAACGGCTCAGGTGCCGCGACAAACGGCTTAACCCCACCATCAACCCCGGCGTGTCGACTCAGGGTGTCGGCGAAGAGTCGCGCCTTCCAGTCGCTTTGGGCCGCATCATCGAGATGCTGCCACTGGCAACCGCCGCAGCGTCCTGCGTACGGACAGGGGGGCGTGCGCCGCAGCGGTGAGGGGTCAATCACCTCGACCAGTTCGGCCTCAGCGTAGCGCCCCTTATTACGGCGGATGCGGCAGCGCACCGTGTCGCCAGGGGCGGTGTCGGGGACAAAGATCGCCTTCCCCTCGCAGCGACCAACGCCGTTACCGCCAAAGGCGAGGCTGTCGATGGTGAGCGTGATCACGATGTTGACCGCATCCAGGGGAGAACCTTCTTCTGGCGCTCGATCTGTTGCATGACAAAACGTTCAGGGAACGTCGCTTCAGAGAAGTAGCTCTGGTTACTTTCAAGAAAGTCGTCGATCATCTGCTCACGCACTGATTCGACATCGGCCCCGGCCACACCCATCCGTTCAAGGTTGCGACACAAGGTCACCTCATCGCCGCAGCTCTTGCGCGCCGCCGCGATCAGCTCGGACGGCAGCGCCGTCGCCCGCTCAAGAGCGAGACTGCAGACCAACTCAAGATTGATGCGGTGGTAGTCACCGAAATAACGGTTGCTGGCGTCAGAGAAGGTGAGGATCAGGCCGTTCTCAAGCTCGACCCGGCGCAGAAGTTCGCTCATGGTGATTCCTCCCCCTTCTCATCACCAAGCCGGCGGCGTTCTCCCTCAATCCAGTCGAGACGGCTCCAGAGCCCATGGAGGATGCGCACCTCGCGGTCGTTCAGGGTAGCACGGCCGAAAATCCGGCGGAAAGAGCGGAGGATGTGATCAGGATTCTGGGGATCAAGAAAGCCAACATCGAGCAGAGTCTGGCGCATGTGATGATACATCGACTCAAGAACCTTGCCACGGGCGAGCTTCTTTCGCCCATGACCTGTGTCGGAGGCACCACGGGCCGCGCGAGCGGTCTCATAGAGACAGAGTGCAACCGCCTGAGCGAGGTTCATGGAGGGGAGCTCGTCGCAGGTCGGGATGGTGATCAGGCGTTGGCAGAGGTCGAGTTCACTGGTGAGCAGACCCTTGTCCTCACGCCCGAAGACCAGGGCGCCGCGCCCTTTTTCACACCACGGCAACAGCTCCTGCGCTCCGTCGTCGGGGTGGAGGAAATCTTCACGGTACTTACCGAAACGGCGGGTGGTACCGAGGGCGTACTGGACATCGGCGAGCGCAGCCTCAAGATCGGGAAAGATGCGGGCCGACTCAAGCAGCGGCGCCGCCTTGACCGCCATGCGCCGGGCGTCGTCGCCGAGGTGATCGACCTCGGGCGCCACCAGACGCAGATCGGAGAAGCCAAAGTTTTTCATCGCCCGGCAGACCGAACCGACGTTCAGGCCGCCTTGAGGCGCGACAAGGACAATGCTGACGTTATCGAGGGACATGAATCGTTATTTCCGTTGTAAAAGTCATCGCCCTGCCGTCATGCGGGGCAAAGGGGGATCATTTATCGTTGATTCGCCGCATGAAGTCAACCGAGATCACCGAAACGGTACTGTAATAAACTCGCGGTGACAATCGCGGCGCTCTCGGTGCGCAAAATACGCTGACCCAGCGATACGGCAATCGCCCCGGCCTGCTGCGCCTGCGCGATCTCTTCCGGCGCGAAGCCCCCTTCTGGCCCAACCAAAAGGGCGATACGCTGTGGCGTCTGGGCCGTAGCAAAGAGCTGGCGCAGCGGGAGCGCTTCGGGACGAACATCGAGGATCAGGGCGAGGTCGGCCTCGTGAACCTCCTGCAACATCGCCTCGAAGGGGAGAACATCGCTCAACTCGGGGAGCATCGTGCGCCGGCATTGACGTGAGGCCCGCTGCAGCAGATGCGGCCAGCGGTGCGATTTACGCTGGCTGGCGTCACGCTCTTTCAGAGTCAGGGAGTGGCGCGAAGAGAACGGAACAATCCGCGCCGCTCCAAGTTCGGTCAGCTTCTCAAGAATCAGCTCGAAACGCTCGCGCGCCGGCAGCGCTTGGCAGAGCACCAGTTCACAACCCTCATGAGACTCGGCGAGCCGAACAAAAGGGATCGCCACAGGCGGATCGAGAGAGACCAGCCGGGCGCGGTAGCCCACGCCATCGGCATCGCTGACGGTAAAGATCTCACCGGGACGGGCCGCCCAGGCCGCAAGAGCGGTAGCACTCTCCTTTATAAGCGGGGTTTCGACCTCGATGTCGGGAGAAGAAGCAAAGTAGAGGCGACTCGCATCGCCACCGTCATTCATGCATCTTCGGAGCAAAACCAACCTCGCGATAGCGGGCAAAGCGGACGCGCGACGCCTCAGCCAGCGTATCGTCATAAAGCTCAGCAAAATCGATTACCAGGTCAAACTGGCGCAAGAAATCGACGGAGCAGGGCTTCCCCATCACCAGCACCTTGGCGCCATTAGGGTTGATCTCGTCGGTGACGATCACCACCGGGTCGTCAAGGCTCTCGACCGCACCATTGGCATAGACATGGGGGATGAAGGAGCCCTTCTTCCACTCCCACATGAACCGGTCGAGGGTCACCGCCTGATTCTCATCCAGGACGGTGACCAGCACCCGCTTCCCCTGTTCGAGATAGTCTTCGGCGAGGTCGCAGAGGTACTTCGCTTTCTCCGGCTTGCGCAAGCGGATAAATTCGACGGTCGGCATGGCGTGAACCCCCCTTGAACGGATTCGGGCGGCCTGTTCAGCCGCCCGAGTCGTTATACCATTATCCCCGTCACAGAGCAACGACGGCTATGAACTCTCCCCTACCCTTTGTTGATCTGGGCCGCGCCGAGATCGATCGCCTGGATATTGAGGGGGATAAAGCGGTGGTTGCGCTCCGGCAGCACCTTCTTGAGGGCCCCTTTGAGAGCGTCAAGACTTACCGACTGACAGCTGGCCGCGTAGCAACCAACGGCGATCATGTTGAGCAGACGGGCATCACCGAGCTCAAGTGCCATCTCGTTAAGCGGCAGCCGCACCGTCGCCAGATCGTCACGCTTCAACGCCCCCTCATCAATCAGAGAGCTATTGAGAAGACAGAAAGCACCCGGTTTAAAACGGGCAATGTTGAGATCATAGGAGGCCTGATTGAGGATGATCCCGGCGCTCGGGGCACCGATCACCGGCGAGCCGATCTCAGCATCGGAGACCATCACCATGCAGTTGGCGGCACCGCCACGCTTCTCAACCCCGTAGGAGGGGTAATAACTGACATTCTTCCCTTCGAGGATTCCGGCATAGGCGAGGAGGTTACCGATCATCAGGACCCCCTGACCGCCGAAACCGGTCATGAATACGTCGTGGGTCATGGCTTAGCTCCTCTCCTTGAAGGTCCCGAGATTGAAGTAGGGGATCATCTCTGTTTCGACCCGCTCATTGGCGGCAAGCGCATCCATCCCCCAGTTGGTGGGGCAGGAGGAGAGAACCTCGACAAAGGCGAAGCCTTTGTTCTCGAGCTGGTACTCGAAGGCTTTCTTGATCGCCTTACCGGCAGCGAGGATGTTCTTGGGCGAGTTCACCGCCACCCGCACCGAATAAGCGGTGCCGTCAAGAGCGGCGATCACCTCGGCCATGCGCATCGGATAGCCGTCAAGAGCAACGTCACGCCCCTCGGGTGAGGTGAGCGAGCGCTGCCCCGGCAGGGTGGTCGGGGCCATCTGACCACCGGTCATGCCGTAGGTGGTGTTGTTGACGAAGAGGGCGGTGAAGTTCTCGCCACGGTTGGCGGCGTGGATGATCTCGCTGGTGCCGATGGCGGCGAGATCCCCGTCCCCTTGATAGGTGAAGACGCAGCTCTCGGGCCGGGCCCGCTTGACCCCGGTAGCAACCGCCGGAGCCCGACCGTGTGGCGCCTCGACGACGTCGATATCGAAATATTCGTAGAGAAAGACGCTGCAACCGACCGAGGCGACGCCGATGGTCTGCTGCTGCACCCCGAAATGATCCATAGCATCAGCAACAAGACGATGGATCAGGCCGTGCTGACAGCCGGGACAGAAGTGGGTGGCGACATCCTTCAATGAGGCGGGGCGGGAAAAGACCGTTTTCATATCAGGCCCCCTTTCCGTAATGCTTTTGAATCTGGGCAAAGAGCTCCTCGGGGGTCGGCAGCGAGCCGGTTCCCGGAGGGCGACCGTAGAAGGCGACCTCGGCGTCGCGGGCGACGCTTAAGCGCACATCCTCGACCATCTGGCCGGTGGAGAGCTCGACGCAGAGGAGCTGCTTGCAGCTCACTGTCGCCTCGGCAAAGGCCTTCTCGGGAAAGGGGAAGAGGGTGATGGGGCGCAAAAAGCCGACCTGCATCCCCGCCTCACGCGCCATCTCCACCGCTGTCTTGGCGATACGGGCGGCGCTGCCAAAACCGGTGACGATGAGTTTGGCGTCGTCGAGGTACTTCCCTTCGCTGCGCTGCTCCTTCTCTTTGAGCTCTTCAGCGCGGCGCCAGAGCTTCCAGTTGTGCTGCTCAAGCTCCCCTTCGCCAAGGTAGAGCGACTTGACGATGCGCTGGTCGCTGCGCCAGAGCTTGCCGGTCACCGCCCACTCCTTGGCCGGCAGATCGCTCGGCAGGGTATAGGGCTTAAGCTCAAGGGCCTCTTTCATCTGCCCGACCAGCGAGTCGGCCAGCAGCAGCGCCGGCATGCGATAGCGGTCGGAGAGGTCGAAGGAGAGGATGGTGAGGTCGTACATCTCCTGCACCGAGGCGGGTGCGACGACGATGGTGCGGTAACCGCCGTGACCACCGGTCTTCACCGACTGAAAGTAGTCAGCCTGAGAGGCGTCGATCCCGCCGAGGCCGGGGCCGGAGCGACAGATATTGACGATCAGCCCGGGGAGCTCGCTCCCGGCCATGTAGCTGATCCCCTCTTGCTTGAGGCTGATGCCGGGGCTCGAGGAGGAGGTCATGGCGCGAAAGCCACAGGCGCTGGCACCAAGGAGCATGTTGATCGAGGCAATCTCACTCTCGGCCTGTATGAAGGTCCCGCCGAGCTTACGCAGTTCAGCCGACATGTAGGCGGGGATATCGCTCTGGGGGGTGATGGGGTAACCGAAGTAGTGGCGGCAGCCAGCGGCGAGCGCCCCCATGGCGACGGCGATGTTCCCGGCGACGAGTTGACGTTCGCTCATTGTGCCCCTCCCTTCTCTTCTTTCTGCACCGTGATCGCCACATCGGGGCACATCTGGGCGCAGAGGGCACAGGAGGTGCAATCCTGGTTACACGCTTCGGGGAAAACCGCCGGGAGGAACCCCTGGCGATTGAGTTTTTCACTCATGCGGATCAGTTTTTTCGGACAGGCCAGGGTGCAGAGGGCGCACCCTTTACAACGGGCCTCGTCGATAACGACTTTCATGGACGGCATGCAATTCTCTCCGGTCAAGGAATCTGACGTTTACACATTGAGCGCACAATTCGCGGAATGTAGCAAACCGCCCGAGATATCGTCAACCTAAATTCCTGTTTGATCTCACTTTATTCGCATCGTATGAGAAAGGGAGACGCCTGTCTCATGAAGTTGTATACAGACGTGAATCGTTTCCGTTTTGCCCCCTAATTGTGCTATCTTTTTAGGCGTTGTTTTCTGTTGTGTGGAGGGTTCACCATGTCCGTTGCCGAGAACGCCCGTCAGGCCGCCGAGATCCTGCGGCAGGCCCGCGCCTTACTCGTCACCGCCGGCGCCGGGATGGGGGTCGACTCAGGGCTCCCCGACTTTCGCGGCGACCACGGCTTCTGGCGCGCCTACCCGATGTATGAACGCCTCGGTATCAACTTTATCGGCGCCGCCAATCCGGCCCATTTTGAAAGCGACCCCAGCTTCGGCTGGGGTTTCTACGGTCATCGTACCAACCTCTACCGCGCCACCGTTCCCCACCTAGGTTTTGCTCTGCTGCATAACTGGCTACAACGCTATGACCTCGACGGCTTCGTCGTCACCTCCAACGTCGATGGCCAGTTCCAGAAAGCAGGATTCGCCGCTGACGCTATTCTTGAGGTGCACGGCTCGATCCACCACCTGCAATGCACCACTCCCTGCAGCGGGACGATCTGGCCTAACGACGAAACAATCCCCATCGAGGAGACGACCATGCGGGCGCAGCATCTGCCGCGCTGCCGCTGCGGCGCTGTGGCTCGACCGAATATCCTGATGTTCGGCGACTACGGCTGGATCGGTGATCGCAGCAGCGCCCAGCAGGAGCGCTTCGAGGCATTCCTTGACCACCATCGGCCTGAAGAGATCGTGGTGGTCGAACTCGGCGCCGGTACCGCCATCCCGACCATTCGCGACTTGAGCGAGCGCATCGGCCAGAGCGGCGCCAGAGTCCTCCGCATCAACCCGCGAGAGGCGCAGATCCGCCCTCCCCATCTCCCTTTTGCCTGCGGCGCCCTCGAGGGGCTGAGCGCCATCGACGCCGCCCTGTCGGAGCTCTCATGAATTACCCCTCCCCCTCGCCGCTTCTGACCGATCTGTATCAGCTCACCATGCTTGCTGGCTATTTTGAAGAGGGGATGGCCGAGCGCCGCGCCAGCTTTGACCTCTTCTTTCGCACCAACCCCTATCAGGGGAGCTACGCCATCTTCGCCGGCCTCGCGCCGGCGTTGCAGTATCTGGAGGAGCTGCGCTTCGACAACGCCTCTATTTCTTACCTTGAAAGTCTTAAGATCTTCACGCCGCGTTTTCTCGACTACCTCGCCGACTTTCGCTTTCGCGGCTCGGTTCTGGCCCCGCCGGAAGGGACGGTGATCTTCGCCCATGAACCGCTCTTGAGCGTCGAGGGGAGTCTGGCCGAGGCCCAGTTTGTCGAGACGACGCTGCTCAACATCATCAACTTTCAGATTTTGGTCGCCACCAAGGCGGCACGCATCAGCACCGCCGCCGGTGCCAGCACGGTGCTTGAGTTCGGCCTGCGCCGAGCCCAGGGGCCGGATGGTGGTCTCAGTGTCGCCCGGGCAGCGGCGATCGGCGGCATCGGCGCCACCAGCAACCTGCTCGCCGGGGCCTGCTTCGACCTGCCGGTGCGGGGGACCCACGCCCACAGCTGGGTCATGGCCTTTGATGACGAGTTGAGCGCCTTTCGCGCCTACGCCAAGAGCTTCCCGGACAACTGCGTCCTACTGATCGACACTTACGACACCCTTGGCAGTGGCCTCCCCAACGCCCTGATCGTCGCCAAGGAGCTCCGCCAACGCGGCTATGAACTTCTCGGCGTCCGACTCGACTCGGGGGATCTCGCCTATCTCAGTCGCAAAGCCCGAGAGTTTTTCGATGCCGCTGGCTTCCCCGAAGTCAAGATCGTCGCCTCCAACGACCTTGACGAGCACGTCATCCACTCGATCCGTGATGAGGGGGGGTGCATAGACATTTATGGTGTCGGCACCCGTCTGGCGACCTGCGCCGGCGACGGTGGCGGAGCCCTCGGCGGAGTCTACAAACTTGTCTGCTGTGACGGCCAACCCAAGATGAAGGTCACCTCGGACATCACTAAGGCGACCCTCCCGGCCCGCAAACAGCTGCTGCGCCTCGTCGACCCACGTGGGAATTACGAGATGGATGTCATCGCTCTGGTGGATGAGAAGCTCACCCCCGGAATGACAGTCTACGATCCGCAAAATCCCTCCCGGCATCGCACCATCCCCGAGGGGGTTCGCATCGAAGAGCTGCGCCGCCCGGTCATGACCGAGGGGCGACGGCTTGATCATGGATCTTCGCTTGATGCGGCGGCGAAACGTGCCAAGGAGCAACTGAGTTGCCTCCCCACGGGTTCGCTTCGCCAGATCAACCCCCATCGCTACAAGGTCGCGATCAGCCCCGGCCTCTTTCAATTGCGTCGCCAGATGATGGAACAGGGAGAATAAAACGAACAACCGTTTGACAATTCCCTGTTTAATTACATCTACTTCAAAGACATACTCGAGATTAAATCGATTGCAACAGCCGGTGTCATAGTCTAGAATATTTTGCGTTTCAAACAGATCCGCGACCATACCACGTCTTTGACTTCATCATCCTTTCAACTAGCTAGGTTCATAACCGATCCTGCTCACTACATCCAAAAGGAGTTACGCATGCACAGATCACGTTTGTACCTGTATGTTGCACTGCTGGCGACCTTGCTGCTGCCACTGTATGGCTGCGGCGATTCCAACCTCTTTGAGAGTATGGCCGACGATGCTTCGACTGAGGCCCGCATCGATCAGGTGGTTGACGCCCTTAACACCAACAATCCGGACGAGGCGATCGCTCTACTCACCGGTGGCGCAGATCTTACCGATGCTGAACTTCAGGCCTTTGCCGCTAGCTATCCTGAGGAAGCGACCTATCTCGCCAGTGCCTATGTTCAGAAATCAGGATTTGATACCCTCGACCTGATTCAGGAGATCTCCGACGCTCAGGAGAACGGCACCGGCAACAGCGTAGCATTCCAGGCGGCGACCAATATTTTTGGAATTGATCCTGCTGATGGTATGATCGCAGGGATTGAGTCCGACAAACTGCCGAACATTACCAAGAGCATCACCCTGCTCTCACCGTTGGTCGCAGGATCGGCTGCCAAAGCGTCGGCAACCACCTCCTACACGCGGGTTCAGGTCCAGCGAGGTCTCTATGCGCTCTGCAGTGTCGTCTTAATCGTCGCCCAAAGTTATGACGGTCGCCTTGATGAACCTTACGACGGCAGCCTTCTTGACGGTTTCACCTTCAATCGTCTTGCGACCCAATACAACCTCACGAACCTCCTCGGCATTGTGAAAAATTCGGCCAACGCCCTGGTGGCCACTTTTGAGCTCGCTCAGGATGAAAACGATATTCAGGCCGAACTTGAGGATTTCCTGACCGCCATCGGCTACTACTCTCCAGGCGGTGTCACAGCGGCAAGCGTCAGTGCCTACCTCGACAGCCTTTAATTTCTTAAAATCTGGATTATTCCCAAGGGGAGAGTTTTTATGAAAAAAGTTGTGCTGACCTTGATCCTTCTGATGGCGCTGCCGTCTTTTGCCGCCGCCAGTGAAATGAACCATTTTTTTGAAGGTGTTCGCCCTCTCGGAATGGGTGGCGCCTTCACCGCCGTCGCTGACGACGAGAACGCCCTCTTCTACAACCCTGCCGGTCTCGCTAAAGTCGAGTCCTGGGGGATGGCACTTGCCAACCCACTCATCGAGTCGAGTGAGAGCAATCTTGAGTTTTACGAAGATTACGACGACACCGACACCGACAGCACTGCCGAGGTTCTCAACCTGCTGCGCGACTACATGGGGCAGAATTCCCACTTCCGTGGTGCCGTGTTCCCGCATGTTGTGATGAAAAATTTTGCCATCGGCATCCTCGGACAGGGCAAAGGAAACATCAAGATCGACAACCCGGCCTACCCCGAACTGAACGTCGAAGCGATGGTGTCGGTCTCGGGACATATGGGATACAGCTTCAGCCTTCTTGAAGAGAAGCTTCTGGTCGGTGTCGGCGCCAAGTACATGAGCGTCGGCTTCCTCAATCAGAGCTATACCGCCGACGATATCGCTTCAAGCACCTTTGACGACGACCTTGAGGACGACCTCCTTGAAGGAAGTGGTTTCGGCTTCGACTTGGGGGTCATGTACAAACTCCCCCTTCCTCTTAAACCAACCCTCGGCCTGACGGTTCTCAACGTCGGTGAAGTCGATCTTGGCGATGATGACGGTGTCGATGTTGGAACCCTGCCGCAGCAGATCAACGCTGGTGTTTCCGTCGCCACCGAGTTTGGTGAAGAAGGGTGGATCGAGGTTATCGGTGCCGCCGACTATATGGACATCACCAACGAACTCAGCGAAGACGACGACATGTACAAGCGCCTGCATTTCGGGGTTGAGGCGAAGATTCCGGTCATTGCAGTCCGCGCCGGTATCTATCAAGGATACGGTTTATTCGGCGCTACCGTCGATTTCAAACTAATCAAGCTTGATTACGCCAACTACGCTTCAGAAGTCGGCTCCTACGCTGGTTCCAACGCTGACCGGCGTCATGTAGTCCAACTTTCTCTCGGCTGGTAGTTCACCAAAATGTTTTGATGTTGTCCCTCTGACTTAAGAGGGAATCAACCTGCAAAGCCCCCGTATCTTTGATACGGGGGCTTTGCTTTTACTGGGGTGGGATAGTTTTTACCAGCGAACCATACAAGGGAAGCGCTCACATGCACATGGTCTCATGTGCCTCCCTATCGACCAAACAAATGCAAATCAAAAATGAGATTCATATTATTAATTTGACCTTCCCCCAAAGGCATGAGACGTTCCGACATTCTACGACGGGAAACGAGACAATCGCCCGCAGCGCAACACAGAAGCAAAAAACCACACACAACAGGAGTAAAGGAATGTCCGAACCCTTCGAGATCAAAGCCGACACCGCCCTCTGGGCGAGCCTCGATATGGATGTTGAACGCTTCAAGAATGTTCCGCCGACCTTGACCCAAGCGTTTACCTCTATTTTTCTCAGCCAGCAAAATCGTCCCGAGAAAATGGCTTATTTCGATGAAATGATCAGCAACATCTTCAGCGGTCGCATTCAGGAGATGGTCGATGCCAAGGCTGAGGGGCGCCCGGTCATCGGCACCTTCTGCGTTTATGTCCCGGAAGAGATCGTCCATGCCGCCAACGGTGTCTGCGTCGGACTCTGCGGCGGCTCGCCGGGGTCGATCCCCGACGCTGAAAAGATCCTTCCCCGCAATATCTGCCCCATGGTCAAGTCAGCCTTCGGCTTCAAGGTTGGCAAGATCTGCCCGTTTTTTCAGGTGGTCGATATTGTCTATGGCGAGACGACCTGCGACGCCAAGAAGAAAACCTGGGAACTCCTGAACGATTACGTTCCGACCCACGTCATGGAGATTCCGCAGATGAAGCGGGAGCGCGACAAGCAGCTCTGGGTGGAGGAGGTCATCGATTTCAAGAGTGCCATTGAGAAGCAGTGTGACAAGGTCATCAGCAACGCTGATCTGCAGAACTCGATCACCGTCCTCAACGGCAAACGCCAAGCCTTACAGCGCCTCAACGGCCTGCGGCACCACACCCCCTCGCCGATCAGCGGTCGGGATATGCTTCTGATTCAGCAGATCGCCTTTTACGATGAGCCCGAGCGTTTTACCGAACAGGTCCATCTGCTCTGCGACGAGCTTGACGCTCGGATCAAAGCAGGCAACGCTATCGCCCCGGCCGAAACACCCCGCATCATGATCTCGGGCACACCGATGGCCCTGCCAAACTGGAAACTCCACAACATCATCGAAAATTCCGGCGCCGTGGTGGTCAACGAAGAGAGCTGTATCGGCACCCGTTACTACAAGGATACCATCGACACCGACGGCGCCAACATGACGGCGATGCTCGAACGCTTGACCGAGCGCTATATGAAGATCGACTGCTCCTGCTTTACCCCCAACGATGACCGGATCGACCAAGTCATCCGCGAATACCGCGCCTCAGGGGCGCAGGGGATCATCGACTATACCCTGCAGTTCTGCCACAGTTACAACATCGAAGCGGTCAAGCTGCGCCGGGCCTGCGAGAAGGAAGGGATCCCGTTTATGGCGATTGAGTCGGACTATTCGCCTGAGGATGTTGGTCAGCTGCAGACCCGGGTCGAAGCATTTCTGGAGCAGATCCAGGGATGACCGTTCTCGGCCTTGATCTCGGCTCGCGCGCCATCAAGCTGGCGGCACTGCATAAGGGGAGACTCGTCGCAGCGACCAGTGCCGAGAGCGGTTTTGAGCCGCACCGGCAGGCCGAGGCGATGATCGCCCCGTATCAACCGGCCCGTATTGCGGCCACCGGGTACGGACGGCATCTGGCTCAGAAGCACTTTGCCGAGAAAGTGATCACCGAGATCAAGGCCCACGCCCTTGGTGCCCGACACCACGTCTCTGCGTGCCAGACGATCCTCGACGTTGGAGGCCAGGATTCCAAGGTCATCTCTCTCGATACGCGGGGTCAGGTGTCCCAGTTTCAGATGAATGACAAATGCGCCGCCGGCACCGGTCGCTTTCTTGAGATCATGGCCGCCTCCCTCGGCTATGACCTGCCGGAATTTGCCGCGGCGGCTGCGACCTCTGAGCAGTCGGTCCCGATCAACAGCATGTGCGCGGTCTTTGCCGAATCGGAGGTCGTCTCGCTGCGTAACCGAGGGTTCGCACCCGCCGATATCGCCCGCGCCATCCACCTCGCCATCGCCGAGCGTCTTGTCGGAATGCTTGAGCGGATCGGTCTGCGGGGCGAGGTTGTCTTCAGTGGCGGGGTCGCCCGCAACCCGTTTCTCGCCAAGATCCTTCAGGAGAAACTGGGCCGCCCCCTGCATATCCCGCCAACACCGGAGATCACTGGGGCACTCGGCGCCGCTCTTTTTCTTGAAGCGACCCTTTGATCTCTCAAAAACAAGGCCCCCGTCCATAACACGGACGGGGGCCTTTCATATCCAACCTCTTCGGTTCACCTTAAAAACGTCGGCTGTCGTAAGCCCAGTGCAGCAGCGCCTGACGCTGCCGCCGCCGGCAATCCCAGATCCCGTCAGGGCAGTTTTTACGCAACTGGGCGATATGCCGCGTCATCGCCTTCCAGCGCTTGATCTGCCGTGCATCATCGAGGCAACGACGTCCCTGCCAATAACGGCAGTACCACTGGAACCAGCCGCGGGGATCTTCGTCATAAATCCACCCCTTCTGGCGCCAATAGATAAGTGGTTTTGAGGCGTTCACCCCGAAAAAGTTGTACGCGGCGACATGCGTCTCGTGACAGAGGCGCACCCCATCGAACCAGTCATCGGGAAACTCGGCCGTACAGTCCGTCATGTATTTCCCGCCAAAGACACCGAGCTGCAGCATCTGCTTGGGGGTGAGGTCGGGGCGAAAATCAGGGTGAAAGTTGCGGCCACACGGTTCGCTACAGAGATAGCGGTAATCCTGCTGCATCAGATCGTTGACAACAACCTCACGGCTCATCCGTCCTCCATCCCCTTATCGGGGGGATTAAGCAACAACAGACCATGTTCGATAAACTGATCAATTTCGTCGATCAGCGTTTCAGGAGCCCTGTAGAAGACCACACCGAACCCCTCCGGAAGCATGGAGCGCTGCCGCTGGCGTCCGCGATTGACCCAAGCGACGCGTGCCTCGGTCGAAAGCGGTGCTGACTGTTGCCACGGAAGAAAAAAACGCAGCTTAACCTCTTCTTCAACGGGCAGAAGTTCGCTGCTGCCGATGAACATCCCCCGCGGACTGATATCTTCGATGCTACCGTAGAAGCTCCCACTCTGATGGCGACAATGAACCATCGCCCGACAGGAGACCCGCGATTCACGCCGTTCGATACTTCCAAGAAGCTTGTGGGCAAGACTGATGCAACGGACGGTATCAAGGGGGCGGCTGAGAATCTCGCTGCAACCGGCAGCGAGAGCCGCATCGGCATCCCATGAGTGCCCATCGGTCAAAAGAACAATCGGCAAAGCCCGGGTCGTGACTCGCCCGCGCAACTGCCAGCAACACTCGACGCCGCTCTTGCCGGGGAGGTCTGTCGCCATGATCACCAACTGCGGCCGCTGCTGCGCCACCATCTGCAACAGTGAAGGGCCATCTTCCGCCAGCAGTAGGATCAAATCGAGATCGGCGAGAATCTCTTGCAGCGTATCGCGCTCTTTAGCCTCACCGGAAGCGAGGAGGACTTTCGCCCTGGCCATCGCATCCTCCTTTTGAAATCATCACAGAAACATTGCTCCGGAAACAGTCCGATCCAGAAAGCACCCATCTCACCATTCTGAATGAAGACACCCTTTGGCAGCAAGAAAAAAGGCCCGCCGTAAACGGCGGGCCTTAAATACATGACACGATGACGTGGCTTACTTGTAGCCGTCCATCTCATCAAACTGCAGATACTTGTAAATCTGCTCTTTCTTCGGAGCAACCTTCTCTTTATAGACCGCGAGATACTCGGCCGGAGTCGGCAGCTTACCCAGGTTGGTGGTCACCGCACCGAGTTCGGCGGAACCGAGATAAACCTGCGCACCATTACCGATACGATCATCGAAGTTACGGGTCGAGGTCGAGAACATGTTCACACCATCAGGAACACGAGCCTGGTTCCCCATGCAGAGGGAGCAACCGGCAATCTCGGGACGGGCGCCCATGGCACTGAAGACCGAGAAGACCGCTTCTTCCTTCAACTTCGCCTGATCCATACGGGTCGGAGGGCAAACCCAGGTGCGAACACTCGGGTTAAACTTCTCACCACGCCAGATCTCAGCCGCAGCACGGAAATGACCGATGTTGGTCATGCAGCTGCCAAGAAAGACGTCTTGGATGGGAGTCCCTGCGATATCCGAGAGGAGCTGGACATCGTCGGGATCGTTGGGGCAGGCGAGGATCGGCTCTGTGATCTCGGCCAGGTCGATCTCAATGACCGCTGCGTATTCGGCGTTGGCGTCGGCTTCGAGCAGTTTCGGATTCTTAAGCCACTCGTTGACGGCATCGATACGCCCCTGCAGGGTCTCGGCATCTTCGTAACCCTCTTCGCTCATCTTCTTCATCAGAGCGACGTTCGAACGCAGGTAGGTGCAGACCGACTCTTCCGAGAGCTTGATACAGCCAGCGGCAGCCGAACGCTCGGCAGCAGCGTCGGTCAATTCAAAAGCCTGCTCAACCGAAAGATCTGGCAGACCTTCCATCTCTAGGATACGGCCGTTGAAGATGTTCTTCTTGTTCTTCTTCGGCACGGTCAGAAGGCCTTGCTTGATCGCCCAGTAGGGGATGGCATTGACCGCGTCGCGCAGGGTGATCCCTTCGTTGAATTCACCCTTGAAACGAACAAGTACCGACTCAGGCATATCCAGAGGCATGAACCCGAGAGCCCCGGCAAAGGCGATGAGGCCGGAACCGGCCGGGAAGCTGATGCCGATGGGGAAACGGGTGTGCGAATCGCCACCGGTACCGACGGTGTCGGGGACCAGTAGACGGTTCAACCAGCTGTGAATGACGCCATCACCGGGACGCAGCGGAACCCCGGCGCGCTCGGAGATGAACTTCGGCAGGTTGTTGTGCATTTTCACGTCAGCCGGCTTGGGATAAGCGGCGGTGTGGCAGAACGACTGCATCACCATCGGCGACTTGAAGCGCAGGCACGCCAGTTCTTTGATCTCATCAGCGGTCATCGGCCCCGTGGTATCCTGGGAACCGACAGTGGTCATCAACGGCTGGCAGGACGAACCGGGAAGAACACCTTCAACGCCACAGGCACGACCCACCATCTTCTGAGCTTGCGTGTAGCCCTGATCTGCCTTGGGAGCGGTGACGGCGGCTTGGGCGAAGATATCCGTCTCCCCCATGGAGAGGGCTTCACGGGCCTGCTTGGTAAGGGCGCAACCGATAATCAGCGGAATACGACCACCAGCGCGATACTCGTCAGGGACGGTATCCGGCTTGATCTCGAAGGTCGAAACCACCTCACCCGCTTCGTTGGTCACCTCACCTTTGGCGGTGTTGATGGTGATCACATCACCGGTGTTCATCTTGGTGACATCCATGCGCAGAGGCAGCGCCCCGGAATCCTGTGCCGTGTTGAAAAAGATCGGAGCGATAACGCCGCCGATAATCACACCACCACGACGCTTGTTCGGAACCGCCGGGATATCATCACCGATACACCAGAGGACCGAGTTACACGCCGACTTACGGGAAGAACCGGTACCAACCACGTCACCGACAAAGGCGACCTGATGACCTTCTTCGCGCCACGCGGCAATCTGCTCGATGCCACCGGGGAAACGGGTCTTCCCCATCGCCAGAGCATGAAGCGGAATGTCAGGACGGCTCCAGGCATCACCAGCCGGAGAAAAATCGTCCGTATTGATCTCACCTTCAACCTTGTAAACCTTGACGGTGATTGTCTCTGCAAGCTCGGGCTTGCTGGTAAACCACTCAGCATTGGCCCAACTCTCGACAACCTTTTTGGCAGCAGCATTGTCTTTGGCCAGCGCAATCACCTGATCGGCAGCATCATAGACATAGGTCAGCCCCGAAAGAGCACAGGCGGCCTCGTCAGCAAGCTCGCTATCTTTCAACGCATCGATCAACGGCTGCACATTGTAGCCACCAATCATGCTACCGAGGATCTGGACCGCCTTTTTCTTATCGATGAGGGGAGACGACTTGCTGCCGCTTAAAATGTCGGCGAGAAAAGCAGCCTTGACCTCCGCCGCAGGGTCAACCCCCGGGGAGACCCGCTCGGTGAAGAGAGTCAGCAGAAAATCTTCTTTCCCGGCAGGGGGGGACTGCATCAGCTCACAAAGGCTGGCAGTCTGCTCGGGGTTCAAGGGGAGTGCGGGAATCCCCTGGGCGTTACGCTCTTGCTCGTGCCTGAGATAAGCGTCGATCATTCTTGGCATCCTCCTCGGAAATGGTCGTTGCGGCGGGTTATCGATCCCACACCGCAGGGATTGGAGCTCTCCGCAGTTTTACGCGCAGGACGGGTAAAGCCGGGATATGCTGGACAAATCGTTCGTATACCGTTTGGAACGCGCTGCATACTGTATACGATTTTTCAAAGTCTTGTCAATGCTCTAAAGATGAGATTTTCCTTCTCTTTCCTTCTCTCAACCATACGACAACGGCCCGCCAAAAGGCGAGCCGTCCAAGGTGGATGAAGCGTTTATGGTAAGAGTGTCAGCTCTCCCCTTCAGCAAGAAGAAGACGATGCAGTTTTTTCGTCTTGGCGGCGATCGCTTCCGCAACCCTCTCTTGTCCAAACATCCAAGTCAACTGACCGACCATGAGGGTCACATCGGCCAGTTCATCTATAATGGCTTGATCCTCAACCTTCCCTCGCTTGAGGTGCTTGAGCGAGGCAATCAGCTCAGCACACTCCTCAATCATCTGATCGTACTGAGCCTCTTCGCCCCAGGTGGCGAGGGTCGCCCGGTAGATCGACTCCAACGGATCACCATCTTTTGCCATCAGTGGCTCCGGTAGGCCTTGAGGACAGCTTCGGGGATTTTCTCAAGGGGCAGAACGGAGTCGACCGCACCATGCTTGATTGCCTCCTTCGGCATCCCATAGACAATACACGATGCCTCGTCTTGGGCGATGTTGAAAGCACCGGCCTCTTTAAGCTCGCGCATCCCCCGTGCACCGTCATCCCCCATCCCCGTCATAATCACTCCGATGGTATTTTTGCCGGCATAGCGAGCAGCACTGCGGAAAAGAACATCGACCGAAGGGCGATGACGACAGACCAACGGCCCATCCTTGATATCAACGAAATAGCGCGCCCCGCTTCGCTTCAGCAACATGTGTTTGTTCCCCGGTGCAATCAGGGCGTGGCCAGGAAGAACCGTATCCCCATGCACCGCTTCCTTCACCGTCACCCGACAGACCCCGTTGAGACGACGGGCAAAGGCGGTTGTAAAATGCTCCGGCATGTGCTGAACAATCACGATTCCTGGCGCGTCATGTGGCATCTGCTCAAGGAAGACACGCAGCGCCTCAGTCCCCCCGGTCGAAGCCCCGATTGCCACCACTCGTTCGGTGGTGCGTATCATCTCCGGCACAGAGACCGATGCCTTTTTAAGGACGGCGTCGGCGGTAAGCTTCGGTTGGATCTCAACCCGCGCGGTGTGGAGAGAGCGAACCCGAGTCGATGCCGCCGCTTTGACAACATCGCAGATCACCACCTTCGACTCTTCGAGATAGTGACGGGCACCAAGCCGTGGTTTGTTGATGATTTCCACCGCCCCGTACTGCAGCGCCTTGAAGGTTGTTTCGGCCCCCTTCTCGGTCAGACTCGAACACATCACCACGGGGATCGGGTGCTGACTCATGATCTTCTTGAGAAAGGTGAGTCCGTCCATACGCGGCATCTCGACGTCGAGGGTGATGACGTCAGGAACCTCAAGACGGATCTTGTCGGCGGCAATGAAGGGGTCCGCTGCCGAACCGATCACGTCAATCGACGGATCACTGCTAAGAATATCGGTAAGGGTCTGACGGACCACCGCCGAATCATCGACAATCAGGACCTTGATTTTTTTCATGCAACCCTCATAAGAGTGGAACAACCAACAGGCAGTCTAACCTCAAAGGCATCATAGTATTCCATGCTACTGCAACGTCAGAAAAAATGAAAGCGCATTTCAGACCGGAACCATCCTCAATTCACCGTCCAAGTATCATTCTCTTTTCATAATCGAGCCAATATCTGACCAACGGCCTGCCACCTCAACAGAACGCGAAACCATGGCACCGGAGGTCACCCATTCGACCCAGGTCTCTCCCACCACAGGGTCAACAACCACATTGGCATAATCCGCTAGAGGGTTGCGCAGGAATCGAACCTGATCAAGATGAAAACCGTAACGAATCAGCTTGTCAATGATCTTGGCAATACTTTTTTCATGGTTGGCAATAACGGTCACTCGCAGTTGAGGTAGTTCACTCAAAACGATCTTATAGCCTTTGATTCTGTTAATCATCTCTTTGAGAAGATTTGTAAGGTTCTCGGCTTCGTAAATCTTGTCGTAGGGGCTGATGTGTGACAAATAGGCAAAACGTCCGGGAAGCACAACAGAAATTGCGGTACAGGTATCAACCCCTCGCGTAACCAACTTCTCCTTGTTATCCGCCGAAGAGAACCTTATCTCATCGATATCAACCTTGTGAAATCGACCGCTTGGAAATGTTCGATCATTTCCACCTGAAGGGGGGAAATTCTTCTTGAGAATCTTTTCCAACCACCTCTGAGGACTTCGTGAGTAGGCATTGGTGAGGATTTCCCCCTCTTCAATGGAGGCAACGAGAGCCCAACGTGTGCCCCAAAGTTCGAAACTTTCGTACGAGGCAAGAACAGAAACACCACGATAGCCATTAATTAAGTCATGCCCCTTCTTTTTTCGAAAGGCATCACTGACCGCTTTTGTATCAACTCGTAACTGTAGACTTGTCTCCTCGCCACTGAAACGGGAGTTGGTCAAAATCCTCCTCTCTTCGTTCACCAAATAAACCTCACCCGTATTTCCTAGCTCTTGGTGGTCAACCATAAGGGTGTTCAGCCTGTTGATGGCGTATTGCAGAACGATCCACCCTTGAAGCGTCTTCCCCTCTCGAATGGGCTCAATAAAAAAAGCTGCGGGCTCATCCGCCGGAAGATAATACTGATAATCGACAAAAAATGTACTCGTATGGTTTCGAAGCTGTCGAGACAGCTCTGTTTCTCGAATTTCATCACTAAAAAGATTCGCGAAAAGATCTGTCTCTTTACGTAAGGAATAAAGGAGGGTCCCATCGGCGCTAACAAAAAGAACATCGTAGAAGTCCAGATAGTTACGCAAGCAGTATTCATCAAACGTGTGGCTGTAGTCTTTTAATAGAAGGCCGATCTCGGTATTACTCCCTAACGAGCGTTCCAATAATTGCTCGCGATACAAACCGTTCAGAAATCCAAAGAACTCACCAACAAGCTCATCATTGCGAATTTTTTCGGCTTTTTCCTGGACGCTTCTAAACAGATCAAAAACCTGTGTTTTCTTCTGCTGTCGCACCTGACCCAACCGTGCATAGGCGTCTTCATACAAGTCTGAAGGGACCGCCGTTTCCGCAAAACCAAAAACAAAAGTCAAAAAAAGAAACCAGCGCCAAAGCGTCATTGCCTCCCCCCCTCTTCCTTTACACGCAAACCAAGCATTAGAAAAAGCATCCCCATCACGAGATAGCCTGCGACTAGATGATAGGAGATCGTCTCCGGGGGTGCCCAGGGCCAAAAGATTGCCCCCGAAACCAATGGCGAATGGATAATACCGCAACTGCTTGCGACGGCAGCGAGCAACATCACCTGGGCCGCTTTCCCCAACTGATGGTCAAGCAGAGCGGCTCCGCACCAACCCCAAAGAAGCGAGGTGATGATAAATCCGTTACCGAGAAGAACAATAGCGCGGTAACTCACCAAGGCGTCCCCTCCAAGATCCCCCGCGCCCTTGCCAAGATGACCGAGAAACATCCCGACCTCAATCTGGAGCAAACAGGCGATTGCCGGGAGAAACGCAAGAACGATCGCCTTGTAATGCTGACGTGGCGTCGCCTCAAAGGCCTGAGCAGTGATTTCGATCCCGATAAAGATGAGAATCGGGGCCACCGCCGCCTCGGGAAGAAGGTCGACGAAGAAAGAAAGATAACCGAGAATTCCGCCAAGCCCGATGAAAAGAGCGGTCGCTAAAGTGTAACCCGCCCTCCCGCCCATCTCCTTATAGGCGGGATGACCAATGTAAGGGGTTGACTGAATCACCCCACCACAAAGCCCGGCAATCAGAGTCGCCGCCCCCTCAACCAGAAGGATGTCTCGAGTCGCGTACTCATCACCGGCAGCCGCCGCACTTTCGGTGACATCAACTCCACCAACCACCGTCGCCAACGCAAACGGAAGAGCAAGCGGCAAATAAGAGAGGGCTGACTCTAGCCCATCAAGAAAAGCGAGAGTTGGTAACGGCAAGGTCAACTGAAGCTGCGGCAAATGCGGCAGAAAACCACTCCCGTCGGGCAGCAGTCCCGCCACACCGAGCAGGTAATGGAGCAGGGTCCCGGCAACAATTCCGGCCAACGCCCCCGGGAGACGAAACGGCAGCTGCAGTCTGGCAATCAATGAAACCAAAACCACGGCCAGGGAGAGGAATCCGACAACCGGTGAAGAGAAGAGTTTCATTGCCGGCAGGTAACCGATAAGAAGCAGAGCCACGGCCGCAATGCTGCCGAGCAGCCCGGCTCGAGGGACATGATGACGTAAAGTCGGACCGAAAAAGGAGGCAACAAGCTTAAAGAGCCCCATCATCACAATGGTCGCCATCGCCACATGCCATGTTAGCTCGGCGTTGCCACTGGCGAGATAACAGGGACCGATGACGCCAAACGCCATTCCGAAGGTTGAGGGGGTATCGAGACCGAGCGGCATCGCTGTCACGGTCTCGCGACCACTACGGCGTGCCAAGCGCCACGCCATCCAAGTGTAGGCGAGATCTCCGACCAGAACCCCGACGGCGCTGCCGGGAAACATCCGGTAAAGAACCAGTTCTCGCGGCAAGCCAAAAACACCGATAAGAATCGTCGCCATGACCACCAGATCGGACATATTATCGAGCATCAGGCCGAAGAAGGCGTTGAGATCCCCCAACGCATACCACTTCAGCTTTTTCTTCATCTCGAGAGACGCATTCACAGCTGCAACCTCCTGACAATACGGACTGAAAACGAAAAGCTTGTACCATGTCCGCATCATCACGGCAATCCCAAAGGGGACCGTGGCGCTTTCCAGAGCGCTGCACTTATGCTACTCTTGCAGCGTGTTTTCCGATTCACTCTAAGAGGTCTTCATGCGTTCTTTTTCTCTGCTCCTTCTTTTTCTGCTGTTCGGCGCCGAGGCGACCGCCGCCGGCCTCAACCAACGGGACTGGCTGATCAACCTGGTCGACACCCTCGGGCTCTCCTTCGGGCTCCCCGAAGAACCGAACGATGCGGATTACCTCAGATTGGTCAGCGGCGAGCGAAGCTTGCGCATTGAGGCCGAAGATCACCATCAACGCGAAGACTATGTCTCAGTCAACACATTTCGCAGTTTTGGGAAATTCAGTGGCGACGGATGGGTGAACGGGGTTTCCAAGCCAACCACGGCGCATCTACGTTTTCTTCTCCCCCATGGCGGAACCTACCAACTATCTGCGCGACTGCGACTGCCCGGACACCAGATTGAACTGGGCGGTAAACATTTTTCGACCGATGCGGCAGGGAACCATTTCAGCGACATCCCCCTTGGCGAAGTCACCTTGTCCGCAGGGGAGCAGGAGGCGGTGCTTTATCTCCCCCCCAACGGGAGTATCGACTACATTGAGTTGACCGCACCGAATCTTTTTCCCATCGCACCGCGCTACGGTTGGGACCTCGATGCCTCCCTGACCGCTGACGATCTTGCTATCACGACCCTGCGAGCACTCAACCTGGAAAGATTTCTCCCCATAACACCACAAGCCATGATCTGCGAAGCGGAAGAGACCTCAGAGCCCTGCGGCAGCCGAAAGACCACCATCCGTCACCTTGGCGCACCGAGCGCTGGCGCCTGGCAACGCGCTGGCAACGCTGCAACAACGGTCAAGCTTTCGTTCGAGTCCCCCCAACGTGGCATCTGCCTTCTTGAACTAAGAGCCGAAGGAAAACAACCGATCACGCTGACTCTCAATGGCAAACAGCGCTTCGAAAAGACGTTTCCTCCCTATCTTAAAACCGAACGTCTGGGAGTCGCCCCACTTGAAGAAGGGGAACAACATGTGACGGTGGCATTGCCACCTCGGGGAGGAGTCGACGCCCTCTTTTTGACCCCTTTGGACTCCTCGGCTCAAAGCTATTTACAACTTGCGGGGTTGAGTGAAAAGGAGCCGACAGCAAGCGATGTCAACAGCCTGCTCACCCTGATCGCCAGACTCTCACCACTCTCTACTCTTCCCTGATCGCTTAATGCTTGCCGCACTCTTTTTCTCGTATTTGTGCGGTCTGCTTCTTGCCCCCTTTTTAGCCTCCGACGCGGTCCCGACTGCCCTGCCATTTTTCATGGCGCTTTGTTGGTTCCCCCTGCGGCGGCACCGCATCGGCCTCGCCACCCTTCTTCTCTTCATGACGCTTTGCGGCGTACTCCTCTATCATCTCCATCTCACACCGGTTGACAATCAAGAGGCAATCTCGGCACTTTTTAAATCGGAGAAAATACACCTACACGGTCGCGTCGTTGCAGCGGTCCCCCGCGAAGGAGAGGGTCTGCGCATCGACCTTGACCAGATCTCGACCTCGGCGGCCGTAGCTATTCCGGGGCGGGTTCGTCTCTACGTTCGTAAAAAGGGGGCGGCGATTCTCGCCGGCGAGGAGGTTCAAGTTCTGACCCGCTTGCGCCCCCCACGTAACTTTGGGATTCCAGGTGAATTCGACATGGAACGTTACCTCGCTCGCCGAAAGATCGTCGCTGTCGGACATATTGACTCATCCCAAAATATCGCCCGTTTTGTTACGACACCCTCATTGACCTATCGTCTCAGCCGTTTTCGACAACGGATGGCAGAGACGATCGATACCGTCGCTCCAGTCAACACGGCCCCTCTGGTCAAAGCTCTCCTTCTTGGGCAGAAAGAGTCCCTCCCTCAAGCGTTGCGCCAAAAAATTGCCGCCGCCGGGCTCTCTCACCTCTTTGCAATTTCGGGCCTGCATTTTGCGACGCTGAGTCTTCTGCTCTATATGCTGCTCCGCTCTCTCTATACGCTCTCAGAAAGGGCTCTTCTTTTCGCTCCACCCCGACGAATACTTCCTCCCCTGACGCTCCCATTTTTGGTCCTTTATCTCCTCTTCACCGGTACGGCTCTCTCAGCTCAACGGGCCCTGCTGATGCTGACGATCGCTCTGATCCTTTTTTTTCACCGACGTCGCACGCGTCCTTTTTCCCTGCTCACCGCAGCGGCCTTTCTCCTCCTTCTACTTGACCCTCTCGCCCTTTACGAACCATCACTACAACTTTCATTGGCCGGGGTTGCCGGCATTCTCGCCTTCAACCCGTGCTGTCGCCCCTATCTTCCCCGACAATCCCTGCTTCGCGGCGCCTCGCTTCTCTTCTGCACCACCTTCGCCGCCACCTTGCCCACCTTGCCTTTGATTCTGCACCACTTCCACCTCTTTGCCCCAGCCGGGCTTCTCCTCAATCTCGTCGCCGTTCCTTTGGTTGCCATGCTCGCCCTGCCCCTCGGCCTGGCGGGAATCCTTATCGCCCCGTTCTGGCCCGCTATGACAGAAGTCGCCATCGGCGGCTGCGGTCACATTCTTTCAACTGTGCTCTCCCTGACCGAAACGACCCTCTCTCTTCCCATTTTGGCCGAGCGCTACCTCTTTTTAACCCTCAGTGATCAGTTATTTCTCGCTGTTCTGGTCGTTTCATTCCTCTTTGCGACCAGCAAGAACGTCAAGATGCTCATGGCCATCCCTATCTCACTGGCGGTTCTCTATCTCATCCCTTCTATGGTGCCGCAACAACCTCTCTCGCTCACCGCATTAAGTGTCGGCCAGGGGGACGCAACGCTGCTACAGCTTGGTTCAGACCATTTTTTGATTGACAGTGGAGGATTTCGCAACAGTCGCTTCGACAGTGGTGAACGATTGATTGTCCCTGCCCTGGCCCGACTTGGAGTTCGCAAACTCGAAGGCGTCATCCTCAGCCACGATCACCCCGACCATGCAGGAGGTCTCCCGTTCCTGCTCAAGCATTTCCCCATCAACCACTTTTATGCAGCAACGCCAGCACGAAAACTGACCAACCACCTTGGCGAGATCCTTCAAGAGCAAAACATCCCCTTCTCTGAGCTCTCAGCTGGATGGTCCTCGACAACCGATTCAAGCGGAGCGACTCTTGCCTTTTTCGTTCCCGACCAAGGCCACCCGAATAAAAACGAACGCTCCGTCGCCGTCTATGCCGGTGTCGATTCCCACGGTCTCTTGCTAACTGGAGACCTCGGTGCTCCTGGAATTGAACAACTCCTTGCTAGCAAGATCCCAGGTCCGGTCGATCTCCTCAAAATCCCCCACCATGGCAGTCGTTTTTCGCCTCTGATCCCGCTACTTGAGCGACTCAAGCCTCAACAGACCTTCGTATCGGCGGGCTACGACAATCCCTATTCCCTCCCCCATCCCACAAGGGTCAAAGCAATTAAAAAGGCGGGACTGCCTCTCTGGCGCACCGACCTTCAGGGAAGTCTCGAATTCACCTTCAAAGATCGCAACTGGTTGACAAGACAGTGGAATAAATCCCTTTTCCGTTGACACCCCCGACGTCATTTGTTACCGTCGCACTATTTGATCAATGTGGGGCAAGTCATGAAAAAACCGACTATTCTTGTTGTCGATGATGAGCAGTTTTTCCGAGCACTTTATGCTGAACTGCTCAGCGATGATGACTATCTAATCGAAACCGTCTCGTCAGGAGGCGAAGCGGTCGCTCGTCTACAGCAGGGCGGGGTCGACGTTGTCCTCTCCGATCTTGTCATGCCCGGTTCCAGCGGCATGGATGTTTTGCGTTTGGCACGCAGTCTCGATAATCCCGCCGATGTTATTCTCATCACCGGCCATGCCACCATTGAGACAGCGATAGAAGCGCTCAAAAACGGAGCACGAGATTACCTTGTCAAACCGTTCAAACCTGAAGAACTTCAGCATCTGGTCCGAACCTGCATTGAACAACGTCGACTCCTCGACGAAAATTCCGTCCTAAAAAGCCAGATCCGCCTTTTTCAGCGCGGGCAGAACCTCGCCAGCCTGCTTGAAATCAAGCAACTCCTGCCGCAAGCAACCCACACCCTTGCCCACGAACTCGGACAAGGACGAGGCTTTGCTTTTTTAAGTAACGGTGACGAATCCGCCAAGCAATTCTTCAGTTATGACAATTTCGAGGAACAGCACGCTTCAGTGATTGCCGGCGCATTGAAGAAAATCCGCCCGAAACAGGAGGAGATGGTCTCCCTCTCTGTTGCCGAACTTGAAATCAATGAGGAACTCCCGACTGAGGCGAACTCGATTTGCTACTTCCCTCTCTTCGCCGACCATAAACCGAAGGGGGGGATTGTCATCCTTAACCCTGAAAACGGCTCATTCCCTCTACCGTTTCCTCACGAGAGCCTCTTCTTCCTCTACGAACAGACCCTGCTCGCCTTCGAGAATGCAGCCCGTTACCAAGGGGCGCGCGACCTCATCTACACCGATGATCTGACCGGGCTCTACAATTATCGCTACATGCAGATTGTTCTCGATCAAGAGATTCGCCGCACGGAACGTTATGGTCTCTCCTTTTCCCTGGTCTTTATCGATCTCGACCATTTCAAGGAGATTAACGATACCTACGGCCACCTTGCCGGGAGCAGTGCCCTGCGTGAAGTCGCCGACCTGCTCCGTAAAAGCGTACGCGAAGTCGACCTCCTCTTTCGCTATGGCGGTGACGAATTTACAGCGCTTTTGGTCGAGACTGACAACCGCGGCGCAGCGGTTGTCGCAGAACGTATCCGTCGAACCATTGAGCAGCACACCTTTTTGATCGATTTCGACTCTCCCTCACGCCTTACCGCGACCGTCGGCTTCTCATGCTACCCTGAAAATGCGACCGACAAACAACAGATCATCGATCTTGCTGACCGTGCCATGTACGTCGGTAAAAAAGAACGCAACGTCGTTCGAGGGGCCGGGGAGTTGAAGTTGCGATGAAGCCGAACGCCTTCCGGCTTGGGGCTCTTCTTCTTGGTTTCTTTCTGTTTACATCGAAGACCGAAGCCATTGAGATCATTCGCAATATCCCCGAGGATCCGTCATCACGACTTTCCTATTATCGCCAATCGCTACAGTACGATCCAGACAACCATCCTTTACGCTACTACCTCGCCACAACCCTCCTCAGTGAAGGAAAAGCGACCGAGGCCATCTCTGAGTTTCGCAAGGTCTATCCCGACTATGCCGACACACTTGAGATCAACTACAATCTTGGACTCGCCTATCTGCAAACCGGTGATGTCGACAGCGCCCTGCTTTACCTTGAGCAGAGCGAGGAACTCGGTGCCTTGGAAGAACCAGAGCTCTTCCCTCTGGCTCCTCTCTATTTCAACCTTGCAATCACTCGGATTGAACAGGAGCTTCTAAACGAAGCCAAACCACTTCTACAACGAGCACTCAGTCTCGATCCCACCCTCCATGAAGCCCATCGCCTCTTAGGGGAAATCTACGATAGACAGGGAGAGACCGCTTCGGCTATTGCTGAGCTAACCGTCTATATGCAGGCCTACCCTCAGGATGGAACGACCGGCGAGTATCTCTTCTCTCTGGTTTTCAACGAGGCTCTGCTCGCCTTTGATCGTGACGACAAAATACTCGCCACGCAAAAATTTCAGCAAGCTCTTGAGTTTTCCCCTGAGAGCCCCCTCGCCCTTTACTATCTTGGCGTTATCGCCTACCAGCAGCAAAATGACGCCATAGCCGTCGACTATTTCATAAAAGCTCTTCCGACGGCATCCGACGATCTGCGCTGTAGCATGCACAGTTTTCTCTACAACAGCAGCCTTCACCTTTT
>PKUF01000021.1 GCA_002869635.1 Desulfuromonas sp. | reverse complement strand
GTCTCTTCCCTTACTGAAGGGGGCGAGGTCATCGAGCCTCTCGGAGATCGTATTCTTGGCCGTACGGCGCTTGAAGACGTTCTCGATCCGGTCAGCGGTGATGTGATCGTCGAAGCGAATCAGGAGATCGATGAGGCACTTGTCACTCTTATCGAAGAGGCAGGCATCGAGAAACTTCGTATCCGCTCGGTGCTCACTTGTCAGAGCCGCCGCGGTATTTGCGCCACCTGCTACGGGCGTGACCTTGCGCGTGGACATCTGGTGAACCTCGGTGAAGCCGTCGGTGTCATCGCGGCCCAGTCGATCGGTGAGCCGGGTACGCAGCTCACCATGCGTACCTTCCATATCGGTGGTACCGCTTCCCGTCGTGCAGAGCAGACTTCACTCGAGGCGCGATTCGACGGGTTCGCCAAATATCTCAATCTCAACACCGTTGTTGATAACGAAGGGTTCCATGTCGTTATGAACCGTAACGGTGAGATCGCTATCGTCGATGAAACTGGCCGCGAGCGCGAGCGCTATGGAGTAGTCTACGGTGCCCGTCTTCGGGTTGCTCCCGACAAGCCGGTGGAGGCGAAGACCCTCCTTGCCGAGTGGGACCCGTACACAATGCCGATCCTCACCGAGACCTCCGGGATTGTGCGCTTCGGCGACATCATTGAAGGGGTCACGATGGAGGAGCAACTTGATGACGTCACCGGGATGTCCCGTAAGGTCGTTATTGAGTCGAAAGACCCGGCAAAACGCCCCCGCATCACCCTTAAGGACGCTGACGGTAAGACAGTCAAGCTTCCAAACGGAGCCCCGGCGCGTTACATGCTGCCGGTGGGTGCGAACATCGTCGTTGCCGAGGATACGACGGTCAACGCTGGCGATATCCTCGCCAAGATCCCTCGTGAGACGACCAAGACTAAGGATATTACCGGTGGTCTGCCGCGGGTTGCTGAACTCTTTGAGGCGCGTAAGCCGAAGGAGTTTGCCGTCATTGCTGAAATCGATGGTGTTGTCTCCTTCGGGAAAGACTCGAAAGGGAAGCGTAAGGTGCTGGTGACGCCAGAAATCGGTGAGGCGAAAGAGTATCTGATTCCCAAGGGGAAACATATCAGCGTCCACGAAGGGGATCATGTCCGTGCCGGTGAGGCGCTTATGGATGGTTCGAGTAATCCGCACGACATTTTACGGGTTCTCGGCGAGAAGGAACTCTCCAAATATCTTGTTGATGAGGTTCAGGAGGTCTACCGTCTGCAGGGCGTAAAGATCAACGATAAACACATCGAGACGATTGTGCGTCAGATGCTGCGGCGGGTTCGGATTAAAGAGGTCGGGGACACCCGCTTCTTGATTGACGATCAGGTTGAGCGTTGGGAGTTCGAGGTTGAGAACGAGCGGGTTCTCACTGAAGGACTGCAGCCAGCGGTTGGTGAGCCCTTGATGCTTGGTATTACCAAAGCATCCCTCTCAACTGAATCGTTCATATCAGCCGCATCGTTCCAGGAAACGACCAAGGTTCTGACTCAGGCGTCGATCGAAGGGAAGGTTGACTTCTTGCGTGGCCTGAAGGAGAACGTGATCATGGGACGGCTAATTCCGGCCGGCACCGGTGTTTCTAAGTATCGTAGCGTCAAACTTCTCATTGAAGAACCGGAAGAGATGGTCGAGCCGGTTCTTGATCTTGATGACGAAGGTGAAGAGGCTGATGTTGAGGTTGTCATCACGCAGGAGGGTGACAGCGAGGTCTGAGGAAAAAAAGAGAGCCGCCCTGAAAAATGCCTTGACAGGCGCAGGGCGGATTGATACTGTGTGCGGGTTTTTCCCTGTAACACACCATTCGTTCTTTTGACATTATGAATAGGCGATATCGGGAGTAAGAGATGCCGACAATCAATCAGCTGATCCGTAAGGGACGCGAGCAAAAAGAGAGGAAGTCTACTGCGCCGGCGCTGAAGGGGAATCCCCAGAAGCGTGGTGTATGTACCCGTGTTTACACGACCACCCCCAAGAAGCCGAACTCGGCGTTGCGTAAGGTTGCTCGTGTGCGTCTGACCAACGGGATCGTGGTTACCTCCTATATTCCCGGCGTGGGGCACAACCTTCAGGAGCACTCCGTTGTTCTGATTCGTGGTGGTCGTGTGAAGGACTTGCCGGGTGTGCGTTATCACATCGTGCGCGGGACTTTGGACCTTGCTGGCGTTAAGAACCGGATGCAGGCGCGTTCCAAGTATGGCGCCAAGCGGCCCAAATAAGAAAGTCTGAGAGGATCCTATGCCGAGAAGAAGAGAAGTTGCTAAGCGGGTTATTCTTCCTGATCCGAAATATAATGACCGCCTTCTGGCTAAGTTTATGAATGCGATCATGATCGACGGCAAGAAGAGTACGGCAGAGCAGATTGTTTACGGTGCCTTTGATATTGTAGCATCCCGGTCGAGTGATGAGCCGCTTGAGGTTTTCAAGAAGGCGATTGACAATGTCCGTCCGATGCTTGAGGTTAAGTCTCGCCGTGTTGGCGGTTCGACCTATCAGGTTCCCGTTGAGGTGCGTGCTGACCGTCGTAACGCTCTGGCGATCCGCTGGATTACGGGGAATGCTCGTGGTCGTGGTGAGAAGACGATGCAAGAGCGTCTTGCCGGTGAGTTTCTCGATGCGGCCAGTAATCGTGGCGCGTCGGTGAAGAAGAAGGAAGACACGCACCGTATGGCAGAGGCGAACAAGGCGTTCGCTCACTACCGCTGGTAGTTCAACGATAATTCCTGGAAGGGTACGAACGTGGCACGCCAAGTATCTCTAGAAAAAACCCGTAATATCGGCATTATGGCTCATATTGATGCTGGTAAGACGACGACGACCGAGCGGATTCTTTTCTATACGGGTGTCTCCCATAAGATCGGTGAGGTGCACGATGGTGCGGCGACGATGGACTGGATGGCGCAAGAGCAAGAGCGCGGCATCACAATTACGTCGGCGGCAACCACCTGCTTCTGGAATGACCACCGTGTTAATATTATTGACACCCCGGGGCACGTTGACTTCACGATTGAGGTTGAGCGTTCACTGAAGGTGCTTGATGGTTCTGTGGCGGTCTTCTGTTCTGTTGGTGGTGTTGAGCCTCAGTCGGAGACGGTCTGGCGTCAGGCCGACAAATACGGTGTCCCCCGTATCGCCTTTGTCAATAAGATGGATCGTATTGGTGCAGACTTTAATCGCGGTGTCGACATGATGCGCGATCGTCTCGGCGCCAACCCTGTCCCGATCCAACTCCCCATTGGTAAAGAAGATTATTTCCGCGGTGTCATCGATCTCGTAGAGATGAAGGCGTTTGTCTGGGACGATGAGTCCATGGGCGCCCGTTTTGAAGGGATTGAGATTCCGGCTGAGCAGGCTGCGGACGCCGAAGCGGCACGTGAGCACCTCTTGGAAGAGGTTTGTTCGCATGATGAGGATCTCATGGAGCGCTATCTTGGTGGCGAAGAGGTCTCCGTTGCTGAGCTCAAGGCCGGTATCCGTAAGGCGACCATCGGTCTGCATATTAACCCTGTTCTGTGTGGCTCCGCCTTTAAGAACAAGGGTGTCCAGCATCTTCTTGATGCGGTGATCGATTATATGCCTTCCCCGACTGATGTTCCGGCGATTGAGGGCGTCAATCCTGACAATCAGGAGCCCCTGACGCGTCCCGCTGACGACAAAGGTCCCTTTGCGGCGCTCGCCTTCAAAATTATGACCGACCCGTTCGTGGGTCAGCTCTCTTTCTTCCGAGTCTACTCGGGGGTTGTTGAGTCCGGTTCTTCGGTGCTCAACTCCACGAAAGGTAAGAAGGAGCGTATCGGTCGTATCCTCAAGATGCATGCAAATAAGCGTGAAGAGATCAAGCAGGTCTACTCTGGCGATATTGCTGCGGCGGTTGGTCTCAAATATACCACCACCGGTGATACGCTCTGCGACGATAGCAATCCGAGCCTTCTTGAGTCGATGGAGTTCCCTGAGCCGGTTATTCATATCGCGGTTGAGCCGAAGACCAAGGGCGATCAGGAGAAGATGGGTACTGCCCTTGGCAAGCTCCTCTCTGAGGATCCTTCGCTGCGTTGCCGTACTGATGAAGAGACCGGTCAGACCATCCTCTCGGGGATGGGTGAACTCCACCTTGAAATTATCATCGATCGGATGATGCGTGAGTTTAAGGTCGAGTGTAATATCGGCGCGCCTCAGGTTGCTTACCGTGAGTCGCTCACGAAGAAGGTTGAGGTTCAGGGTAAGTTCGTGCGGCAGTCGGGTGGACGCGGTCAGTACGGTGACTGTTGGTTGCGTATCGAGCCGCTCGAGCCTGGTGAGGGTTTTCAGTTTGTCGATGAGATCAAGGGTGGGGTAATTCCCAAAGAGTATATCCCGGCTGTTGGTAAGGGGGCGGAAGAAGCAGCTCTTAACGGTGTCATCGCGGGCTTCCCGATTGTTGATGTCAAGGTCACCTGCTACGACGGTTCCTATCACGATGTTGACTCCTCAGAGATGGCATTTAAGATTGCCGGCTCCATGGGTTTCAAAGAGGGTGCTGTCAAGGCTTCCCCGGCCCTGCTCGAACCGGTCATGGCTGTTGAGGTCGTGACTCCTGAGGAGTACATGGGAGATGTCATGGGTGACCTCTCCAGTCGCCGTGGCAAGATCATGGGGATGGAGAATCGCGCCGGCGCCCAGGTTGTAAATGCGCATGTTCCTTTGGCCAACATGTTCGGTTATTCGACTGATCTGCGGAGTGCCACCCAGGGGCGTGCTACCTATACGATGGTATTCGATCATTACGAGCAAGTGCCCAAGGCGATTGCCGAAGAAGTTATTGCCAAGGTTAAAGGCTAATCAAGGAGAGTTCCCATGGCGAAAGCTAAATTTGAAAGAACAAAGCCCCATGTCAACATCGGGACGATCGGCCACGTTGACCACGGCAAGACGACTCTGACGGCGGCTATCACCAAGGTTATGGCGTCCC
>PKUF01000036.1 GCA_002869635.1 Desulfuromonas sp. | reverse complement strand
GCGGTGCTTGCGGTGCTTGCGGTGCTTGCGGTGCTTGCGGTGGGAGTTTAGCGATCGGAGCAGTCGCCGGCAAACCGAGAGAGGCAAGAAGCTTAACGATCGTGGCATCCTCAGGATCGAGCATCATCGCCTTTTGCAGCAGGGCGACCGCCTGTTCTTTTGCCCCTAGGCGATAGGAGACCTTGGCAAACAGCTTCAATGCCGCAAGATTCTCAGCTTCGAGATCGAGAGTTCTTTTAAGAGCTTTTGCAGCCGTCGCAAAGTCACCCTTTTCCGCAAGGACACGACCATAGGCAAAAAAGCCCGGCGCATAGTGCGACTGTGAACGTACCCCTTTACCAAGAACCTCAAGCGCCTCGTCGAGCATCCCCATCTCACGGTAGATCTCAGAAAGATCGACAAAAACCGTCGAGGTCGGATCCATGGCGAGGATCTCGGTGTAACTGGCAATTTTTCCCAACTGGGAGATTTCAAGAGCCATTACGCTACCCCTGTCACAGGCCAGTGTTCAAGAAGATCACCAAACAAGCGATCCGGTTCGGCAACCGTTTCGATGGAGCAGTCTCCAAGACCACAATTCAGCACCAGACGCAAACGTCCCTCTTGTACTTTCTTGTCGCGCCCCATGGCATGCAGATAATCGTCCAAAGGGAAGGAGGGAGGGAGAACCGGAAGGTGAAAAGAGACAAGAAGGTCTCGGACAGCCTCCACATCCTGCGAGGAACAACGGCCCAAACGACGAGAGATATCCGCAGCCGCGACCATTCCGATGGCAACGGCTTCGCCATGCCTATAATTGCCATACCCCGACAGCATTTCGACAGCATGGCCAAAGGTGTGACCGTAATTCAAGATCGCTCGGATTGAGCTCTCTTTTTCGTCAACTTCTACAACATTAGCCTTAATTTGGCAAGACCTCTTTACCGCCGCAATCAAGGTCTCGGAAGAGAGATTGAGCAGATCTTCACCTTGTTGAACGAGCCAGTCAAAAAAAGAACGGTCCTTAATCACTCCATATTTAACAACCTCGGCAAGTCCCGCTGAGAGTTCGCGGGCGGGGAGGGTTTTCAACGTCGCCACATCAATCAGAACGATCTGTGGCTGATAAAAAGCACCGATAAGGTTCTTGCCAAGGGGATGATTAACGGCTGTCTTCCCCCCCACCGAACTATCAACCTGCGCCAACAAGGTTGTCGGGATCTGGGCGAAAGGGATTCCGCGCAAATAGGTGGCCGCGGCAAAACCAACAATGTCGCCAATCACCCCTCCTCCCAAGGCGATCAATCCCGTACTGCGATCAAAATTCTCCTTGATAAGGGCATCATAAATTATTTCCAGAGACGCAAGGGTCTTGTACGCTTCACCATCTGGGAGCAGAATTGTCGTTACGTTATACCCCGCATCCTCCAATGATTTACGAACTTCGCCTTCGTACAGGGGGGCGACTGTTTCGTTACTGATCAAAGCAACACGACGCGGGAATGACACCCTGCTCAGATGCTCTGCACTCTTTAAGAGCAAACTACTGCCGATCAGAATTGGATAGCTGCGATCCCCAAGTCCAACATTCAGCTCTTCCATCACACGAAATCCTTTATACACATCCGTATCTCTCCCACGATGGCCTCAGGGGTTTTATGGTCGGTCAAGATGCAGTAGTCAGCCTGCCGATAGAGCGGTTGGCGATTAAGCCAAAGCTGATGCACCCCCTCAATCCCCTCTGGCGTCTGCAAAAGAGGGCGTTCTCGACTGCCAGAAAGACGCTGTACCAAGGTCTCCCAGCTGCTGTCTAGATAAAGTGTCGTTCCAACGCGTTGCATATGCTGCCAATTGGCATCTCTGCCAACAATCCCACCCCCCGTCGCAACAATCTGAGGGTCCGGTGCAAGAGCCATAAGGGTGGACTCCTCGAGGTCACGAAAAGCGATCTCACCGCGGGTGGCGAAGATTGAGGCGATGGACTCTCCGGCAGCGCAAACGATCTCTTCGTCCAAATCAACAAAAGGAACACAGCACTTTTGGGCAAGCAGGCGCCCGATCGTACTCTTACCGGCCCCCATAAAGCCAACAAGAAAGAGGGGCCCTCGCATCAATAGCGCTCCAGTCGTTGTCGATAGGCAGCGATTCTTTCAGTCAGATCCTCAATGCAATCGCCGCCAAACATCTCAAGAACGGCCCTGGTGACCTCAATGGCCACCATCGCCTCAGCAACAACTGCTGCTGCTGGAACGGCACAAACATCAGAACGCTCAACCGTCGCAGCAAAAGCCTCTTTACTTTTAAGGTCGACCGTTTGTAACGGCGTATAGAGGGTCGGGATCGGCTTCATTGCCCCACGCACAATAATAGGTTCACCGTTGGTCATCCCCCCTTCCAAACCACCTGCCCGGTTGCTTTTACGACCGAAATCCTGCCCGGAATAAGAGATTTCATCATGGACCTGAGAACCGGGACGACGAGCAACCTCAAAACCAATCCCGATCTCAACCCCCTTAAACGCTTGAATACTCATCACAGCAGCGGCCAAACGTGCATCAAGACGACGATCCCACTGGATATGACTCCCCAGCCCTACCGGGACCCCAAAAACAGCCACCTCGACCACCCCCCCCAGAGTATCCCCCGCAACTTTGGCCGCATCGATTGCAGCAATCATCTTCTTCTCTGCCTGCTCATCATAGGTACGGCAAGGGGACGCCTCCGCCAAGGTTGCCCGTTGTCGCGGATCGTCAACCTCCCCTTTGGCCAAAACCCCGCCGAGTTCGACCACATACGCAAACAACTCTATATCGAGTTTCTCCAGCAGAGTCCGACAAAGAGAACCGACGGCAACCCGAGCAGCCGTCTCACGAGCACTTGAACGTTCCAGGATATTGCGCACATCGTCCTGAGCATATTTAAGGGCGCCACTTAAATCAGCATGTCCTGGCCGTGGATGGGTAACGGCAATATCCGTCAACCGATCTTGGCTGTCAGCGGACATCTTCTTCTCCCAATTTTCCCAATCTCGATTGGTAATCGATAAGGTAATCGGCGAACCGATCGTTTTCCCCCAGCGCACACCAGAGAGGAACTCAACCCGATCCGTCTCAATCTTCATCCGTCCCCCCCGGCCGTGCCCTTGCTGCCGTCGCGCGAGGTGACGATTAATATCGGCTGCCGAAAGTTCAAGATTCGCTGGGATCCCCTCAACAATTGCCGTCAATGAAGGACCATGTGACTCACCAGCTGTAAGATAACGAAATTCCATAATACCCACCTGACATATTGGATGCAGAAAAGGACAGGCGGTCACCTGTCCTTTCCCGTGTTCATACTGTGGAAATATACTTAGTTTTCTAAAACGTCCAGAGAACTTGCCTCGGTCTGAATATCGAGAATCCTCGGGGTTATGAAGATTAAGAGTTCTGAACGGGTATTGCTCTTCTTCGTCGACTTGAAGAGGTTTCCTAGAATAGGGATCTTGGAGAGCAAGGGAACTCCACTTTCACTGGTGATGTCATTCTCAACAAAAACACCGCCTATAACTGTTGTTTCTCCATTCTTCACCAATACCTTTGTCTCAGCGACCTTGGTATCAACAGCTGGCGCCGTACCCGCCCCCGTACTGACCAGTGAACCGATCGTGCTATTCGATGCTTTGATATCGAGAATAATCGTCTCGTCCGGGTTGATCACCGGGACGACGACAAGCTTAAGGTCTGCATCAATAAACTCCGTTGAGGTACCAGCGTCACTGGTTTGCTGATAGGGGATCTTTGTTCCCTGGCTGATGGTCGCTTCACCACCATTAAGGGCGGAGATACGCGGAGTTGAAACGACACGCCCCTCACCAGAGGTCTCCAGTGCCGAGATCTGTAGATCAAGAACGGTACTGTCAATACCGAGTCGCCCGAAAGTAATCCCCGTACCCATACCTGCAGTTGCAGACGCCCCAGCAACGGGAGTCGCCAGAGTAAAACCACCCCCCAGCCCCATGCTGACGGCACTGGTATCCAATGGGCCGCCGCCTGGGTTTGCGTATTGCACACCCCAGTTCACCCCGAGATCATGGCCAAACGATGAGCTTGCCTCAACAATTCGAGCCTCAATCATGACTTGTCGTTCCGGGACATCGAGACGATTAACAACCTCTTCTTCTATTTTTTGAATAATCGAAGCTCGCGCCGTGACGATAATCTGGCGAGTCCTTACATCAGAGGTCACCTCGCCGCCGTAACTGTAATTACGACTGCTGCGGTAGGTTGTATCATCTCCCTTCTCATCAACATCCTTCGAGGAAAAACTGGAATATGAAGATGAATACTTCTGCAGATGAGCCTTGATTTTCGTTGCAATGTCCTCAACGGGCGCATACTTGACCTTAATCACCCTCGTGATGACAGGTTCAAGTGACATTTTCTCATTTTGCGCCTTCAAATCCTCTATTTCAGTCGTGGTAATATCCTTTTTAGGTCGGATCCACAAAACATCACCGACCGGCTGAACCCCGAGCCCCGACATCTGCAAAACAATATCAAGGGCCTGACTCCACGGAACATCCACGAGTTTTAGAGAAACCCGACCATTTATCTCGTCACCGTAGATAACATTGCGACCGCTCACTTCAGCAATGAGTTGAAGAATTCGTCTCAAATCCGCATCGACAAACTCAAGGGTAACCAAAGCTTCATCATTTTGAACATCACGCACACCCTTATGACTAGGCGGCGCTGATGTCGAGAGAAGTTGCGCATCTGTTGCACGAGGGGTACGTTGGCGACGCTTAACCGGCACAACCACCCCTGTCGGCTCAGACTCAACGACTTCAGACTCAACGACTTCAGACTCAACGACTTCAGACTCAACAACTTCAGGCTCAACGACTTCAGACTCAACGACTTCAGACTCAACGACTTCAGACTCAACGACTTCAGACTCAACGACTTCAGGCTCAACGACTTCAGGCTCAACGACTTCAGGCTCAACGACTTCAGGCTCAACGACT
>PKUF01000029.1 GCA_002869635.1 Desulfuromonas sp. | reverse complement strand
GAGAAAAAAGCCCCGCTCGAAAGAGTGGGGCTTTTTTCTCGCATAACCCATCAAAAGGTGACGATAAAAAGAAAGGGAGAGCCGCTGTGGCTCTCCCTTTCTTTTTATCGTCGATTGATTGCGTTGTAGATGGTCAGACGATAATCTCCATCGCCCAGACACCACAAGGGCAGATGCCAGCGCAGAGACCGCAGCCGATGCAGACATCATCGTCCGAGACGTAATCGAAGGTCCCATCTTCTCTTTCGACGCGGCGGATTGCACCTTCAGGACATGATTCAAGACACATGGTGCAGTCGCGGCAGGTCCCGCAGGAGATGCAGCGCAAACTCTCATCTTTTGCATCAGAGACGCAAAAACGGCCGCGATTGCGAGGTTTAAAGAGCTCCTTTGAGAGACAGCTCTGATTGATCATCTCAGGCTTGACGACAGGAACAAGCTTCTTGTCAGCAAGATAGTCGTTGATCATGAGTGCTGCTTCCTGGCCGTCCCCAATGGCATGAGTTAACAGCCCTGGCTTAACCGTATCTCCAATGGCAAAAACACCGGGAGCTTTAACCACCTGGCCACAGGCGTCAACGTCGATCATGCCGCGGTCAGTAAGCCAGTCACGGGGAACGAAGGAGAGGTCGGGACGTTCACCGATAGCGATGATGACATCATCCGCCTCAAGCAGCTCACCATCCTTGGTCCAGAGACCCTTCTCGTCAACCTTGTCGGTAAAGATCGGCCAGCGAATCACGCCACCAAGAGCTTTGACGCCATCAATCTCATGTTTGTAAGCCGCCGGGCGCTGAATGTCGATTGCGGTGACCTGTTCCGCTCCCATGGCGTAGGCACCAAGGCAGACGTCCATTCCAGCGTTACCTGCACCGATGACCACAACTTTTTTACCAACCTTCGGTTTGTCGCCGGCATTGACCTGTTTAAGAAAGTCGAGCCCCTTGATCATCCTTTCATGCCCTTGAAAAGGGATGACGACCGGATTGTGGGCGCCAGAGGCGATTACGATTGCGTCGTGATCGTTCTGAATGGTTGTAAAAAGTTTGTCATCGACTGGGGTGCTGGTTTTGACTCCAATTCCGAGAGCCTTGATCCGCTCAATTTCAGAGTCAAGGGCCTCAGCTGGGAGTCGATCAGTTGGGATAACTTGGCGCAGCTTGCCGCCAATTTCGACGTCCGACTCGAAGACTGTGACCGTGTGCCCCTGAAGGCGAAGCTGCCAGGCGGCTGAAAGACCGCCGGGACCACCACCGATGACAGCGACCTTCTTGCCACTTTTTGGTTTGATAGCAGGGGCGGGAACATTGCGAGAGAGCTTGCCGAGCTCCTTCATTGCCACCGGTTTGTCGATATAACGGCGGCTGCAGGCATCCATGCAGAGGTTCGGGCAGACCTCCCCGCAGACACTTGCCGGGAAGGGGGAATACTGAAGAACCAGCGCCAGCGCTTCGTCAAACTTCCCTTGTCGGAGCAGATTGATGCGGTCCTGGGTCGGAATGTTTGAAGGGCAGGCGACCTGACAAGGCGCCCCAAATCGCTTATCTTGCCAACGCGGGATCTTGAGGCGATCATCGGCGGCGTTGACCAGACCGGCGACGTGCAAATCGTCATTTTTCACAACATCCCCGAAGATCCCCCCTTCAACCCACTTCTGGGTGCGGAACTCATGCATGGTGATGCGAGAGTGCTGTTTGCGCTCATCGTAACTTTTGGCTACGATTTTTTTCCACTGCGCTAAATCGTTTAGTTCCGAAAGAATTTCAGGTTTTTCGATTTTGTCGAGAAATGTCGGGAGCTTTTGCAGAAGGAAATTACGATCGGCATCGTCGAGATCAAGCATCCAGACTTCATTCGACAGACCATCGACCGGACCACGGACATAGACTGTTCCGCCGACCATGCCGGTACAGGCTCGGTCGCCGAGGACCGAAGGGAGGTCGTCACAGCCGTGGCCGCAGACCACAGCGATACCGCCCCCCATAAATTCAAAGGAAAAAGAGCCGGTATTTTTGAGGATCCAGAATTCAGGGGCGTCATAGGCCGGATCGTGTTTCATCAACGAACCGGAACGAGTACCGACCCGACCGGCGACATAGATATTGCCACTGGCAGCGCAGTGCGCGGTAGTGTCACCGCCATCGCCGAGAATGGTCAACGTCGCACCGGCATTGAGCCATCCGGCATCCGCCGGGGCTGACCCGTCAACGACGATTTCGGTCCCGTCGAGGCCGAAAGCACCGACGCGTTGCCCAGGATTTTTGACGCGAAATTTAAGGGGGGTTCCGTCTTCCGTCCACAAAGGACCACCAATGTCATGGTGTCCGGAGGAGAGGACTTCAAACTCGGTCTCACCCTGATCGAGAGCACCATAAATCTGGCGCAGCAGTTGTTGCGTAGAAATGCGCTGATTCTTACTGTCGAAACCGATGATCTTGGCTGTCATATCGGTTCTCCTTAGCAGACGAACTGGATCTGAAGTTTATCGGCGACAGGTTTGTCAACCGAAACAAGAGCATCAGAGCGACCAACCGGCAACGATGAGTTACCGATCGGAGCCATCAACTTCTTGAACTCCTGATCCATGGCGAGGAAGTAATTGACGATATTCTGGGCGACTCGCTCGGGGTCAAGGCGATGCACAAGGGCCGGTTCCTGCGTTGTGATCCCGACCGGACAGAGGCCGGTGTTGCAGGCGTTGCAGCGCCCTTGGTCGTTGCCGACGCAGCCGGCCATCTGCAGAATCAGTTTGCCGGTGAAGACGCCATTGGCACCGAGGCAGATCATCTTGAAGGCATCGGCGGCGAGATCGCCGGTCTTGCCGAGGCCGCCGGCGGCCCAAAGAGGGATTTGCCCTTGTCGTCCCTGATTGACGGCGGCGAGGTAGCAATCACGCAGCTTTGAAACGATTGGGTGACCGGTGTGGTCAAGGGAGACCTCGTGCGCTGCTCCGGTTCCCCCGTCGATACCGTCGAGGAAGAACCCGCCGACAATGTTATAAGGGTCGCGGACCAGATTGTTGAAGACCGAGACCGAGGTGGCGCTTGCCGCTACCTTGATGGCGACAGGGACACGGAACTTGAAGGCGGCATTGAAAGAGAGGAACATCTTCTGCACGCTCTCTTCAATCGAGTAGAGTCCCTGATGGTTCGGGGGCGAGAGGAGGTCGGCTTTCGGCACCCCGCGGATCGCCTGGATATGCTCGGCGACCTTCTGGGCCATAAGCAGGCCGCCGCCGCCCGGCTTTGCCCCCTGTCCAATCTTGATCAAGACCCCGGCGGGATCTTCAGTCATATGCGGCATCGCCTTGATAATGCGGTTCCAGCCGAAGTGACCAGAGGCGATCTGGAGAATCATATACTTGAGATAGCGGCTTTTGAGCAAGCGTACCGGCATCCCTCCTTCACCGGAACACATCCGTACCGGTATGCCACACTCCTCGTTGAGGTAGGCGGTCGCCATTGCCACCGCTTCCCACATCCGCCACGAGAGGGCTCCGATTGACATGTCGCCAATGATCACCGGATAAATCCAGCCGACCGGGGGAGCTTCCTTCTGCATCTGTAGCAAGCCCTCGGGAGTGACTCCCATGGGGAGTTTGGCCGGAGGAAGAATACGGCCAAAAGGGGCAAGCAGGTCAAAGGTATGACGTTGTGCATCGAGAGACGGGTCGGTCATCTGCGAGATGCGACCGATGCGAATTTTGTCGAGGGTACGGGTGGTCGAGCCGAGGTTTTTGCGGCCACCACGCTTGATCGAATCGCCGGCGAGGCAGCGGGTGATGATCGGGTGGCGGGTGTCAGGATTACGCACCGGGCCGATAGCGTCGTTTGGACAAACCTTCTCACAGATGCCACAGCCACGGCAGTAGTTTTTGATCGAATTGACCTGTTTAATGACAGGGACTGCCGAGAATCGCTGCTTAGGTTCCGGCAGTTCGCCCTCTGAGAAGACCATCCGCCGTCTCTCGACCTTCGGTTCTATGGCGCGGAATGAGCAAGCCGCAACGCAGGAGCCGCAGAGGGTGCAACGACTGGCGTTGTAACGAATCTTCCAGTAGAGATCGTTAGGGGTAATGTTCTGGACTTTCATTGTCTCCATCGCTGAACCTCCAGGTCATTGGTCACGGCGACGACTTCGCGTTCATGGGGATAGATGTCGGTCTCCCAGTCGCGGTCAGGGAGGACCTCATTGATGCCGCAAACTTCGGAGCTAAAAACAACCATGCGCTCGTTGCGGCCAATGACCACCGGGCGCAACTTTTTGGCGTCACAACAGGTGAACATGGTGTTGTCGGGGAGAACGCCGATGATGGTGTTCGGGCCGTTGATTTCGAGGTGAGCCAGTGACTGACGGATGGCGAGAAGCTGCTCCTTGTCATCGCGTCGTTCGATATCCTCGAAAGGGAGCGGGGTGATGACATGCTTGAAATAGGAGAGGGGCCAGCCGAGTTCACGATGAACATAGTGCAGGGTGTAGAGGAAACACTGTGAATCGGATTCAAAGCCGATATAACCCCGATGCAGTTCACGCTGCAGTTCGACGTTTTTTAAATAAAAGGTATTCTCACCATTGGCCAGCGTCGTGTACCCCTGAAGATGAAAAGGGTGGGCTGCATAGCGCACAATGTCGTAATTGGTGTTTTGGCGGCATTGGGCAGTGATCACCTTGGCGGTGAACTTGCTGTCAGGCTCCCAGAGGTTGAAGTAGGTCCCAATATCCTTCGGGTCGCCGATCTCCTTCAAGGTGACAACGTCAGGCCAGAAAGAGTAGGCAAAGCCCATCTCGTCCCTCTCCAGCGCTTTGCGCAGTTTAAGGCGCATATTAAGTAGGAGGTCTTCTTTTTCCTTCTGCCCGAGGTGCCGCACATGTTTCGGGTAGTCATAGGTTTGAAAGAGATAGTTCGGCATGGCGTTGATATCAAGGCCCGGCAATGGGTTGGTCTCAGGGACCCACTGCATCACCCGGTTGAATCCGGCAGCATGCAGGATATCTTCGGCAACTTTGACCCCCTCGTCGGTGCAGGCGAGAGAGAGGGTCGGTAAATGTTTGTAAGACTCGAAAATGCCACCTAGATCGTGCATGACCATAGCAAAACCCGAGTTGTCATGACCCTTCTGCTGAGACTGCATCAGCAGTAGGGCCTGGCTCGGATGGGTGTAATCCAGGCTTTTAATGGCACCAATTCGGCACATATGATGACCTCCGGTGTTGGTACGTGTGAAAAAGAGAGCTTGAACTCATTAGCAAAAAGCGGGCCCCTGTTGCGCGTTTTTCCTGTCTTCTTTTGTATACGCGTGCAGTGATATGTAATTAAACGAAATTTTATTGAGACGGGAAGTTTTTTTGAGTGTTTTTGGGTGGTGTGAGAGGTGTGTTTGGCTGTTTGGGCGCTAAGTAAATACACAGTGTGAGTAGTTTTAAAACACAATGGCGCCGGATGAGGCATGGTTTGGCTGATAAGATGGGCTGGCAGGAATTTGGGGGATGTGATGACGATCATCCCTTGTTGGTCTTTGGCGGTGCGGCAGGCGTTTCCGCTTTAATCCGAGATGGCAGTCTCGCGGCCTTTTCCTAATGCGTCAAGACGGATCACGGTGAGATTGCGCAATGCCGGCTGCGGCAAGCGTTGTTTTTTGTTTTGCCTGATGGTCTTGTTGGTGGGAAAAGGAGAAGGAGGTGCTTTTGTGCGAAACAGGGTATCTTTTGGGGCTCAAAAAAGCAAAATAGGCCTATTTATCTCAGTTCTTTGCTGGCAATCTCTGTAAACGTCATGTAGGATGAAAATTCTATAAAAGTTGACTGTTGGCAGAGGCGATCCTCTAATTTGATCTTAGCTTCTCGCAAGAGGAGCGACTCTGCCGTTTCGAAAACGATTGGATTGACACGAAGGGAGAGAGGGATGAGAGCCACATGGCTAATGTGTTTTGTTCTGGCCTGTTTCGTCATGTGCGGGCCGTTTGAAACGAGGGCAGAGATCCTCAAGCAGGGGATTGACGCCCCGCCGAGGGCCTTCTATTCGCCCCAAAAAGTTCTGGTCACAGACTCCAGCGGGCAGCCGCACGTCTTTTATGGTCAGGACCATCTTTACCACGCCTCCCGCGTGGGAGGAATGTGGAGCGTTGAAATTGCCGATGCGTCCCCTTCAGTTGGGTCGTATATCTGCGCTGTTGTTGATGCCAGTGACGCTCTGCATGTCAGCTATTTTGACAGTCTGAACCGCCATCTTAAATATGCGAGCAACGCTTCTGGTAGCTGGGTCTCCGAGACTGCCGATCTGACAGACGATGTCGGTCTCTTCACCTCATTGGCGGTCGATACCGCTGGTGCGGCTCATATCAGCTACTTTGATGAGAACAGTGGGATCCTGAAGTACACAACCAATGCCAGTGGCAGTTGGGTGAGTGAAGATGTTGAAACAGGTGGGACTTTCTTCTTCTCCTCCCTCGCTCTTGATCAGGCGGGCGCGGTACATATCGGTTACTACGATAAGGATCTGAAAGCCTTAAGGTATGCGACAAACGTCTCGGCAAGTTGGGTTGTGACAACCGTTGACAGCCTTGTAAGCGGAGATGTCGGTTACTTCACCAACCTGGCCATCGACAGTGGTGATACGGCTCACCTGGCTTACCGCGACACAACAAACGGCGACCTGAAATATGTGACTAACGGTTCAGGTTCTTGGGTGACCACGACTGTTGATAGTGCGGGTGATGTGGGGGAGTTTGCCTCTCTGGCGCTTGATACAGCCGGGGGTGTTCAGATCAGCTATTACGATGCGACCAATACCGATCTTAAGCTGGCGACCCTCGATGCAGGTGTATGGACGCTGACGACTCTCGTCTCGGATGGTAATGCCGGTCGCTACAGCTCTGTCGCTGTTGATGCGAGTGGTGCGGTGCATGTGGTCTACTACGCCGAAGAGAGCCTCGAACTTCGCTACGTCTACCATGATGGCAGCAGTTGGGTTGTCGAAGGGGTTGATACGGCGCAGGAGGTCGGCAGCTATGCTTCTCTCTCAACCCTAGCCGGTACGGTGAATGTTGCCTACTACGATGCCCTGGGGAAAGATCTCTGGTTCGCAACAAATACGGCTGGAGCGGGAGATGAGTTGTGGACTCCTGAGCTGGTTGAGAGTGTGGGGGATGTCGGTAGCTATCTCTCCAGTGCAACAGATGCAAGCGGGAACGTGCATCTTGCCTACTACGACGCGACGGCTCAAGACCTGAAGTATGCCACCGATGCCACAGGCAGCTGGGTTTCAGAAATCGTTGATGCCACAGGTGATGTTGGTCAGTTCACCTCACTGGCGTTGGATGCTGAGGGCAAGGTCTATATCGCCTACTATGACGTGACCAACGCCGATCTCAAGTTTGCCAGCAATGCAACGGGCTCTTGGGTGAGCGAGATTGTTGATACCACCGGCGACGTCGGGCGTTATGCCTCACTCAAGGTTACTTCAGGTGGAAAGGCGCATGTCGCTTACTACGATGCGACGAGCTTCAACCTGAAATATGCAAACAACAAAACCGGGAGTTGGGTCAAGCAGGTTATTGACGGTGACGGTTCAGTCGGCTCCTTTGCGGCACTGGCGCTTGGCTCTGGTGGAGGGGTGCATGTCAGTTATTACGATGGGACCAATTTTGACCTGAAGTATGCCACCAACACGTCAGGTTCTTGGACCACTCAGACCCTTGATGCGACCGGCGATGTCGGGCGGAACAGTTCCATTGCCCTCGACACGACTGGTCATGTGATGATCAGCTACTACGATGTCACGGACGACAATTTAAAGAGGGCCAGCAACGTGACGGGCAGTTGGGAGATTGAAGAGCTTGATGAACTTGGGGACGTCGGTTCGCGTTCTTCACTTCAGATCGATGAAGCCGGCATCGCTTATGTTGCCTATTACAATCACAGCAACAAGGACCTGCTCTATTTACAGGACGGTCCGAGCGGGTTCATGGTGACTCCGGTGGTTGGAAACAGCACCCTGACCCCGGCAGCGCCGGTAATGGTGGCTCCCTGGGGGAACACAGCGTTCACCGTCGCAACCGATGGAAGCCCCGGTTATACCCTGACGGTCAGTGGTTGTGGTGGGACCCTAAATGGTGACACTTTTACGACAGGAGTTATTACCGAAGACTGCACGGTGTCGGCGCTCAACCAAAGTTATGCTCCCACCGATATCTCCCTTGCTTCTGTCGTGATTGAGGAGAATCGCCCGGCCGGGACGTTGGTTGGAACCTTGCTGGCGACCGATAATAACTTCTCCGCAGATCTCTACTCCTACGCGCTTGTAAGTGGTGACGGGGATACGGATAACCTGCTTTTTGCCATTGACTCGGCAAAGCTGGTCACGGCTGAAACCCTTGACTACGAAAGTCAGAGCAGCTATTCGGTACGAATTGCTGTGACCGATGCGACGGAAAATACCTTCGAAAAAGCATTTGTGATCACGGCCGTTGATAAAAACGAAGCCCCTGACGTGTTAAGCCAAACAGAACTGCAAATTGTTGAAGATAGCGGTGATAATCCCGTGACCTTGCCGGAGACAGATGTCGACGGAGATACCATCACCTACGCTGTCGTCGGTGGAGGGAGTGTCGCGACGGTCAAAGCGGTTGTTGCCGCGAACATCCTGACCTTTACTCCTGCCGCGGACTACAACACTGATGGTACCCCGATTTCGTTTACCATTTCGGCAAGTGATGGATTATTGACCACGTATAATACGATCAGCGTGACGGTCCAGAGTGTCAATGATCCTCCCGTCATCTCGGGAACTCCCGGGACCTCGGTCTCTCAGAATGCCGAATATGTCTACACGTTTGATGCAACGGATGTCGATGGTGACGACCTCAGCTATACCGCTGTCGATCTCCCCTCTTGGTTGACCCTTGACAGCACGACCAAAACCCTCTCAGGAACCCCTGATGCGGGGGTCGGTGGTGCCTATACGGTGACTCTGCAGGTCTCTGATGGCACGGAGATTGTCGAGCAGGCCCTGACAATTTCCGTCAGTGACGTAACCGATCCGACCCTTGCCGTCTCAACGCTTGCTGATGGTTCGATTACAGGGAAAGATCTTTTGACGGTTTCCGGCGAGGTGAGTGATGACTATGCTCTGGCGACGGTGACTGTCAATGGCGCCGAGGCGACGGTGGTCAACGGCCTGTTCAGTACCGCGGTGACCTTGAGTGAGGGGCCGAATACGATTCTTGTCGTCGCTACGGATGAGGCTGGCAACAGTACAACGGAGAGTCGGAGTATCACTCTCGATTCGACCGCCCCGGTGGTGAGTATTGTCGGACCGGAACCTGGAAGCAGCACCTCAAATCTTCAAGTAACTCTGTCTGGTACCGCGACCGATGCTTCCTCCTCCATCACCAACGTGACGGTTAATCTCAACGGTGGCGCTGCCGAGGTGATGTCGCTGACTGGGGATGTTTTCTCTTACGCGTTGACCTTGGTCGAAGGGGTTAACACGATCATCGTCACAGCTGAGAATGCCTTGGGAACGACGGTTTCGGATGTCAGCACCGTGATTGTCGATCAGACGGCTCCGACAGTATCAATCACATCCCCATCAGAAGATATGGTGACCGGACTGGCGTCGCAGCAGCTCTTAGGGACGTTCAGCGATGATTACTCCTCTGCCGTGAGCATCAGCGCAACCCTTGATGGTGTTGCGGTGACCCCGATCGTCAATGGTGGGACCTTCTCGCTCGATATTTTCCTGACCGAGGCGGGGACGCACGAAGTTGTGGTGACAGCGACGGACGAGGTCGGTAATCAGTCGCCGAGTTTCCGTAACTTTATCTACCGGCCGAAGCTTGACCTGACGGGTGATGATAGCGTAGATATCGCCGATGCTCTCTTGGTGCTGCAGATGGCCGCCGGGAGTCGGACGGCAAACCTTGACGCGGCCGATGTGGCTCCGCTGGTCAATGGTGTGCCGCAACCGGATGGCAAGGTCAGCGCGATCGATGCTCTGGTCTATCTGCGTTATGTCATTGGCGATCTTAGCTGGTAAGGAGCATAGTGATGCATTCAATGAAACGTTATAAGTTTTTTGTCCTGGCCCTTTGCGGTCTTGTTCTTAGTCTGTTTGGCTGTGGCGGGGGGGGAGGGGATTCTGCTCCTGCGTCGCTGAATCTGGTGGCGACGGTTTCATTCACCGGCAGCGGCACTGTAAATGCCGCAGATGTCACCATCACTCTCCCTGATGGCTTTGTTCCGGCCGAAGATGGTACAACCGGTGAGGTTGTCGTCAGTCAGCTTACGGCGGCGAACGTCGCTTCTTCCTACACGCCGGCGACCACCGCGGCGAACGGGATGGTGCAGGTCAGTCTGATCGATAATGTCGGATTTGCTGTTCCGGCAACCTTGATGACCCTCAAGGCACCGTATGTTGAGGGCGCCACGCTGCCGACAGCGGGGGATTTCATGCTCACCGTTGATGCCTATGAACAGACCGCACTGAACACAGTGCCACTCGGTAGCGTCGGGATCGACATCGCTCTGGCTGAAGAGTAGGCAAGTCCGTCCATCCAACAAGAAGGCGGGGCTGGTTCCTTAGGAACCGGTCCCGTCTTTTGCGTTTATCAACCGAGGTAAGGTGATGTTGAGTTTGAAGAAATCGGTTCTGGCCTTAATCATCTGCACGGGGCTATTTTCCTTCGCCGCCGCCCAACAGTCGGGGCTTAGCAATGAGGCGGGACGAGGGCAAGAGCAACAGACCCGACTAAGGCAGCAATTCGAGCGGCTGGATAAGGATCAGGATGGCGTTTTGACATTTCGGGAATTTGCCTCAGGAAGATACGTGAAAGAGAGGGTGGCAAAGTGGGGAAATGTGCCGGAAGGGATTGATATTCAAAGGGATATTGTCTATGTCCCTGCGGGAGGAAAGAGTCAGCGTCTTGACATACTGCGTTCAGGAGTTGGGGCGGAGGATCTTCGGCCGGCGATCGTCTATATTCATGGCGGGTCGTTTCGGGGAGGCGATAAACGTGGCGGCTGGCCCCGTCTCTTTCCTCTGGTAGAGGCCGGCTATATTGGGGTGAGTCTTAACTATCGCCTAAGTCGTGAGGCAACATTCCCGGCTCAGATAGAAGATTGCAAAGCGGCGATTCGCTATCTGCGTCGTCATGCCGAAGATCTCGGGATCGATCCTGAGCGAATTGGGGTCTGGGGGGTCTCGGCGGGGGGATATCTGGCCTCGCTTCTGGGAACGTCGGGGGATGTTGCGGAGTTGAATCAGGGAGGGTGGTCAGAGACATCGTCGCGGGTGCAAGCGGTTTGCAACTGGTACGGACCCGCCGATTTCTTTCGGCTGCTTGCCAAAGTGAGAACCAACGATCCGAACTCCCCGGAGCGGCAGCTCTTCGGGGGGGACCTTGAGACAAGAAAAGATTTGGTCGATCGGGCCAGTCCGCTTCGCTATGTCAGTGCTGACGACCCGCCGTTTTTGATTGTCCACGGAGAGGCCGACAGGATCATTCCGCATGAACAGGGGACATTTCTCTTCTCGGCGCTACAGCAGGCGGGAGTCGAGGTTGAATTTGTCAGTGTCCCTGGGGCCGGTCATGGGGGTGAACCATTTCGCGAACAGCAGCAGCGGGTGATGGAGTTTTTTGACCGGGTTTTGGCAAAAGGGGAGCCAGAGCTTTAAGCAGCCCTTAAGGCAGGCCCCTTTCTCCTCTGTCCTACGAGAAGGACCGCGAGGCAGAGGATGTCGGCAGCAAGAGTTCCATAGGCGGCTCCGAGAGGCCCGAGGCTTGGGATCAGGAGAAGGTCAACGAGAACGTTGAGAAGCAGGCTCAGGGTGACCGCCCAGAGGTAGAGTTTCTGCAGATTAAGGGCAAGAAAGGTATAGAACAAAAACGAAATCGGAAAAGAAAAGAGCAGGTCCCAAAGAAGAATGCGCATCACTGGTATCGATGCGCTGTAGCCGTCACCCAGCAGGAGAAGAACCAGAGCATCGGCATAATTCTGCGAAAAGAGAATGACCGGGAGTGCCAGAACGAAAAAAAGCCCGAGGATTCGCAGGATATCCCGTTTCAGCCGGTCACCATCCTTCTCGGCCTTGCGCGAGAGCATCGGGAAGAAGGGGAGAGCGGCAAAAGTTGGGACCATGTTTAAGGAATAGACAATGTTATAGGCCCCGTTGAAGATACCGGTCGCCGCGACGGTTGAAAATGCGGTGAGCAAAAGAATATCGACATTCCACGAAAAGCGCCTAAGAATGGCGGTACTGCCGACGACGAGGATCTCTTTGAACATCGCCAGTAGTTCTTTGCCCTTCATGATGATGGCAACGTGACCGAAGCGGTGGCGAAAAATCCAGCTGTAGAATCCCCAGAGGCCAAAATTGGCCGCAGTGATCGCGCCGAGGACGCCGTTGAGATTTCCATCAACGCAGGTCACGCTATAGACCAGGGCACAGCCGATGATCTTGTGAAGGACACTGCCAAAGGCATTGAACTCAATGCGTTCTTTGGCGATGAAAACGATACCGTAGCCTAATGCATGGTAGATACTCATTGCCGCAAGACCGGCGATGAGATAGGTCAGAAAGGGGAGCTGGCGCAGCTCCTGTTTGAGTGACATCGTGACGAGAATGCCGATAAAAGCGACCAGAGAGAGGAGCCAGAGCAGCCCTTTTGCGACGCCAAAGATCTCTGCCATTGCCTCGGGCTCACGGGCGATATTGCGAATGATGACATTGCGACTCCCCTCGATAATGACTTGAAACAGTGCGATGATGCTGATGATCCCAGAGTAAATGCCGAACCCCTCGCTCATCAGGTAGCGGGCGGCAATAAGAGTCATCAAGAAATTGAAACCTGCCCCGATCGGGGCGGCAAGTCCCATCACCAAGAGATTGATGAGGGCACGTTTCTTCTCTGAACTCACGATCTCTTCCTCTGCGCGTAGCGCTCCGTATTTTTCCACCAGAAAAACCAGTCGACAACCTCAGGATGCTGTTCGACACAACGCTCGAGAATTTCAAGATACCAGCGGCTGAAAGCATCCGGTTCTGTTTCCTCCTGGGGATCGAAACAGCCCGGAAGCTCGACCTTGGGGGAGCGAAGATCGTTACCGGTGACGAAAAAAGGGACGACCGGCAGACGGTTTTCATCAACGTAAGCGGCAGTGGCATCAAGGGAGAGGATCACCTCGCCGCCGAGTAGAGGATACGCCTTGGCGCGATTAGTGACGACATCAAGGGTTGGAATATAGCCCCCCTCACCTCGAGCGACGGCGGGGAGACAGGTCTTTTTCAAGGAGGCGAGATCGAAGATCGGATGCGTTTTGAGGTTACGAATCATCTCCATCTTTTGTGCGATGCATTGAGCCTCAAGGGCTGTTTCCCCCTCTCTCATCATTGATGTGGTGTAAATAGGTTGTGGAAAAGCCTCGGCAAGAGAGGTAAAGCCGACAAAGAAGTAGCCGATATGACACATCGGAAAGCAGACCCCGCGACCGGCAAGAGATTCGAGGGAGAATCCTGTCGGCGAGGGTGGCCTGAGACGACCCGCCGTCTGCAACTGGCGGGCGATGAGATTGCGGTAGCGAAAACGAAAGTTGCGATGCTTAAGTTCTTCGACCCGCGCGGCCCAGGGCGTTGCCGCAAGAATTCTTTGCATATAGTGGGTAAGCTTGCGATTGCGGCGACCGACCAGCAGGTATTCCATGTCTCCTAGGCGGTCAGCGAAAAAGAGACTGAGGCAGAGGGGAAGGCGAATAAGCAGGGCTCGGACGGGGTGATAGAGGCACCAGAGAAATAACGATTTCATCAGCTCTCCTCTGGAAAATCGTCAAGATCGTAGAAGGTTTCCTGCTCCAAAGAGGGGTTAAGGAGCAGGGGGAGGTCAGATTTTTCGTCTTGTCTGAGGGTGGGGAGAATTTGCCATTGATCAGGATAACGGCGGATATATTTCTCTAAAAGGTTGGCAAACTGCGCAACCAGAGAGTTTAAGTCGGCAGCCGAGTTGTCCTGTGTGAGCGGGGGCTCGATGATGAGGCGGTAGCGATTCTTCTCCCGGACACAGAAGTAAGAGAGGGTCGGAGCTCCTGTTTTTAAAGAGAGGTAGGCGAAACCAGATGCCAATCTAATTTGGCCGCGACCGAGGGGCACATCGTAAAAATGGCTGCCGCGACTCCCCTCTGGCATGATCAGGACGATTTCATTGCGGTCAAGAGCGGCTTGAATCATCTCGATGAGTGGTTTGTCCGGTTTGTAAAAGAGAAATTGAGCCGGTGTACGCCGCAGAATCCCCATGCGAAAACGCATGACAGCCTGGTGCAGGCTCTGTGAGCCGAGGCGGGAACTCTGGTCGGTGACGGCGCGGACGATGTTGACCTTGTACCCGAGGCGGGTCAGATGGAGGAAGCCGGCCTCAAAGGCCCCGAAGTGAGAGGTCAGTAGGATCGCTCCCTTGCCCTGAGCCAGAGCCTGGTCGAGGTGTTCCTTCGCCTCGACATCAAAGAAACGGTCTAGCGCAACGTCCTCGACGAAGTCGGGAAATTTGATCCGCTCACAGAAAAGCAGAGGAAAGTGACGAACATAATCGCGGCCGAAGGTGGTGGGCAGATCAGGAAAAAAAGAGCGAAGTTTATCCTGATAACGCCGTCCGGCCCCTTGGGGGCGAGCTAAAAGATTCCCGGCGAGTCGGGCAGGCAGATGCAGCTGGGACAAGGCGAAGAGACTGATCGCTTTGCCGAGAAAAATCTGGATAAACCATGTGGAAAAATCGCGGATTTTAAACGCCATCAGCCATGATCCCTTAGATACAGAGGCATAAGTGAATCGCTAAACTTACGAGCGGTTACGATAGTATTTTGAGTCGGGAACCTGCCGCATTTTCTCAAGGGAGAGGCGATCTTCGAGAAAGGTGTTGAGCTGGGAAAAGACCGTTTCTGGATCCTCGATGACGGTTTTGTAGTCGACAAAGAGGACGTCGAAATTCTTTTTCCCCTCAAGGAAGCGGAGCACATTGTTCAGTGAGGCCTGAAAGAGCGCAGCCATCTCCTCGTCGCTGATGGCATTAACCGGGTTGCCGCGGCGTTCCAGCATGATCTTTTGTGAGGCAAGGACTTCCGAGATCGTGCGGCGCATGAAGACGATTTTGTAGTGGTAGTCGTCAGGGAGGTAGGTGACAAGCTCCGAGATGATCTTGACGACTTTCCCCTGAGCCTCTTTGAGAAAAGACGTCTCTTCCGGGAGCTGCTTGACGATCTCAAGTTCGTAATAGCCCTTTTGGTTGTCGAGGTCCGTGGTACGAATGTTGTCGGTAAGGATCTCCAGCCCTCCGGCTTCGAGGATCTGCATCATCATTGAGGTTCCCGAGCGTGGGAGACCGGATACAATCACAATCTCATTCATCGGCATCATCATCTTCTCCATAGAGTGGGGGATTTATTTTTTTGTATTGCCCAGCCTCTGGGCGGCATTTTTAACAATCTCTGGAAATTGTCGCGCTTCGTGCGGGCCGATCTCGAAGTAGCGGGCGTTGAAATCGATCCCGCGGGCAAACATACCTTGCAGATTGCTCTTCAACCGCTTCAGACGCTCGGAACGTGGTAGTTCAGTCCAGCCGGCTGGTCGAAGCAGACCGCGTTGAAAACCGATCACAGTCTCGTTGGCATATCTCTTTAAAATCGCCCAGTCGATCCGTTTCATCGTTCCATTGTCGGCGCGCAGAATATCATTCTGAAGGTAAAAACGCGACCCGTATCTCTTGATCCCGTAAGCCGCAACCGTCTCGGTAACCCCATCGGCAGGATTGATCGTTGGTGAGAGATGAAGGATCAAAGGGAGTGTGGGAAACGCTTTGGCAAAAGCGTCGATAGAGCGGCTCCAGGCGGTGATCAGGTGTTCAGGCGTATAGCCGAGACGTTGCCACTGTTTTTTGTCCGCAGCGGTTTGCGGCAGATGCATCTCTGCCGAATGACGATTCGGTCCGGTGACGATCACCATGGCGAGCGAATCAGAGCCGGAAAAATGTTTGCCGAGGGCTGAAACAAAACGCTCCCACGCGGCAAGAAAAGGTTCGCTCCACGGAACCGGGAGAGAAAGCACCTGCCCATAGGTGCTGAAACGGTGCCCTTCAGGGTAGAAATCACGGCTGTGGTTCGGGTTTTCATCGCGAAAGGTAAAACGCTCGGCCCCTTTTTCAAAGACCCACTCGGGGGTTGTGATCCCCGGATAGACTCCGAGTATCGCCACCTTCCCTTTCTCATGCAGTCGTTTGAGTGTTTCCTCGAGTTCCTGCCAGTCGTATCTTCCCTCAACCGCTTCCAGCTTGTTCCAGTCAAACCCGAGAGAGATCCCGACAATATCGTCTCGTTCAAGAAGAGTTCCCAGAAGGTCAAGACGATTGCCCCAGGGGGCAAGGACATAGACCCCGAGTGGGGCTGTCACAGCCTGTGATGGCAGAGCCAGCAGCAGAAGAAGAACAACCACGATAATGGGACGAACAAAAGGCATCTACTAACGCTCCCACAGATAGACCAAGGTCTGGTAGTCCTCGTAAACCGGCGTGGCATTGTTGCTGATAAAACGCAGAGTCTGGCTGCTGTTGACGGATTGGAAGACACCCATTGGTGTCGCCTTAAACCAGACTCGCGACGCTCTATCAAGGATTTGTCGCAGCTCCGTATAGTTGCGGATAACCTGTGTCCCGGAAAATTTGTCCATATAGCCGACGGCGTCGGGGCGGGGGTCGAGAAGGATCTGTTGCTGGGTGTACTCCTGAATGAAGTAATCGCAAGAGAGGCCCGTGTAGTGCTGGATGGTGTGAGGCATCAGGCCAATGAGGATGTCTCCGGGTTGCCAATGTGAGGCGATATAATTGTCGGTACTGCGGTAGTTGGTTGTTGGTGGAACGGGACTGGCGACCCAGGAATTGAAATTGCCGAGGCGATAGCGGTTTAGCAACTGATTACTGCTCGCTGCGAGGAGGAGCAACGGGAGAGCGACGGCAAAAAGGAGAGTGCAGCTGCGCAAAAAACGGCTCTCACGTAAGAGAGTGAGAGACGAGAGGACGCGGCTTAATAGTTTGCAGACAACGGCTGCGGCTCCGAGGATAAGAAATGGGAGGGTGAAATAGGCGTAGCGGCTCGAAATATTTGGAACGATAAAGGTCAGCAGCGCGATCAGGGTTCCGAGATAGACCAGACAGAAGCGGATGCCCCGGTCGCGAAAAAGAAATGGTAACGCACCGGCCAGCAAAAGCGACATGACCATGTGATCGTTCTGAAACAGGTAGTTGTTGAAATAGAAGAAGCCGTCGAAATCAGGACTGAGAAAATTCAGACCGATGGTTTTTCCACTTAATCCTTTGCCGACAACCATATAGGGGAAGCGGGTCAAGGTCCTGAAACTCATTTGTACCACCACCAGAAGCAGAACCGAGCCGACGCCCAACCAGAGAGGGAACGAGCGAGCCCAGCTGAAATCGTGGCCGCGTACCGCGAGGAGGTAAAGAAAGAGTCCGAGGAGCAAAATACCGCTCCCCTCCCAGGAGAGGTAGGTCAGGCAGAAGCTGGCACAGGCGGCGTAGTGCCATCCGACCTGCAGCTCCTTTTTCTCAAGAGCCCGATAAAAACAGTAGGTTGTTAAAAGGGTGAGAAACTGGGTCTGTTGTGGATGAAATGCGTTTGTTCCCCAGAGCAGGGAGAACGAAGAAAAGGTGTAGATCGCCGCCGCAAGTAGACCGGCCAGAGGGTTCCAGAGTCGCCGTCCGACAACGTAGATCAGAAAAAGGGTCGCGCAGCTTAAAAGGACGGCAGGGAGTCGGGTGGCGAAGTCACTTGAACCGAAGATAAAAAGCGAAAGAGCAATCGGATAAGGGAGCACCTCGTAGGTGGTCAGCGGTTTCTCAATCGGTCCGATCTGCATGATCGGATACCCCCGTTCAAGGGTTGTCGCGGCGAGTTCACTGATCCCGATTTCATCGTGGGAAAGCGATGAAAGGGTCATGGTTTCGTAGCGAAGGTAGAACCCGGTTGCAAGCAGCAGAACAAGAACCAGACCGGTGATCCTTCTCAGACCAAGAGGGGAGATGATGGGAGTGCAGGTCATCTCGACTGTTCCTTGGCGTTGTTGGTAGCTGCGAAGCCCGCCGAAGAAACCGCCCAGCCAGATCAGCAGGATGCCCATCAGCATCCATGGCCCGAAAAGGCGATGGGTGTCGATGCGGCTGTCGAACTGCAACAGCGTGATGAACAGAAGAAGGGTGAGCGTTGGGAGTTGGGCCAGAGTGCCCCAACGTAGCGGGTTTGATGCCGCGTCGGGGTCGAGGATGGGGGCCGATAAGCGACGAGTCGCCAAGGCACCGCCATAGATCAGGGTGGTGGCAATGGCCAAGCAGAGCCCGAGCTGAATCTGACTCTGCAGGGTGAAGGTAAAGGGAGGTGTAACGTTGATAATCCTCTTGGGAAGAGGGGTGGTGACGCTAAACAGGGAGAAGGGGCGCAGAATCGTCGCTGGAGCCGCAGGACTGCTTTCGGAGGCCGAGTAGGTGTGCCACGAGCTGTCGCTTTGCAGAATGCGCAGACAATTTCCGGTGTCATCAATGACGGCAAAACCGTTCATGAAAAGTTGTGGTGCCGAAGAGGTCAGGACGGTGACGGCCACATCGAGCTGGTTGGGGCCAGGCTTGAGAAACGAGGTGATATTGATCTGATCGAGAGAGCCCGGGTCTCTGTTCTCTGTAACATAATCGCCGTTGATCGAGAGGACGTATGGGCCGGAGGCGCTCAGTGAAATCCAAGTCTCACGCATCTCCTGTGGGGGGAGAAGATCGTGACTGAAGACGACGGAGCGGGCCCGTGGCGCCGGTGAGCCGATCCAGAGGCCACTGACCTCTTGCAGAAAGAGCCCTGGCGGGACGGTAAAGGGGAGGACCTCTTCGGCGGCAGGGGCGGCGACGACACGGGCGACTCCCCATTTGTCATGTTCGAAGTCGAGCTGCTGCCAGGGGATTCTTCTCTCTCCCTGATATTGCGGGTGGTGGGCGACACGCCAGGTTGCGTCAGTAAAGAGGCTTCGCCGCTCGCCGCCAGAATCGGTGATCTCGGCCTCGAGCGCGACCTTGACATCTCCGGGGAAGGCGACCCGGCGAACTTCAAGAGCAAAGAGATTTTTCCCTGAGGCCAAAAGCGGGGTGATGTCGTAAAGGCCCGAGACATGATTTGGGGCCGGCCCTTTGTTGTCGAGACGATGGCCGTTGAGGTAGATCGTGATGGAATCTGTCGCGGCAATTTTGGCCCATGCCGCGACAGGGCGGGAGTCGAGGTAAAACTCCTTGCAGAAATAACCTTGATTGGCGGAACTCTGCCCCGAAATCCACTGTGCCTGTGCGGTGGCAAATGGATAGCCCTGGGTTGAAGGGTTGCTGAGCACGTTCCAGAAGAAGAGACCGAGCAGCAAAGAGGTCACGACCAGAAGGCCATGAGTCAGCCATCTTAAGGGAAACGTGACCATCTCAAGTCCCTCCGAGGCTGCGGATGCCGCGCAGGTTAAGAGTTGAGTCGAATTTCATCGACTGTTCATAGGCAAGGCGGGCCTCGTCTTGGTCCCCAAGCTGCCACAGCGCATCGCCGATGTTGGCCTCAAGCAAGGCATTGAGCAGAGGATTGCGACACGCTTGTCGCAAATAGCGGTTGAGTCGTAACGAGTCGTGGTAGCGTCCACTGTCGTAGTAAGCTTTGGCGAGAAAATAGACGACTGGAAACTGCCAGCCGTTGATCTCCATGGAGCGCTCCCAGGCAAATTGGGCCGCACCGAGGTTCCCTCCTCGATACTGGAGGAAACCGAGTTTGGCGTAGTTACGCCCGATCCGTTTTTTTAAGAGAGCCTTCAACGCAGGGTCTGATGTCAAACGGGCATTACGGTAGTAGAGAATGGCATCATCAATCTGTCTTTTACGTTCCTTGAGGCTGCCGAGGAACAGGAGTGTTTCGGGGGAGTCGTTCTCCCCGGCAAAAAGACGGGCTTCTCCAATCCGCAGATAGAGTGCCTCGCCGTTGAGAAGTTGTGGGTCAACGATTTGAGAGCGGCGAAACAGGGTCACGGCCTCGGCGTAGTCCCCTCGGGCGATCGCGCTGTCGCCCTGATTCCGGGAGAGTTGGGCGAAAAGCCCTTCGCCGGTAAAGAAGAGGAGCGGAAGGGCGAAGAAAAGGGCAACGAGGAGAATTTCCTTTGCCGCAGGGCGTTTCTGCACCCCAGGGAAAAGGCTGAGACTCAGATTAAGCAGCGCTCCAAAAAGAAAGACAGCCCATGCCTTGCTGAGAAAATGTCCCGCTGTCAGCAGACGGGAAAAGAAGCTGTCGATGGCGAGGGTTGACGAGAAACTTGCGTCTTCACCGAGGTTGGGAAGAAAGGCGGTGCGACTGAAATCGGTGATCGCTCCGTACTGATAATTCTCTTCAATCAGGTCCCAGAATTGCGGATCAAAAAGGGTCAGATGGAAGAGGAATAAAAGCGACAGAAGCAGGGCGCCTGTGCTGCTCCAGAGCAGAAGGCGGGGGGAGCGACGAAGGGTGGCGGCGATCGTCGTGGCCGTGAGAAAAAAGGCGAGGAGTGCGACGCCGGTTTCACCTCGGTTTCCCAGAATCGGCGCGTGGACCCAGCCCCCAAATGTTCCGACCAGAAGAAGGGCGAGTCCCGAAATTGTCAGAACGAGGCGGAACATGCTCCTCCTGCGGGGGCTATGGTTCGGTGGGGGGCGTGGAGAGGAGCTGCTGGCTCAGAGCAACACGGCTGTAATAGATCTGCTCCCACTCCAATTGCAGCGCTGCCACCGCGGCTTTTGCCTGGGCGACATCGATCATGGTGGCCAGACTTTGGTCTGCCTCAACCTCTTTTTGATGCTGCCCTTTCCGGGCGAGGGTGATCTTGCCATCGAGTTGACGTTGCTGCCGCTCAAGATCGCTTAGGGTGTAGTAGAGCTCAAGTTGTTCGGACTGAATCGTCAAGGCCATACTGTTGTATCGTGCCTCTTCTGTTGCAAGTTGCTGACGGGCTTCGCGAACTTGATGGTCGAGATGCCCGAAATCGATCAGGGGGAGCTGCATCTTGAGGGTTGCGGTGAATTGCTCGTTGAAGCTTTCGCCATAATCACCCCCGAGACCGTAATCTGATGTCAGAGTCAGTTCGGGCAGGCGCTTGGATCGAATCAGGTCAAGGTCGCGTTTGGCCGCCTCAATACGGGCTCTCTGCGCCTTAAGCCGTGGATCGTTTGTCAGAGTGTCAAGGATGAACGAGGTGTCGGGAGGAAGCGGGGCAACAACAGAAGGTTCTGCGAGGTCCCAAGTCAGATCATCAGGAAGTCCCGTGACAAGAGCGAGCAGGGATCGACCTTGAGCGGTGGCCTGTTGCGCCCTGAAAAGATCCTGCTGCGCCTGCTCGTGCTGCTGGGTGGCGTTTTCAAGATCGTACAGGGAAATCCTCTCGGCGCGATAATTCCCCTTCGCCTGCTGAAGGGAGAGTGCTGCCGCCGTGGCAATTTCTTCTTTGAAAGAGAGGGAACTCTGTTTGAGCAGAAGGTCGGCGTAGGCCGCAGAGAGGTTCTGCCGGAGCTGGGTTTTGCTCTGTGCGGCATCGAATTCAGCGGCTGTCACTCCCCACGCTGCGGCCTTTTCCTGCAGTGTCGGCATCCCCCAAAACGCGCCCTGCGAGTAGAGGGGGAGCTCAGCGCTGATTTTCCCGTTGAAATATTCGCCGCGGGAGGCGATTTGCGGGGTTCCGTTGTTGAGGCTGGTGATAAGGGCCGATGCGCCGATCCCCTGCCCGGTGAAATAGCCGCTTTCACCTTTGAAGGTCAGCGCGAGGTTGCGACTTGAGCGTTGGCTCTCAAGTTGGCTTTTGGCCACCTCAACATCGAGCTGACTGAGTTGAAGAGCCGGGTGATTTTGACACGCCAGTTCCCAACACTTTTCAAACGTCAACGTCTTACGGGCAACGGCGAGTGCTGGTAAAAGAATTGAGAGCAGAGCCGTGAGAACGATGACCCGTTGCCATGAGAGTCTTTGGTGAGCGACCGATGCCATCTCTAGTCTCCGATGCGGATTTTGTCGCCGGAGCGCAGATTATACTGACTCACCGTCACCACCTTGTCGCCGGGCCGCAAGCCGTCCGTGACAACACTCTTTCCCCCGGCCACCTCAGAGACGGTGACCGGGCGCAGTTGCGCGACATTCTCAGCGTCGACCACAAAGGTAGCTTTGTTCACGTCCTGAGTTGGAGAGAGTAGGGAGACGCTTGGGACCGCAACGCCTTGGGTCTGTTTCTTCAGGCGGACAAAACTGCTCAGACCGGGGCGAAGGCGCAGGGAGGGGTTGGCGACTTTGACGTAGGCGAGAAACGACTTGGTCTTGGGGTCGGTGGCAGGTTTGATTTTAACGACCGCACCGAGAAAATCTTCTTTCGGAAAGGCGCTCAGAGTGACCGTTGCCTCTTGTCCGAGATAGATGTCGTCGAGCATCTCCTCGGCCAGTTTGATTTCGATCAGGACCGCATCAATCTGACCAAGAGTTGCCAGAACGGTCCCTGGCCGAGGGAGTTCGCCGAGCCCGACAGCCCGTTCAAGGACAATCCCGGTGACCGGGGCGGTCAGTTGTGACAGTTTCAAGTCGGTCTCGGCTTTTTGCAGTTTCTCCTCGCTTTTGCGTAATGCCGTGGTGGCGGTGGCGACCGCGAGGTTTTTGCTGGTTTCGTCATTTTCGAGGTCGCGCCGGGTCTGAAGGTAACTCTCTTTTGCTTGCTCGAGTTGGAAGCGCGCCTCTTCCAGACGCGCTTCGCTCCCCTCAACCTCTTGTTTGGCGACGAGTCCCTCGGAGAAAAGGGTTCGGACACGATCAAGGTCCAAGTTGGCGCGGGCCAGTGCCCCTTCGGCCTGTTCACGTGCGGCCCGGATCTTTTCCAAGGTTGCCAGTGATAACCCTTCGGCATTGGCCAATTGGGCCTGCTGCAAAGCACTTTGAGCGATCTTCAGGTCGAGCGCCGCTTCCGCCTTTTCTGCCAGCGCGGTCTGGTAGATGGCAGCGGCGCGCCCGGAATCGAACTCGATCAGCGGCTCTCCTTTTTCAACCAGATCACCGATATCCGCATGCAGGGCGACCACTTCACCCAGGATATCAGGCGAAACTTTGGGTGAGAGGTTGATTAGCATAATCGGCTGGACAATGCCGTTGGCGCCGATAATACGATCAAGATCGATCTCTTCGGCGGTCGATGTCCGGACTGGAATCGGTTGGTCGAAGGAGCGAGCAGTCGAAGGGCTATTGCGGACCAAGTGACGCCCCACCAACAAAAAGAGGCCGATGAGGAAAAAGATGACAAAGAGGGAGGGAACGAACCACTTCTGGCCAAGGATACGTTGGACGAAATTCACGGTCGGGGTTGCCTCATGGAGGGATAACGAAATTTCTGCCCCACAAAGTTCAGATGAGGGGCTCTCAAAAAAACGGGGTCGGGCAGCTTAAGTTGCCGGTGCGACAAGTTTGCGATAGACGCCAAGGATCTTCGGGGCTTGAGGCGTCTTACGGAGCTCTTGCAGCAGAATTAAAGCGTTCTCTGCAAGCTTTTGGCGCAGATCCGCGTCTTCAAGCAGGGTCTCCATATGTTGCGCCAGACTGCTAACGTCATGATCAGGGGCCAGAAGGGCCGTTTTTTCATGCAGCAAAAAGTTGGCGGAACGTCTGAAACAGACGATCGGCACCTTCCCCGCCATATAATTCAGAATCTTCATCGGAAAGCCAGGGCATTCGGGGCGAGAAACGACCGCTACATCCGAGGCTGCGAGTAGCAGGGGGAGCTCCTCAAGCGGGGTGTCGGTCAGGATTGTGACCTGAGAGAGCAGCCCGAGGGCCTCGGCTTGTTCTTCGATCACCTGAATCTGTTGTGGGGTGTGCTGATTCGCCACCAGCAGCAACGAAACCTCTGGATGGCGTTTGTAGAGCAGTGCAAATGCCTCCAGAAGATAGTCCAGACGTTGAAAAACGTCGAGAGTACCGGTATAGACGATGCGTGGGGTCGGGGGCAAGTGATATTTCTCGACCATGTCGATGCTGGGGGGCGAATCGAAAATCTCCATCGACATTTCCAGAGGCAGAATCGTCATCCTTTCTGCAGGGATCCCTGAGGTGGTGAGAAAGGTTTCCAACTCTTTGGAGATGGCAATGATGTGATTCGGCATGCGTGGCACGATGAAATCGAGTGTTCGGGCCAGAAGGATCGCTGCCCATTTGGGGCGGATCTTTTCATATTGTGGCAGCTCGTCGATCATGGTGTTGTGAGCATGGTAGACGTGCGGGCGGCGGGTTATCAGCGAGGCGAGCCAGCCAGCGATCCCACCCTCGTAGTTGTGCGAGTGAATTACGTCAATCTTTTCGCGAAAAACAACCTGAATCAGTTTAAAGACCAAAAGAACATCATAGAGGATGCGATTAAGTGAGGGGCCGACACCCAGCTTTCCTTTTTTCGCCCCCCAGTCCGGAATGCGGTGGAGGCAAAAAGGGAGTTCCCGCTCGAAGTCACGGGTGTAGTAGGAGACCACATGGACCTGCTGCCCTTCCTGCTGCAGCTGAGTACACATCTCGATGACGCTGCTCGGTGTCCCGTGCTGGGCCGGAAAGGAGCAGGCCACGGCCATGGCGATGCGCAAAGGGCGTTTTTCCATTACATGTATCCGAGGTCGCGCAGACGTTGTTGGACCAGCTTGGCTTCTTCCTCGCTGTATTCCTTTTTCTCCGTCTCACAGCCGAGCTCCATCTCGACTGTTTTCTCTGTCTCGTGGGTGTGAAGGGCTTTTCCTTCCCACTCCGTCGGAAGAGGCAACGCCATCAAAGAGAAGATGGTCGGGGCAAGATCGACCATGTGGGCTTCGGGGAGGGTTACATCCGCTTGGAAGAGGGGGCCGTAGCCGACAAAGATGCCGTCACGGCGGTGGCTGCCACTTTTGGTCTGGAAAAGAACCGAGCGCATCTCTTTGGCGGTAATGTCGTCGACGCAAGTACCCTGCGGGCGGCTGCGACTGGAGCGTGAGAGGTAGCTGTTGCCGTCGATCAGGTTCGGATCGAGAAGAAGGTCAGGGGCTTTGTCGAGGTGGGGGCCGCTGTAGATCTCTGATTTTCGATAGACCGCTTTAAAGACGGGGGCGCCGGTTTGCGGATCAATCCAGCTGCGCAGCTCCTGCGCCAAGGCCTCGACGCAGGCGTCATAATCGTTTTCGGGAACAGTCCCCCCGGGTTCACGTCCTGCAAGATTGAGCCAGATCGCCGGGAAATAGGGGGTCTCTTCTGAATAGGCGCGGGTTTGACTCCAGTCGATGCCGGCAAAGCGGACCATTGATTCGGTGGTGTCAGCGAGACCTCCCATGCGGCGGAAGATTTCAATTTTAAGTCGTTGTGGCAGGTATTTGAGGCCGAGGTTTTTGGCGGCGACAAAGAGTTTGCGGCGGAGCTTCTCGCGGGTGAAGGCGAGATGTCCTTTCTCTTCGAGCCAGCGATTGATATAGAGAGCCCGCCGTCCGTTGCCGCCGAAACCGTGATCGGACATGATCAGCAGCGTTGTTTGGTCATCGAGCCGCTCAAGAAGGGTTCCTAGGGCCGCATCGATCTGTTCATAGACCCGGTTGATGGCGTCGCGGCAGGTTTCGGAGACGGTTTCTGGTTGCAGAGGGGAGTCAGGATCGTGGAAACGCCAGAAGTGATGGCTGACCAAGTCGGATTCTCCCAGCAGAACCATGAAAAAATCCCACTCCTCCTTCTGCTGCACATGCAGGGCCGCGTCAATCTTTTTCTTCAAGGTCGCCTGAATTCTCTCCAGGGCGAGTTCCTGGTCTTGATTTTCGATCGCCTGAGCGATATTGGCACTGACCTCATAGCCACCAGTGACCGCATGAAGCTCGTCGTGCATCTCTGGCGGGTGGAAAACCGATGCGCTCGCCATCCCCCCCACCGGGGTGTCGAAACCCGAAACCATGACGCCGTTGATCTTTTCCGGCGGGTAAGTCATGGGGACTCCCATGACGGCAACCCGTTTTTCCATCTCACTCATCAGCTTCCAGATGGTTTTTGAGCGGCGTGATTGAGCATTGGTGAAGGCGACAGCGTATTTCCCTTCGATATGTTCGGTGAAGTCAAAGACGCCGTGGCGGCCGGGATTGACACCGGTCATGAAGGTATTCCAGGCCGGGAAGGTCATGGGGGGAAAGGTCGAGGTTAGAGGACCGCGGGTCCCGCCGTTAAAGACCTTGGCAAAATGGGGGAGCCGGCCAGCCTTGACCAACGGGTCGATGATGTCAAAGCTTCCGCCATCGATACCGAGCACTATGACTTTCTGTTTCATAATTTAATCCAGATATCCTAGCATTTTAAGGCGTTGTCGGATCTTCTCTCGATCCTCTTCCGAGATCGCGACCTCATTCTCCGCAGAAGACTCGGGTTGCGGTGGTATGGTGCCCTCGACCACGGATTTGCCGTTGGTTTGCGGTGCTCCATCGATGAGGGCGTTGCCGTCGAATTCGGTCAGGGGGGGCTCGCCGAGGGCCGCAAAGAGGGTTGGGGCGATATCGGTGATTTTTGCCCCCTCAAGCTTTTGCCCGGCGGTGACTCGGGGGCCGCTGAGGATGACGACACCGTTTTCGCTGTGGGTTCCGCCCCACTCTTTTCCCCCCTCCAGAGGGGTGTTGACCCGCTCGACGACAGGATACTCCGCTAGGCGACCGTTCACAACACTTGGCCGTGGGGTAAATCCTTTTCCCTGCCACCAGTCGAGGACCAGGTCGGGTGCCTCATCGAGAGCGGCGCCGCTGTAGATCTCTTCCTTGTGCCAGATCCGAGGGATCAGGGGGGTGTCACTGCCCGGGACGGTCAGGCTGAGCAGATAGTCGCGGATCTCTTCGATCAGCGGAAGATACTCTGCGGCGGAGACGGTGCCGTTCGGCCTCTTCCCCTTCAGATTAATCCAGACGTTGGGGGAGGTGACGGCGGCTTCGAAAGCGTAGGCCCTTGTCTTTTCCCAGTCGATATGGCTGGCGACACCTGATGCTTCAACCTTGGCGCGGGCCCAGGGTAAGAGGCTGGAGATCTTTTGCTTCGCCTTGGGGGAAAGGGTCTGTCGCAAGGTGTCAGAGACCTTGCCCAAGGCATAAGCCGCCGGGGAAAAGCTTTCTTTGAAGGTAAGAAAGCCCCCTTGCGCAAGGGCCTTGTTCAAGCAGAGGAAGAGGTCACTGGAGGGTTGAAAACCGTGGTCGGACACAACCATGTAGAGAGGTTCTGTGCCGAAAATTTCCATAACCTCGCCGAGCAGGGCATCGATCCGACGATAGACCTTAAGGATCGCATCCCCAAATTGTTTCTTTCCTTGGGCGTCGAAGCGAGGGTGCTCCGGATCCATATAGTGCCAGAAATGATGCTGAATCTGATCCACTGCGTTGATCACGAACATGACCGCATCGCAGGGGTGTTTTTCCGCCAGATGCGCAATCAGGCGTACCCGCTCTTCCTCGATGCTGAGGAGCTCGTCAATGACAGCGAGGCGTTTACTGTCGGAGGTCATGTAGCCGAGATGGTGGATGTCGAGATGCAGACCGCCGAGTTCATCCTGAATCTCCTGCCGCAGGCTCTCAGGCGCGATGAAGGGGGACGACTCATCCGGGGTGTCCATGCCTGAAATCATGTAACCAGAGAGCTCTTCTGGGGGATAGGTCATTGGAACGTTGATGACGCCGACGCGGTAGCCACGGTCGCTTAAAATCTTCCAGATGGTCGGACAGCGGCGTTGGGCTCCGACCAGATATTCGACGCCGTACTCGTCGCTTCGATGCCCGGCAAAGTCGAAAAGGCCGTGTTGCCCAGGGTTGCGCCCAGTGATCATGGAGCTCCAGGCAGGGGCGGTGACGGGCGGGATTGTTGAAAGGAGATTGCCAGAAGCTCCCTGGGATTTGAGACGACCAAGGTTGGGGAGTTCTCCCTGTTCAATCCAAGGCGCTACAAGACGCCACGTGGCTCCGTCGATCCCCATGATGACCGCTTTGGGAGAATGTGCCATGAGTAATCGTTCTTTCGTATGAGACTGATCGTTTCAGCTGTTGTGGCGATCAGCAGGGTTCAAGATTTCAGGAGATAGACTCTTTCGCGGTTTTGGGCGATGGTGATGAAGGCGCCGCATGGGCTGCGTGTCTCTTCTCTTCCGTCGACCCTTCGCGCGGATTTTCTGCCGAATGTGCCGCGGGTGTCGGGATGGCGGTTCTTTGGCGAGGGGGGAGGGGCTGGATGCCTTTGAGTTTTCTGCGTAAGCGGAACAACTCTTTGAAGGCTTTGAGGATAACTCTCAGATTCGCGCCGGTCTGAGTTCCGAATTCTCTGGGGAAATGGGTTACCGGAAGTTCTTTGATCTGAAAGCCGAGGCCGAATGCCTGAACAAGAATTTCGGTATTGACCATCGCTCCCACTGATTCGATGGTGATATGGTCGAAGACCTCGCGGCGAAACAGTTTGAAGGCGCAGTCGATGTCTCTGACCTTTAGCCCGAGGATAAGGCGAACGAGGATATTCCAGCCCTTGGCGTTGAGGAGGCGGTGGAAGGGATCCTGGCGCTTGGCTCGGTATCCCATGACGATATCGTGGGTCGGTATCCAGTTCAGGAAGGTTGGCAGTTCGTTGATGTCAAACTGTAGGTCGGAATCGCAGAAGAAGATCAGGTCCTTACATGCGGTCGAAAAACCGCTCGTTAATGCCTTGCCGTAGCCTTTGTTGCCATCATGGTGGACCGCGATAATGCGAGGATCTTCTTTGTGGAGTTGATTGATGATGTCGCCGGTTCGGTCTCGACTCCCATCATTGACGACGATAATTTCCCATTCGGAGAAGATCGACTCGACCAATTTCTTGGTGAGGGCGACGGTTTTTTCGATATTCTCTTCTTCGTTATACGCGGGAAAAACGATAGAGATGCTGGGGGGGAGGCTGGGGGACATGATTCGGTCTCTCCTCGATGAGTCGTTATAGAAAATCAAAATAACACGAACTTAGACAATGCTGGGCCGTTGTTGAATTTCCACAGGAGCAGAGCGTATCCCCCCCCCCTGGGAGTGCAGGAACACTGCAAGTTTCGCTCCCTGTTTAAAACGAGGGGGGACGACTCTCTTTTGTGTGAAGTCGGCTGTATACGGGCGGTGTTGGCAGGGGCATCGTGCCCGCCGGCCGTTTTGCCGCTTGGCCGAAACGCGAGAAGAACGTCATAAAACGGGAGGGGAAAGGTAAAAACAGAATCGTGAAGCCCCCCTCATGGCACGCGTCGTGGCCGAAAATGTCATGTGGCATAAACGATGCTGTAGACGTAGGTATACTACTCCAGTATAGTGGCAAAAGTCAGGGGGTTTTTAATCCAAGGGCTGTTTTTGTGGATAAAATCGATATGAGTTGGGGTAACGACAAGAATAGAGGATGGGGGTTTTCCCGGGAATGATGAAAAAAACGAAGTTCCTTTTGTGTTCGGTGTGCGGCCTTCTTTGTGCCTTTGGCTCGGCGGATTTGGTGGCGGCGGAGACGCTGCTCCCGGCGTTTGCAGATGTGACCGCCTCTGCCGGCATTACGGGGGGAGAAGGGAGTTGGGGCGGTGCTTGGGGCGACTACGACGGCGATGGCGACATCGACCTGATGTCCTTGGGGCATCTTCAACCCGCCTTGGGTGGAGAGAACGTTCTTTGGCGCAACAATGGTGACGGAACCTTCACCGATGTGACTGAAACGGCGGGTCTTCTCTCTGACAAGGTCGATACCCATTCCGTGACTTGGGCTGACCTCGACAAGGACGGTGATCTCGACTTGCTGCTGGTCAGCGAGCCGATCACTGACCGACCGCATCTGATGAACGAACTCTGGCGTAACAACGGTGACGGAACCTTCACCGATGTGGCCGATGCCGCAGGAATCAACCCGACGAGTTTTATCACCCGGGGGAGTAATGTCATTGACTATGATCGTGATGGCTGGCTCGATCTCTTCATGGTGGTTCAGGCGGTGCGTAAGCCTGAAGAGAACGGCAATCTTCTGTTCCGGCATCGCGAGGGGTTGCTCTATGACGAAGTCTCGGCGGAGGCCGGGGTTCAGCATCCTGAGGAGGGGCGTAAGCGGATGNAAGCGGATGGCCTCTTGGGGGGATGCCAACAACGATGGCCTCCCCGATATGGTCCTGACACCCCCCGGTGCCCTCTATCTCAATCAGGGCGATGGTACCTTCAGTGATGAGAGTGCCGCGGCGGGTCTGCTGCCCTCGGAGCAGACGCAGCACGCTTCGTGGGTCGATTTTGATGATGACGGTTGGATGGATCTCTATCTGTCACGTGGTTATACCGCTGACACCGCCGACATCCTTTACCGCAATCGCGGCGACGGCACCTTTACCGATGTCACGTTGCAAAGCGGTCTTGACGCCATCTTGAGCAGCCGGGGGGTCTCCTGGGGCGACTACGACAACGACGGTGACAAAGACCTTTATGTGGTCAGCTTCAAGAATTTCACGACAACGAACCGACTTTACCGCAACAACGGCGATGGCACTTTCAGCGACGTTGCCGTTGAAGAGAATGCGACCGGAGCACAGGCCGGGGCCGGGGCGCACAGCTCCTTCGCCGATTACGACAGCGATGGCGATCTCGACCTGTTCTTGACCAACGGTGACGGCAACGGGATGGGGCCGTACGTTCTGCTCAATAATCGTGGCAACGATAATCATTGGTTCAAAGTGGCGTTGCAGGGGGAGTCGAGCAATCGAGATGGGCTGATGGCGCGTTTAAAGGTCAACACTCGCAGCAAAAGCCAGTACTTCAGCCACAGTGGGCCTGCCAACTGGATGTCGCAGAGCAACCTTCCTGTTCATGTTGGGCTCGGAAGCGATGAGAGGGTGAATCGTCTGATCGTGACCTGGCCGAACGGGACGGTGCAGTTGGTGGAAAATCTGGCAGCGGATCAGATGATCCGTTTGCGTGAAGGGGTTTCGCTCTGGGAGGGCACCCCCTCCAACTTTGGTCCCGGATTCACGATCTGGAAGAACGGGGTGCGCTGGAAGATTAAGTGGCAGGGAACGGCGGACGGGAACAGTTTCTCGGGCCGGATCAGCGCCGCCGTCAAAATGCAGGACGTGCGGGGGGGATGGCTTGAGGCGGGAGACAGCCTGAGTTGGGACAACAAGGCGATCACCTTTGAGGCAAGCGAAGGGGGCGTCGGGGCCGATCTCATCGATTTTGTCGCCATCGGTGCGGTCACCTTCGATCTGCAGCAAGATGGTGTTGCCCAACCGACATCTGTCTATCTCGGTCCCCAGGGGGTTCGTCCGGCAACGCTTCCTGTGATTCTGCGCCGCGATTGAGTTTTTAGAAAATAAGAGTTGTTCAGGAGGGTCTATGTTTCAGCGTTTCGTCCTTAGTGTGATGGTTTTCCTACTTTTGGCACCCTGTGCCGCAGTTGCCGAGTCGTTTGTTGATGTCGCGCAGACGGCCGGCCTTATTGGCCAGACGCACAACAGCTGGGGGATGGGTTGGGCTGATTACGACCTCGATGGCGATCTTGATCTCTTTACCCACACTCATCTTCAGGTGGCTGATGAGCCCGGGCAGATTTCTCAGCTTTGGCGCAACAACGGCGACGGGAGTTTCTCCGATGTGAGTGATGAGTCGGGGATCTCTCATTTTACCGGCGATACCCATGGGGCGGTGTGGGGCGACATGGATAACGATGGTGACCCCGATCTCTACGTGGTCAACGGAACGCCCAAGTATGACCCTCTGCAGTACAATCAGATCTGGCGTAACAATGGTGACGGAACCTTCACCGATCTGGCGGCCTCTGACGACGAAGTCGGGGGCTGGCATCGGGGCAGAGGGGCTTCTGCTGTCGACTTCGATCTAGACGGGCAGCTCGATTTTTTCAGTGCCAGTTATTATCGCGTCGGGCGCGATGCGGGCAATATGCTACTTCGCAATCAGGAAAATGGGGGGTTTGTCGACGTCGGGCCGACCTCGGGAATTGATCGGCTTGGGGTTAAAAACCGTACGGCGTCATGGGGGGATGTTAATAATGATGGCTACGCCGATCTGCTGGTGATGCCTCCCTGTGCCCTTTTCCTCAATAATGGTGACGGAACCTTCCGAGACATCACGGCGAGTGCTGGGATTGAGCCGAGTCTCGAATGCACCGCCTCGGCCTGGGAAGACTACAACGATGACGGCTTTTCTGACATCTACATCTCCCGGGGGATGGCAGAGGATTATCCGGATATTCTCTACCGCAACAACAGAAATAACACATTCACCGATGTCACCGCGATGAGCGGTATCGACAACGTGACGAGCGCTCGCGGTGTGAGTTGGGGCGACTATGACAATGATGGCGACAAGGACATCTATGTTGTCAGTATGAACAACTTCCGTGATCCCAACCGACTTTGGCGCAACAACGGTAACGGCACCTTTGCCGACGTTGCGGCGCTGGAAGGGGTGAAGGCGCACGTTGTTAAAGGGGTTGGGGGAGACGCCTCCTTTGTCGACTATGACAACGACGGTGATCTCGACCTCTTTGTGACCAACGGCGAGGCCAACGGAGAAGGCCCGTATATGTTGTTTCAGAATCAGGGAAGCGAGAATCACTGGCTCAGCTTGCAGCTCAAGGGGGTCTCGGGGACGGCCGATGCCCTGATGAGCCGGGTGCAGGTGGTGACGGGAACAAAGCGTCAAAATTACACCCAGAGTGGGCCGGCGCACTTCATGTCGCAAAGTCGCCAGCCTCTGCATCTGGGACTCGGCGAGGCGACCAAGGTCGACCGGCTGCTCGTGACCTGGCCCCATGGCGAGAAGCAGCTGATCGAGAATCTTGCGGCGGACCAGCGCCTGGTTCTTGAAGAGGGGAAGAGTCTCTGGGAAGGGGCGCCGACCAAGCAGGGTCCCGGTTTTTACATCTGGCGCGAAGGGATTCGCTGGAAGCTGAAATGGCATGGTGAGAGCTCGGGAAATAGCTTCTCTGGCAGTGTCACCGCTGCGGTAAAGTTCCCCGATGTGCGCCCGGTCTGGCTCGAGTCGACAGACAGCGTTGCCCTGGTCTCGACTCGGCGGGTTGAGTTTGCCGCCACGGAAGGATTTGTCGGTGCCGACATGGTCGACCTGGTGGCAGTCGGGGCTGTGACCTTTGATCTCTTCATCGATGGCGAGCCGGCTCCGGCCGAGAAAATCTTTATCGGCGCTCAGGGTCTCCACCCCGGGAGCCTGCCAGTTACTCTGCGTCATATCGTGACGCCGTGAGCGGGGAGAGATTCTCAGCGATGAAAAGGGGTCTTTCGTGAGGTCGAGGCTGAAAAAAAATCTGGAGCGCACCACCTGGCTGGTTGCGCTCCTTTTTTGTTTTGTCTCCATGGGGGAAGCTGCGACCATCACCCCGCGCTTCTCGGGGAGAGAGATCTATCTTGATGCCGATGGTCTGGTGGCGGTTGCTGGGCTCGATATCACACTGAACTACAACGCCGATGCCTTGACTCCATCGGACATTGTGGCCGAGCCGTTTTTGCAGGGGGCTCTGCTGGCGAAAAATCTCAAGCAGACCGGAAGGGCGCGGCTCGGCATAGTTCACGCCACCGGGATTACCGGTAGCGGGACCTTGGTGCGGATTCCCGTTGTTGTTGTGGCGCCGGGAGAAGATCCAGAACTCCGTCTTACGGTGGTTGGTGTTGATCCGCATGGAGAGCCGGTTCTCTTTGGCGAAGAGGCGCCCTTGTCCGTGAGCGAAGAGGGTGCCGAAGAGACGACATCCGCCTCGGGAGTCTCTGGCGGCGTGCTCGTTTCACCCACGACGAGTGAGGCCGCGCAAGGGAAAGGGCAACCCCTTTCTGAGCGTGAAAGCTCCGGGGGGGGATTTTTCCACCAGACTAAACAGCAGGCGCGGCGATCTGGTGGTGGGGTGCTTTCCGGTAAAGGTGACGATCTTCGTTACGCACAGGGGATTCTCGACGTTTACCGAAGCTATCAGGAGGCCTTTGTCCCCGAGACCTTACTTGCTCTTTTCAGGGATGGTCTGAACCAGCGACTCTATCAGGAACCGCCAATTGCCTTCTCCGACGGTGAAGAAGAGGTGGTTATACACTTTGCCGGTCGTCATTTCGGAGAAGAGTATGCCATCCGTCAGGGGAAGATTGTGTCTCAGCGTGAGCAAAAGAGCGGAACGATCTTGACGGTTCTTCCCGCCAAAGGGGGTCATGACGTCCAAATCGTACTTGTTGGCGAAAAGGATCTACTCCCTTTTCACCTGACCGTCGTCCCTCAGGTTGACCTTGATCTCGACCAGAATGGCGTGATCGACGAAGGGGATATCGTCTACTATCTGTATGACCCTCCTGATTTAAGTGGTGATGGGGAGGTCGATAGTCTCGACGATTATATTTTTGCGGGGAATTATCTCAGACAGGTGTTGGGCGCTTTAGAGGAAGAGGGGCGGTAGAGAAAAACGGAAGAAGGCCCAGCCAAATTGATTGGCTGGGCCTTCTTCCGTTTTAAAGTGGTGGAGATGTCTGCAAAAAAAAATGGTGTCAATGGCCCATTGTTTAGAGTTTTGGTATCACATTCTTCAAGTGTGATCGAGAACTGGTTTAATGCTACCCTCTCTTTGGTTCTGGAAGATTCCATTGTCCCGATCTACAACAACTGGCTCAGGAGCAAGTGTTTGGCTTTCCGTCTCATGAAGACCTCAGCCATAGCGTCGACTGACTTTTTGCAACCTTGGAATGTTGTGCTGAGGGAATGTCTGATCTCTCGGTAGGGGGAAGTGATGCTGAAGGTCTTGAGCTATCTAGATGCGGAAATGGAAAATACTCTGCCTTATCAGTACATAAGACGACATAACCCACTCTCTCCCTGTGCTAAATTCTGTGCACTAGGATTAAGTGGGTTAGTCTTCACTCTCTAAGTAGCTTTACTTGTTGAGCTTGACGAAAATGGCGGAGAGGGAGGGATTCGAACCCTCGGTACGGGATTAAACCGTACACTCGCTTAGCAGGCGAGCGCCTTCAGCCTCTCGGCCACCTCTCCACTTTCGTTCTCCAGACGCTCTTGGCGCCAGAGGGCTCATCATATAGCATAGATAGATGGGGCAGACAAGACTTTTTGCATCGTCATGAGAGAAGATGGTGTTGACGTCTCGTCTAGACGCTCTTGTGCTATTTGGGCTAGGCTGCATTTTTCATTTTTATCACCATGGAGACGATCGCAGATGAATATCCCTTACGAGGCAATTTTCTGGGATAACGACGGGGTGCTGATGCAGAGTGAGCACCTCTATTATCAGGCTAATGCCGAAATTCTTGCCGAGGTCGATGTTGAACTCAACCTTACCACGTTTCGCCAGATTTCTCTGCAACAAGGAGAGAGTGTTCTCGGGCTTGCTGCGGGCAAAGAGTCCATGCTTCGGCCGATGCGCGACCAGCGTTACGAAAAGCTGCTTGCCAATGCCCTTCCCATGCCTGGTGCCGAAGCCCTGCTGTGTACTCTGCAAGGCCAGGTGCCGATGGCGATTGTCACCAGCTGTCGTCGGGCTCATTTTGAGCGGATGCACCAGAACAGTGGTCTGCTCCAGTATGTCGATTTTGTTTTGACCCGTGAGGATTATCGGCGCAGCAAGCCAGACCCCGAGCCGTATCGTCTTGCCTGTCGGCGGACCGGAGTGTTGCCACGGCAGGCGCTGGCGGTGGAGGATTCAGAGCGGGGTGTTGCTGCTGCGGTCGCCGCCGGGCTCAATGTCATCGCCTTTCCTGGCGAGATGAATCAGGGTGGGGATTTCAGGCAGGCTAAGGTGTGTATTGAATCGCTGGCCGAATTGCACGCGCTGTTCGGCCAGCCAGTGGAATAGGGAGAGGACTACTTCTGTACGTCGACGCAGGGGCAGTTGCGCGGGTCACGTTCGCCGATCTCGCCGTGGTTCAGGCCGATCCACTGTGCGACCTTGTCGACGTCAAAGCCAGCAACCCGCTCCTCTCCCACTTGCATCAAGGGGCGGACGATAAAGAGCGGTTCTGCGAGCATCAGCTTGATGGCACTCTCGGCGCAGAAGGTGGCAGGGTCGACCTCACCTGACTTGATCCGTGGGTGGCTCGGGTTGAACCATTGGGCGACCGGCATGACACCGAAGAAGGGGCGCAGGCGCTGTGTCGTCCACGGCTCGCTGAGCAGATCCTTGACCTCGAGCTCATGTCCTGAACCGAGGAGGATCTCCTTCTGCTTGCTGTTCCCTTTACAGCCCGGCTTCTCCCAGAAAATCACCTTTGCCATCCTAAGCTCCTTCAGTTTCTATACAGAAACACCCACTCAGGAGAGATCCCGGCGGGCGTCGTTGTTATGAAGCCACGACATTGTGGCTTCTGAGGGTCGAATTGTAACTGCAATGGTTTTTATTCTAGCGTGGTCACAGCAGATGGCAAGGACTTTTTTCTCTTAGGCGACGTCTACGCTTTTTCGCCCGGCAAGCGGTGAGGTGTGGTATAGAGATGAGCGTTTTGCCCTAACCTTTTAAATACGGAGGAAAGAATGCCCGCCACGGCCCGACATATTCTGGTTGCCAGCGAAGAAGAATGCTTAAAACTCAAAGGTGAGATCGAAGCCGGTGCCGATTTTGCCGAGATCGCCCAGTTTAACTCCCTTTGTCCCTCGCGGATGCGCGGTGGCGATCTCGGTGCCTTTCGCCCCGGCCAGATGGTCCCCGAGTTCGACGCCGTGATCTTTTCTGAGGCCGACCTCAACACCGTCCTTGGGCCGGTCAAGACTCAGTTCGGCTATCATCTCGTCGAAATCCTTAGTCGCTGGTAGGTTCTTCTTCTCGTGGCTTGCGCGGTCCCGGCGCGAAGAGCTTGCCCGTTGTCTGGTCGAGAGCGTCGATCCAGCCCGCTCTCGCTTCGGGAAAGGCGTCGGCGTAAGGGACGTACGGTTTGATATCGAGGATAGGGGTGGCGTTGAGCAGGTCGACCCCGCGCAGGTTAAGTTTGCGCCCCTCCACCGCCAGCAGCTCCACCGCCGAGAGGCCGATGGGGTTGGGGCGATGCGGCGCCCGGGTCGCCAGCACTCCTCGTTTCGGGCCGCCGCGGGGCGGCTTGACCGTACAGCGCCATCCCTCACTGCGGTGCAGAGCATAGATCAGCCAGAGATGGCTGAAGCCGTCGAGATCTTGAAGGGCACGCGTATCGACCCAGTCGGCGAGCTCGAGGGTCGCTTCAGCTGCGGCGCCGCTGGCGGTCCCTTCGGTGACGGTCCCCTGATGCGGGGCGTCGATACGCTGGCGGTAGGGAGAATGGAGGATGCCGATGGGGCGGAAGGTGAAGAGGGTTTCGTCGTCCATAGCGGTTCGCTTCTTAGAAAGAGATTACGTTACCGCAGAACTCTGCCCGAGCTGGCAAGGGGAGTCAAGTGTTGCAGAAACAGAGAGGGCGGCCCGTCGGGCCGCCCTCTCTGCGTTGGTTAAGGGTTAAGCTGTGGCAGAAATCTCTTCGTCCTCGCTTTCGTCGGCGAGGGGGGACGACTCGGGAACCGAGAGCCAGCTGCCGCCAACGGGGAGGCGAATCCCCGACTCGGCATAGACGTTGACCGCCATCAGGTAGAGGGCCGAGGCGCCGCAGACCAGCAGGTCATAGGCGGCGAAGGTCCCGGCGAGATGGTTTCCGGTCAGTTCTTTCAGGTCAAGGCCGATGAAGCCGAGGAGCAGAGTGAGAAAGATGAAGGCGAGGGTGCCGTTGTGCTTCATCGAGGCGATGAACATGATCCCGGTAAAGAGGGTCCAGGCGAGCAGGAAAAAGCCGAGATCGGTTTCGCTAAAGGCGAAAACCGGATAGTTGGCCACCAGCTCGGCGTTTTTGCCGAAGATGATCATCAGGCAGAGGGCGATCCAGAAGGCGCCATAGGCGGTGAAGGCGCAGAAACCGAAGTTGTTCGCTTTCTTGAACTCCATCAGGCCGGCGACGAGCTGGGCCGAGCCGCCGAAGCAGAGACCAAGCCAGATGACCGGAGCGATGCCGCACCAGCCGAGGTTGTGGCACTGCAGAACGATGGTGGTGAGGCCGAAACCGGCGAGGCCGACAACGGCGGGATTTCCGAGATTGTTTTGACTCATAGTAAGGCTCCTCCTTGAATTTTATAGAGAGGTCGGGTGCAACGTATACGCCAAAAAGAAACATATGTCGCAAATGTCTTTTAGAACGAGTACTTGTGTCTCTCTGTTGTTGCTATATTTGGTTTTAAGTTCGCTATGTGGCGATTTGTTTTGCATTGGTGCGAAAAAAGTCCAGATCTGGTTTTCGGAAGGAAAACAGCCTTGATTCAATTGCTTGGAGTTTTTTGTGGAATTTGGTCGTCTTTGGGGATTTGCAAGTTTGCAAAAAGGTGGCAGGGCGTGAGGATTTGTTGCGATGGTCAGAGACCGCGGACGCGTCCATTTTTGAGCAGGGCAAAGGCGAGAAAGAGGACGGGGCCGAGCAGGATCAGCCCGCCGATTCCAGCGAGGCCGTATGTACCACTGTCGGTGAAGGCCTGGAAGGTCTCCCCTTCCGGAATAATGCCGTGCTCCTCCCCCGGCAGGTAACGGATCGGTAGCGGAAAGCCGATCTGCATCCGCATGAAGAGCTCTTCCGAGGCGTCCCAGACCGTGAAGCGTTCAACCCCGTCGCGGTCGGTGTAGTCGAGCCAGAGGTAATAGCTCTTGTACGCTTCCTGGGCGCTGGTGTTCGGCATGGTGCCCCACGTTTCGCGCATATCAACCACATGGGCGATGGTCGTCTCGCCATGTCGAAGCACTTCAATGTGGCGATGCCAATCCGAGAGCCAGAAACAGAAAAATGAGGGGCTCATCAGGATGAGAAGGCCGATGATAAAGCGAGTCCAGCCGATCGGATTGTCGTCTTGTTCAGTGAGCATCAGTAAATTACCGGCACTAAGGGAGGAGGTGAGGGTGCGGTGATGTTAGCAGCGACGTGGGGGGGATGGCAAATCAGAACGAAATGGGGATGTGGGAGTGAAGCGCGTCAATCTGCTCAAGCAGGGCGCTGAAACTCGCCTCGGGCGGGGCGGAGATCGTCAGAGTCTCGTGTGTTGTGGGGTGGGTCAGCTGTAAGCCGACTGCCGCGAGAAGCAAGCGGTGGCAGCTGAAATGGTCGCGAAAGAAGCGGTTGTGGGCGCCGTCGCCGTAGGTGGTATCGCCAAGGATCGGGTGAAAGATATGCTTCATGTGGCGGCGCAGCTGATGCCGGCGGCCGCTGATCGGGGCAAGCTCGACCAGGGCGTAGCGGCTGGTGGGGTAGCGCCCCACCGCCTGTGGCAGCTCGACGTCGGCAAGGCGGGTCAGTCGGGTCTGAGCGGCGAGCGGTTCGGCCCGCACCATGTCGCTGCGGTAGAGGGGACGTTCTTTTAAGGGGTAGTCGATGAACTGATCGTCGGGGATGCCGCGCACCACGGCAAGGTAGCGTTTTTCCACCCGGTGTTGCTGCAGCTGTTGTCCGAGGGCGCTTGCCGCCTCGCGGTTCAGGGCAAAGACGACGATTCCCGAGGTCGGGCGGTCGAGGCGGTGTACTGGATAGATCCGTTGCCGCAGCATCCGCCGCACCAGCAGCATGAGTGAGATTGTCTCTTCGCGGGCGAGGTCGGTGGGGTGGACCACCATCCCCGCCGGCTTGTGGACGGCGATGAGCTGCGCGTCGCGATAGAGGACGGGGATGACGGTGTCGCGGTCGAAATGGGGGAACAAGGTGCGAACGGATGGCTAGAGAGAGGTTTCGTCCCCGGGCTCTTCCGTCTCGTCGGAGGCGGTGAGGTTCTCAGTCTCCTCGTCAGGCTGTTCGGCTTGTTCCTGTTTGCGGCGGCGCTTCTCTTCCTTCTTGGCGGCGCGGGCCAGTTCTTTCTGGCGCTTCTCGTAGTTGTAATTCGGTTTTCTCGCCATAGGCTTTGCTCCTTTTTAGAGACGAAAAAGGCCCTGCGGAGAAACTCCACAGGGCCTCGACACTTCCGCGAAGATCGCTTAGATCTTCTGCACGTTGGTCGACTGGGGGCCCTTCTGGCCCTGAGTGACCTCGAAGCTGACGCGGTCGCCTTCAGCAAGGGACTTGAAGCCGTCGCCCAGGATCTGGGAGAAGTGGACGAAGACGTCCGGGCCATTGTCCTGCTCGATGAAACCAAAACCCTTAGCGTCGTTAAACCATTTCACAGTACCTTCAGCCATGATGAATCTCCTTGAGCCTATGGTGGCTCGGTTGGGTGTAAACTCGGAATGCGACAACAAAAAAACCACACAGAAAAGGTCTGCGTGGTCTGTTCAAACAAGATTAACCATTAATCTGGTCCGGCAAACTCTGCTACACAAACATTAACGTGATGAACAATAGCACGACAGGCAAATGAAAAACAAGCGAAATTTTCAAGGGTTGACACTTTTGTGGAGATTAAAGGATGAGTTGGGCATGAAAGTTGAGGATTAAAATGGCTCAAGGTGC
>PKUF01000096.1 GCA_002869635.1 Desulfuromonas sp. | reverse complement strand
TAGAACGCCTCTACGAGGTCTATGGCGGAAAGAAGTTTGAGATGCTCGCCGTCAATGTCGTGCAGGCCGAAGCGGGGAATTCGGTTCGTAGCTTTTTGGAACAGCATCCGCACAACTTCCCGGTTCTGCTTGACGACAAGGGGGTGGTGCAGGATCTCTATCAGGTTTATCAGTACACTGAGACCTTTATCATTGGCGCCGACGGCAAAGTGGTCGATCGGATCATTGGTGGCCGTGACTGGGCAAGTGTCGCCATGCTTAAAGGGTTCTCCGAGCTGATCAACGGGAAGTAGACTGTGGGAAATGTCACGGACGTCACCCTCTGGATTGCCTTTAGCGCCGGGGTCTTCTCTTTTTTCTCCCCCTGCGTGCTGCCGCTGATCCCGTCGTACCTGACCTACATTACCGGGATCTCCTTCGGCCAACTGCAGCAGGAGCATCCCAGTGCCAAGGTCCGGTTGAGTATTCTCACTCACTCCCTCCTCTTTATTGCCGGCTTCTCAACGGTCTTTATCACCCTCGGTGGTCTGGTCGGCTTCGCTTCCTCCTCCTTCCAGCATCTGTTGCGTGAGGGGCTTTAGTGGCTGCAGCGCAGTGGTGGCTTGCTAATTTTCCTCTTCGGCCTGCATTTGACCGGGATCTTTCACTTCGGGGTGCTTCTCGGCGAGAAGCGTGTGCATCTTCACGCCAAACCGAGTGGGCTCTTTGGAACCTTTATTGTTGGCGTCGCCTTTGCCGCCGGCTGGACCCCCTGTATCGGCCCGATTCTCGGGGCGATCCTTGCGCTGGCCGCGGGGACGGCAAACGATGCAGGGCGCGGTCTTCTCTTGCTTGCCGTCTACTCGGCCGGTCTTGGTATCCCTTTTCTTATCTCGGGCCTGCTCTTTCACGGCTTCCTCTCCTTCTTCAACCGATTCAAAAAGCATATTCGCCTTTTTGAAATCGCCACCGGTGCTTTGCTGATGCTGGTCGGTATCCTCCTCTTTTTCAACGTCTTCGGTTCCCTCTCCTCGTACCTCTATCGTTGGCTTCCGATGGCGGGTTAAAAATCCCCTTGCTGACGTTTTTTCAGGGCGGCCGACAAGGCCGCCCTTTTTGCTGAATTTTTAAGAGTTTTTAGGGATAAATCTCTTGACCGTTTGGCTCGGCTTCGTGTATTAAATTGAAAATCGATTTCAAAAGGGGGTATTATGGGGCTTAAGGGCCAGTTCCAAAATTATCTTCGAGAGCAGGGTCTTAAGTCGACGCGGCAGCGCGATATCATCCTTGATGCGTTTCTTGAAGCAGGGGTCCACCTTTCAACCGAAGAACTCTATCTCAAACTTCGTCCGTATCACCCGCATATCGGCTACGCCACGGTCTATCGTACCCTCAAACTCTTTGCCGAGAGCGGAATTGCCGCCGAGCGACATTTTGGTGATGGACAGGCTCGTTACGAAGCCAACTCGGAAGAAGAACATCATGATCACCTCATCTGCACTGATTGTGGCAAGATTGTTGAGTTTGAAAACCACCGGATCGAACAATTGCAGGAGCAGGTTGCTCGTGAGCAGGGCTTTTGTATCACGCGGCACCGTCTCGATCTTTATGGTCTCTGCCCTGAATGTCAGACCTAGGTTCCGTTGCTGCCATCTCTTGTCTTAGCGCTTTAGAAAGAGTTTTTTATGTCGTTTCTTCATGCTCAAGATAAAATCGAAGCGGGTGATCGTAAGGTCATCCTCGTTGGTAACCCCAATGTTGGGAAAAGCGTACTTTTCAACGCCCTGACCGGTGCCTATACGACGGTCTCCAACTATCCCGGTACTTCGGTGGAGGTTTCCCACGGTCATTGTGAGATCGAGGGGGAGCGTTACAGCGTTCTCGATACTCCTGGCATGTACTCGATGCTGCCGATCACTGAAGAAGAGCGGGTTGCCCGTGAAATCCTTTTGCGTGAGGCACCCCATACGGTCCTTCATGTTCTCGACGCCCGCAATCTTGAACGAATGTTGCCGATGACCCTGCAGCTCATTGAGGCGGGCCTGCCGGTGATTCTGGTGGTCAATATCCTCGATGAAGCCGAGCGGATCGGGATGAAGATCGACATCGACCGTCTGCAAGCGAATCTCGGGATTCCCGTTGTTGGTGCGGCGATGGCGCGCAAGCGCGGCTTGGCCGAGGTGCGTGAAGCGATCCACAACTACAGTCAGGTGCCGCGTGGGGTGATGAACTACGCCGCCGATCTCGAGCGGGGGATCTTTCAGGTCGCCGCTACCCTCGAAGGAGAATATCCCCTGGAGCGACGGGCTCTAGCCCTGCTTCTGCTGCAGCGGGATGAGGAAGTCGCTCAGCTGATAGCTGAACGGGAACAAGATGGATATGCTGTTGTTGAGAAGAGTGTTAATGAAGTTGTTTTTACCCATCGCAGCGACCTGCATCTGCGCCTGAGCCTTGAGCGTAAGCGACTGGTCAAATTAATACTTGAAGGTGTGGTACAGACCTCTGAGAGGCAAGGGCTGACTCCGGCGGAGCGGTTTTCTGCCTGGACCATGAATCCCTGGACCGGGGTGCCGCTGCTGCTGATCGTTCTCTACTTCGGCCTTTACGAATTTGTCGGTGGTTTTGGCGCCGGGACAGTGGTTGACTTTCTCGAGGGGACCCTTTTTGAGGAGCATATCAACCCTTGGTTTATTGCTCTGGCAGATCAATACGTTCCGTGGTACTGGCTGCATGAGCTGCTGGTGGGGGAGTACGGCATTTTGACGTTGGCGGTTCGTTATGCCGTGGCGCTGGTGCTACCGATTGTCGGGACCTTCTTTGTCGCTTTCTCAGTGATCGAGGATACTGGTTACTTTCCCCGGCTGGCGATGCTCGTTGACCGTCTCTTCAAGTACATCGGCCTCAATGGCCGGGCCGTCATTCCGATGGTCCTCGGCTTTGGCTGTGACACCATGGCGACCATGGTCACCCGTACCCTTGAGACGGTGCGAGAGCGGATCCTCGCCACCATCCTGCTGGCTTTGGCCATCCCCTGCAGTGCCCAACTCGGGGTGATCCTCGGTCTCCTCTCTGGGGTCGAAGGGGCCCTGCTAACCTGGTCTCTTTGCATGGTTATTCTCTTTCTTGTTGTCGGTTTTCTCGGTGCCAAGTTGGTACCAGGTGAGCGGCCGATGTTCTACATGGAGATCCCGCCCTTGCGTCTGCCGCAGATGCGTAACGTCATTGTCAAGACGTTGACCCGTATGCAGTGGTATTTTTTTGAAATTTTTCCCCTCTTCATCGTCGCCTCGCTGCTCCTTTGGGCCGGCAAGATGACCGGAGGTCTTGAGACGCTGGTGCGGAGCCTCCGGCCGGTGATGGACGCGTTGGGACTGCCGCTTGAGGCGTCGGCCGCCTTTATCTTCGGATTTTTTCGCCGTGATTTTGGTGCCGCTGGGCTTTATGATTTGCAGACCAGCGGTCTTCTCTCACCGGTACAGCTCACCGTTGCGGCGGTAACCTTGACCCTCTTCGTTCCTTGCGTCGCTCAGTTTTTGATGATGAAAAAGGAGCGGGGTTGGAAGGTCTCCCTCGGTATCTTTGTCGCCGTGACCGTTATCGCTTTTGGAACCGGCTGGCTACTCAATCAGTTTCTTCTTTTGACCGGACTTCTTGCATGATCTGCGGTTTTTGCGGTCGTGACATTCCCGAGGAAGATGAAAAAAAGGGGTGTACCGGCTGTCCTGTCGCCGGGGGATGCCGTAAAATATGCTGTCCCTGGTGCGGTTATGAGAACCCTGCCGTTCCTAAATTTTGGCAACGTTTCACAACTCGAAAAGATGACTCTAAAAAGGACAAATAGATGACAAATAGATTGAGCGACAAGGCCGAAGAGATCCTTGAAGCGTTGTGGATCGCCACCGAGGAAGAGGGGGATAACGGGATTGGCTTGCAAGCGCTTGCTTTGACGGCTGACGACGAAGGGGTTCAAGAACTCAGTCGCCTCGCCTATATCGAACTCTTGGGTGAGCGACTTTCGTTGCGACCTGAAGGGAAGCCTGAGGCGCGTCTGACCGTGCGTCGACATCGTCTCGCCGAACGGTTGACCATGGACATCTTCGACCTTGCTGGAAGTGAGGGAGATGATAAAGCCTGTGAGTTTGAGCATCTGCTGCGCGGGGTGGTCGACACCAAGGTCTGTACCCTGCTCAACCATCCCACGACCTGCCCACACGGCAAACCAATTCCCCCGGGGAGCTGCTGTGAACAGGCCCGTACGAGTGGCAGCGTCGGGGTGGTGGCGTTGACCGAGCTCAAAGCGAAAGAGGCAGGGGAGATTGCCTATCTCTCTACCAGCGACGCCAAGAAGATGCAGAAGCTGATGAGCATGGGGGTTCTCCCCGGTAACACCCTGCAGCTCACTCGCACCTACCCCAGCTACATCTTTCGGGTCGGTAATTCCGAGTTTGCGGTGGATGAAGAACTGGCGCGTGAGATCTTTATCCGCAAAGGTTAACGTCTTACATCCCCTTTTTCTCAACGGACGCCCACGCAATATCGGGGGCGTTTTGGGGGCGGGCTTGCAATGACATCCCGTTCCCCCCTATGAAGTCTGAACCGGCCCCGTGCTAGCTGCTACCGGGCCGTTTTTTTTAACGGACCAAGCAGAGAGAAAGCGCTGGCCAGTAGGTGATCAATAGAACGGTGAGGAGCAAGATCAGCAAGAAGGGGAGGGTTGAACTGTAGATTTCGGCAATCGGTCTTTCAAAGCGGTAACTGGCGATGAAGAGGTTCAGTCCCACCGGGGGGGTGAGATAGCCAATCTGCATGTTGGCGAGAAAGATGATGCCGAGATGGATGGGATCGATCCCGTAGCCGACCGCAACCGGCAGGATCAGAGGTACGACCAGAATCAGTGCCGAGAAGATGTCGAGGATCGCTCCGAGGATCAAAAGGAAGATGTTGAGCAAGATGAGGAAGGTGAGCGGATTGACGACATATTCGCGGATTGTTTCGAAGAGCCGGCGTGGTACGTCGGTGTCGATGAGGTAATTGGTGGTTGCCAGCGAAACCGCGAGGATGATGAGAATTCCCCCGACCATGATCATCGATTGTCGAATGATCTCAGGCACGCGTCGCCAGGGGATCTCCCGCAGGATGATAACCTCGATAAGAAAGATGTAGAGAAGGGTCACTGCTGCCGCTTCAGAGATGGCAAAAAAACCGCCGTAGATCCCCCCGAGAACAACGATTGGCAACGGCAACTCCCAGAAACAGCCGCGTAGGGTTTGTCCGACTTCGGTGAGATTTGGGCGTGGTGGTCGGGGCAGGCCGCGGTTGTGCCAGAGAGTATAGACGACGAGCAACAGGATCATCATCAGGCCGGGAAGCAGCCCGGCGACAAAGAGCTGGTCGATGGAGAGGGGAGTCCCGAGGTTGCTTTGTTGAACCACCACGCCGTAAAGAATCAGCGGCAAAGAGGGGGCAAAGAGCAGGCCGAGACTTCCCGAGGTGGTCACCAGCCCCAGACTGAAGCGGGGGCTGTAACCGGCTTGCTTGAGAGCAGGGTGAAGCAAGGCGCCCAAAGCGACGATGGTCACTCCAGAGGCACCGGTAAAGGCGGTAAAGAAGGCACAGGCAAAGAGTGCTACCACTGCTAGACCGCCAGGGAGCCAGCCGAGAAAGACCTCGCTGAGACGAACCAGTCGCTGTGGGGCTCGACTCTCGCCGAGAAGATAGCCAGAGAAGGTGAAAAGCGGAATAGCAACAAGGACCGGCATCTCGGCGACGCGGTAGATCTCAATCGCAATGACGGCAAGATCGGTTTCGACGGAGTAGAAGCCGAGCATCGCTCCGGCGGCGATAATGGCAAAAAGAGGCGCACCGATCAGGGCGAGAGCTGGAAGAAGGTAGGGGAGAAGGGTCATGATTGCTTGATCTGGGGTGAGGTGAAGCGCAGAAGTGCGTGCAGAAGATAACGCAGGGCGATGACCGTGAAGCCGACGGGGATGATCGCCTGCAACGGCCACGACGGGAGATCGCCGAGCAGAGTCGACCCGAACTCCGCTTCAAGCCTGACGAAAGAGAGGGCATGCCAGGCGACGATGGCGCAGACGGTGGCGGTGAAAAGATCGACAAACACCCGCACCGGCAAAATAAGCGGTTTGGGGAGCAGTCGTGAAAAGAGGTCGATGGTGATGTGACGGTCTTCACGGCTCGCCACCATCGCCCCGAGCAGGGTCAGCCAGAGAACCATGATGCGCAGCAGTTCATCCCCCCATGAAACACCGCTGTTGAAAAGATTGCGCATAGCGATCTGGCCGACTGCCAAAAGGACCATGGCGCAGAGCAGCAGGCTCAGCAGTAAGTCTTCGAATTGATGCAGGCGCCGACGCAGTTTGCGTACCACCTCTATCATGGTGCTTTGACCTTTTGGCGATTCGTCTCAAGGAAGGATTGAAGCGATCGGTAGAGCTAGGTGCTGACCTCTCCCTGACGGACCATCTTGCGGTTGACCTCTTCTGCGGTCTGACGTAGTTGTGCAAGCTCTGTCTCTGAACTCTTCTGCTGCGTAATTCCTGAGGCGAGAAGGGCCGCAAAGGCTGAGTCGTTCTGAGGGCGAATGCCCTGATCAAACTCGGTGTAGATGGATGACATTACCTCGCGGGTTGTCGCCTGATCCTCGGCCGAGAGGCGTGAGAAGGCACGTTGATCGATCAGAAGTGCGCCGAAGATATAGGCGAGAGGTTGAGTGTTGAGGTATTTGATCCGGGTGTGCCATTGAAGCGCAATCGCCCCGACCGGGGATGCGGCGACAATGTCAAGCAGCCCGGTCTGCAGCCCCGTCATGACGTCGGTGACCGGGAGGGTCACTGGGGAGAGACCGAGCGACTTCATGGTGGCGTAACTGACATCATCCCCCTCGGGGACCCAGACTTTCTTTCCTTGCAGCTGACTGACCGTTTCGATAGGGCCGTTTCCCATCATCAGTGCAAAACCGGCCTCGGCAAAACCGAAGCTGGCAAAACCGGCCTTTTTTAACCCTTCGATCAGAATCGGGTCGAAATGAGGGCGGATCGCATCGACTTCAGCGTAAGAGTTGAAGGTGAGAGGGAGACCGTAAAGGCGGATGTCCGGGTAGACGTTGGCAATACTTCCGGCGGTGAAGGCCCCCCCTTGAAGTTGGCCGACACGGATCTTTCGCAGAACGCTTTTTTCGTTCCCCATGACCCCTCCACCGTAGAACTTGAATTTGACCCGTCCTGCGGTGCGCTTACTGATTTCGTCTGCTCCCTGGCGCATCTTTTCCATCCATGCCGATCCCGCGGGAGCAATCGTTGCGATTTTAAAGGTTTTGGCAAAAGAAGGGGTGACAACGATAAGGGTCAGCAGCAGGGCAACGGCGAGGCGAAACAGAGACAGCATAAAAAAATCACTCCTTGTCTAGAAATAGTCTTCTGCCGAAGCGAGAAGTTCTTGTGCTTCCCGTTTGGCAAAGGTGTTCATCAGGGTGCGTCCTTTGGCCTCAAGCGGGGCTCTTATGACCTCTTTGAGCAGTCTGTCGTGAAGCTTACGGTTGTACATCAGGCGGGCGTAGGTGCGGGCGAACTCAACCTTGGCCGTCAGGTTGACGTCGCCAGAGATTCTGATCGCTTCTTCGAAATGCTGGCGTCCGCTTTCGGGATCACCACCAAGGGCGGCAGGGCGCAACGATTTGAGGATGCCGAGGTAAAGGTGGACATCGCCCTCGCCGTAGCGGTTATCGTGCGTCAAAATTTGCTCAAGCAATATCTCGACTTTCGGCAACTCGGCAAGGGCCTGCCAGTCGCTGCGGTTTGCACGAATCGAGATCAGCCAAGCGAGGCTTACGGTGAAGAGGTGTGGGTCGAGATCATCATCAAGGCTGGCAACCCGCTGACGGTAGCTTTCAAAGGGGAGGTAGCGCAGACCGCAGGCCCCACTCTCCTCAAGGCAGAGAGCTTTTTCTGCCAGTATCAGGCTCTTGTCGGCCAGAAGTTTAGTGCGTGCGGGAGTTTCGGTAAAACGACTGGCATAGAGGGCGTTAAGGCGTGATGCGGCGAGCAGCAATTCGGAGTCTTCGGGGGCCTCTTGCCGTAAGGCGTCGAGAGTGAGCAGCAATGTCGGGACTCCTTGCGCGACGATCTCCGGATCATTCTGTTCAAGGATCGCCGTACCCAAGTTACGACCGAAAGAAGAGAAGCTGCAGCCGTTAAGGAAAAGTGTAACAAGGATCAAAAAAGACAGGTAGTGCTTCAATGGGAACCTCACATCTTGATCATGTTTTACATATTCTAGCTGAAAAATATTGTTTTTTGATTAAGATTTTTACGTTTTTTGGAATACTGACACCGTAACACTATTCTCGTGATTGAAAGGTGTTTCGTTTGTCCCTCTGCGGATTGTGTCAATGCGGTAAAATTGACAATATTGCTCTTTAATTTATTCTTGATCGTGGGAAATAATTGTTTTAATTACCAACGGTTAAAGTAGATGGTGGTGGCAAAAAACGGCTTGAACGGAGCGTCATTATGGAGATGATTGGATGGAGAGAGTGGGTCTCTTTTCCAGAACTCAAGATCCCGTCGATTAAAGCAAAAGTCGATACAGGGGCACGAACCTCAACCCTTCATGCATATTTTGTCGAAGAGTTTATCAGGAATGATCAACTTTATGTGCGTTTTGGATTACACCCGATCCAGAGTCGGTCTGATATCAGTGTGATCAGAGAGGCAAGAGTGAAAGATAGACGCGATGTCACCGACTCTGGCGGGCATCGCGAAAGCAGGTACGTCATTGAAACGATTATCGCATTTTCTGGTGCGGTGTGGCCGATTGAAGTCACTTTGACAAATCGTGAAAACATGAAGTTTCGGATGTTGCTCGGTCGAACCGCTATGAAGGGTCGTTTTACCGTGAATCCAAGCGTCTCCTTTCTCGGGGGGCGTTCGTTGGCAAGAGCCTATGATGATCAAGGAGGTAGAAAATGAACATCGGCATTCTATCCCGACAACCCGAACTCTACTCGACGCGCAGACTCGTCGAGGCGGCGAAGGAGCGAGGGCACAGTGTCAGGGTGATTGATCCGCTTCTCTGTTACATGACGATTGCTTCTCAGCGGCCAACCATTCATTACAAGGGGGAGGAAATCGGCGGTTTTGACGCTATCATCCCAAGGATTGGGGCCTCAATCACTTTTTATGGCACGGCGGTTGTCCGACAGTTTGAAATGATGAATACGTTCTGTGTCAACGAGTCGGTCGCCATTAGCCGTTCGCGTGACAAACTAAGAAGTTTGCAACTCTTGGCACGAAAAGGGATTGGTCTGCCAGTGACCGGATTCGCCCATTCGACCAAGTTCACCAAAGACCTTGTCTCTCAGGTCGGTGGCGCCCCTCTGGTCGTCAAACTTCTTGAAGGGACACAAGGAATCGGCGTTGTTCTGACTGAAACTCAAAAAGCGGCAGAAAGCGTCATCGAGGCGTTCAGGGGGTTGAAGGAGAATATTCTTGTGCAGGAATATATCAAAGAAGCCCAGGGCGCCGATATCCGCTGTTTTGTTGTCGGTGATCGAGTGATTGCGGCCATGAAGAGGCAGGGGGTCGAAGGGGAGTTTCGTTCCAACATTCATCGTGGGGGGGAGGCGACGGTAGCACGTTTGACCCCGGAAGAACGATCAACGGCTGTTCGTTCTGCGAACATCATGGGATTGAATGTGGCGGGAGTTGACATTCTGCGCTCAAATCATGGCCCGGTGGTTATGGAGGTCAACTCCTCTCCCGGGATCGAGGGGATTGAAAAAGCGACGGGTAAAGATGTCGCGGACAGAATTATCCAATTCATCGAAAAGAATGCCAAGCCGGGAAAGACCAGGACGCGCGGGAATGGTTAATTCGCAAAAATCGATCACGATCGGTGGGGTTCAGATCAGTCCCGGTCAAAGGCAAACCATCGACCTTCCGGTGGCGAAGCTCTACACCCACACCGAAATGACGATGCCGATCCATGTGGTCTGTGGAAAGCGTCCTGGACCAACACTCTTCGTTTCGTCGGCGATTCACGGCGATGAACTCAACGGTGTCGAGATCATTCGCCGCTTGTTGAAACGCAAAGACCTGTCGCGGATTCACGGGATCTTGATACTCATTCCGATCGTCAACAGTTTCGGGTTCATCCACAGAGACCGTTATCTGCCGGATCGTCGTGATCTCAATCGATCCTTCCCCGGATCGGAGCGAGGCTCGCTTGCCGGCCGGATCGCCGACCTGCTTCTGACCGAGGTGATTTCCCAGTCGACCCACGGTATCGATCTTCATACCGGCTCAAATCATCGCTTTAACCTCCCTCAGATCAGGGGTTTTCTTGACGATGAGGAGACCGCGTCTCTGGCTGAGGCGTTCGGTGCCCCGGTTATGATCAACTCGCGCTTGCGTGACGGGTCGTTGCGGGAGGCGGTCGCGGAAAAAAATATCCCGATTCTTCTCTATGAAGGAGGCGAAGCCTTTCGTTTCAATGAATTTGCCATAAAGGTTGGCTATCTCGGGGTGGTGAAGGTCATGCGTGGTATCGGCATGTTACCACCCCAAAAAACAAGCAAGGTCCGTAATGTTTTTCGTGCAACCGCAAGCCGATGGGTCCGCTCGCCGGTGAGCGGCATTTTAAGCAACGTCGTCAATGTCGGGAAGTCGGTAAAAAAGGGGGATTGCCTGGCGGTTGTCTCCGACCCTTTCGGTGAGAACGAAGAGGTCATCAGGTCGACGTTTGAAGGCTTGGTCATCGCGCGCTCCGAACTTCCTTTAGCTTACGAGGGGGATGCTCTTTTCCATATCGCCACCATGGATGTGGACCTGCCTGATGATTTTAATCTGGAATCTCTCGTTTCAGGCCTGAACGAAGACGATTTCTTCCCCAAGACGGTGTAAACCTCATTTCAACTCATTCTTCCCCCAAGTGATCTGCGACGTCTTATTCTCGTGAAGCCTTTGCTTAATGGAAAGGGCGGTTGCTCTCATACCATTTCTTAGCTTCTGCAAGTTCGAATCTAGATGCGGCACTGATTCGCCATGAATCCGGGTCCAAAAACTCTGCTATGGCCAAGGCGCGCGTTTTTTCTTCACCTTCAGGAGAAAGCCTGTATTCAATCGCATAGGCCCAGGCGACCATCGGGCGAATTTTTTGAAAGAGACGTGTCAACTCCAACGTTCTTTGTTTGTAGACGTTTTCACCGGTTGCGTCATAGAGAAACTCGCCGCTTTCAACCATTTGGTACCATGGGAAAATGAGCGCATCTCCTGTCATGGGTATATCGTGAGCGGCTTTGTTTATATATTCAAGAGACTTGTTTTTATCTCCCGTCACCCCGTAATAATTCGCAGCCATTAAGCAGGTCCAGTAGTTGTCTTCTCCGACATGCGTTAAGATTTTTTTGAACAACTCCTCTTCGTTTGTTTTGCCGCATATGCGGCCCATGTACGGTAAGGAGATCTTCCTTATGTTGTCGAGGTGTCTCGACTTATTGTCGATATTGTCATACAACGTCGACATTCCGGTAAAGGCTCCCTTGAAATTCTGTTGTGCAAGAGCGGTAAGGGAATCTTTCAATGTTTGTAGTTGTCCTTTGTCGAAAGAGTCGAGGCGGTATTGCGAGATCGTCTGCTGCAGAAGTTCCGACTGATGCTCACGGGAAATCAGTAAATCGAAAAACAAAATTCTCAACCGTGAGTCGTCGCTTAATTCTTCAAAAACGGCTCGATAGCTGAAGTGATCAGATTTACGACTCAAGAAGTAAATCGCTGGATCAATATCCGGAGCATATTTCTTTTTGTCCAATCCACGCAAATGTTCGATGGCCTGATCCTCTTTGCCCAATAATACTAAAACACTGATCAGGTCCCTGTGTGCTTGGGAGTCGTCGTAGCGCTTGATCATCCGCTGATAGACATTTACGGCATCTTTAAATCGATTTTCTATGCCGGCATAGAGAGCCTCGGCCATGTAACTTGAATCGGAGCCTGTGTGCAGATCGGCGGAGATTTTGAAAAAGGCTCTCGATTGTTCGACCCCCCCATGCCACCAAAGATCGATCCCCGCCATCAGAGCCTCAATGGATGTCATGACCCGGTTGCCTCTGGAGGGTTGGCTGAATTCCGGGTAGCGCATGAACTCTCTGGCGGCGCCATCAAGATCCCCTTTTCTCCTGAGTTCTTGTCCATTTGCATAATATAGATTGCCCATGTCATGGGGGCCTGTGAGATCAACTCGTCAATATTCAGCACTTTTGACCCATTGGAATTCAGATGCTTGAGGTTTTTGGCAAGGAATTCTGCCCGGGAACTGCTTCCCATAAAACGGTTCGCGTTTGCCTCAAAAATCTCGACGCCGATATGGGCGTATTTTCCCTCATAATTAACGAAAAAATAGTTCATGAAACTCTTAAGGGCATAAAAACCATCTGAAGAGTATTTAAGTGCCAGAGCTATTTTGGTTAACCTTTTTCTGGCTTTATCTCTCTTGTTTTCCTCAAGATAGTTGTCGATAAAATCGTCATGAAACTCCTCTCGGTCTATATTTCGGTATGACCAGAAAGGGCGTATCGGGAAATCTCTGTCGTAATAGGGGAAATTCGTATTGCTGAAACGGGTATCGATAGCACCCTGATAACGGTATTCAGCCTTTTCATAGATTTTCCGAAACGTCTTCTCAAGTTCAGGATCATGCGTTTCATACCAAAAGCCAGATAACACCGAGGCTGTGAGATAGTCATGTAGGGGATGGCCTTGGTAGATGCGGGACACCCCTTTGAGCAGTGATTCTGCTCCCTTAACGTCATCGCGGTGATACGTGTCAAGACTAATGAGCTTGAAGAGGTTGTTCTCCGCATGTGCCGTTAGTAACGCCGCATATTCCAGTGCCATAGAAACCCCACCGTGGTCAGCTGCGGTCTTTTTAATTTCTTTGGAGAGAAGCAGTTGCTCACACCATGCCTGGACGGCGATAAGCGGGTTTAGGGTTGAAAAGTCTGCGATGCCAAATCGATAAGCGTTAGACGTAAAAAGTTCGGCGTTCAGGCTGCCAATCGGGAACTGCTGTGATATTCGCTCCAGTAATTGATCACTGTTTGCGACGTGCCAAGGGTTGAGGTCATGAAGTCGTGATCTTAACAGCCACGCATACTCTGGGAACTCCTCTATAATTTCGTTTATTTCGTCGTCCTTGACGTGGTCCTCGTATTTCCAGCGCAGGTCCGTGATCTCAATCAGGGTCAGCAAACGAAGAATGGGGGAGGAAATTTTTCCGACCTTTTTGTTCAAACCGATAAGGTTGCCGTTGAGCCAATCGTGTAACGCTTCCTCCTCAATATTTTTCGGTTCTCCTAATACCTCAAGAGCTGCTGGACGCCGATGCAGATAATTCAAGGCTCGCGCTTTAAGGAGCCGATAATGTTTGTGGTTTTTCTGCCCCTTTTCAAGGGCAACCAGTGAACGTTCAAACAGAACTTCGCGGTTGAGGTCTTCACGTGGGTAGAGTGCACCAAGAAGCTGTAATCGAGCCGCCTCCTGAATGGAGCCGGTGGATGCCTCAAGGGCCAGAGCTTCAATGCTTGGCGGTAAAGAGATCTCTTCTTCAACTTTTTGCGCGATGCGCGGTGTGATGACGTCGCGCCTTAGCGAAGGGAGCAAGGGGGAAATTTCGCGGGGAAGCAACTGTTTGAACTGCATATAGGGGAGCTGCTCGTCGCTAAAAGGGATATTTGCGATATGGAATTCACGAACGGTGCTCTCTTCCTGGAAGGATGTCGTTTGATTTCGTTGCATAAGCTTAAAATCAAGACGCATGGTGAGCTTTAGATCGTGTCCGCCAGAAATAAAAAGGATGTTTTTTGCGTTTAGTCTGTCGGCAAGCTTCAACACGTCCTTCTCATCGAACACTCTGCGGTATCCGCCCAGAGATTTTGCGACCATGTCGATATCTGGTACGTGAAGTCCCTTTTCCTCACGCAGATAATCCACAAGAAGTCTCGTCATCAGGTATCTTCCCGGGCGGTCGATGGCGTACCCCAAAACCTGCATCGGGACGACCAAGAGATCGACGTCGTGACCTTTGAGGAGTTGGCTGTAAACCCCTCGGAGTCTCTTCTGCCATGCGGCGTCATCGGGAGGGTCATATTGGGCAAGAAGCAGATCATCTGTTTTCCCTTCGATCGCGAGATCCTTCGCAACCGTTAATTCACCGTACATGGGTAAGGGCGCACCATCAGGCGAAGAAAAAAACATGGTGCTTGTTGGGGCCGGGGGCATAAAAATCTCAACTCCATCTTCCGATGAACCATTCCTCCATTCAGTGGCGAGAATGGCGAAGCTTTGATTGGCTGAATTGTAGGCCACTTTAAAGGTATGACTGTCGAATAAAGGTATATCTGAAGTTGTTAAAATAGCGATAAGTCTCCTTGATTCAATATGGAATTTTGCTTTTTTGAAGTTTATAATAAAGATTCCATCTTGGATGAATGCGAGATTTGAGTTTTTTAAAATATATTTTTTGTCTTTTGTTAGTGAGTATATTTTTTTGTTGTTTAAATTGACTTCGATTAAAGGAGTCCCTTTTTTGTCTTCAATTATTATGCTTTTAAGTTTTTTTGGCTCTTTGGATTTTTCTAAAGTATCCTCTGATACGCGCAAGCCACAATCTATGATTTTCCCTTCGAACATCATGTCAATTCGTAGAGATATGATGTTTTTACCCGAACGCACAATTTCAGGAAGGTTGATGCCGATGCTGATTTCGTAGAAAGATAGATTGGCTTCGGTTGTGATCCCAGCCATTGCAAATTGTGTCGGTAGTAAAAAAAATGAGATAAACAGGGTTTTCAGGATTGTTCGCCAGGACATGTCCCCTCTCCCTCCTAACCGATGGACGCTTCGATTCTTTCTGTCGTCAAGATTGGATAATAAAAGTTTCAGGAAATCTCATGGTATCACTTTAGTCTGACATTCTCCTGATAAGGGCTCGGTGCGTTTTGCTGAGGTATACCCTTTCCTCTCATTGACGCTGAACAAAAAACGGGATTATGATGCCCGCTATTGAGACTTGACTTCTTATTTCATCAGAGAGAGAGATCCATGGAAATTGAACGCGGCGCAGGAAAAATTGCCAAAACATTACGGGTGATGCTCCCCGATAAACCGGGGTATCTTGGTCAGCTGAGCAGCGCCATCGGGATGTCGGGAAGCAACATCGGCGACATCCGTATGGTGCGCATTGGACTGACCCACAACACCCGCGAGATGACGATCTACGTCGACTCCGAAGAGCATCTTGAGCAGATTCTTGAAAATATCGGCAAGGTTGACGGGATCATCGTCGAAGATGTCATTGATCTGGTGCATCAGCGGCACGAGGGGGGGAAGATCGCCATGAAGGGGGTGCGCTCGCTTCAGGGGATCAGCGATATCCGCAAGATCTATACTCCCGGCGTGGCGACGATCTGTCGCGATATTCAGCGCAAGCCGGATCTGGCGCAGCGTTATACGGTTATCCCCAATCAGGTTGCCATCGTCACCAACGGTACGGCGATTCTCGTTCTCGGCGATATCGGGGCGGTGGCGGGGATGCCGGTGATGGAGGGGAAGGCGGTCCTTTTTGATCATTTTGTCGGGATCAGCGGGATTCCGATTCTCATCCAGAACCGCGACCCCAAGGTGATCATCGAGACGGTGAAGAACATCGCCCCGACCTTTGGTGCGATCAAACTTGAGGATATCGCGGCACCTGAGTGTTTCGAGATCGAAGATGCGCTCGATGAGCTTCTCGATATTCCGGTGCTGCACGATGACCAGCACGGCACCGCCGTGGTGGTGCTGGCAGCGCTGCTCAACGCCATCCGCTACTCGGGGCAGATGTTGAGCAAGGCGACCATCGGGGTGATTGGCCTTGGCGCCGCCGGGATGGGGATCTCGAAGCTGCTGCTTGCCTATGGGGTGAAAGAGGTGATCGGCAGTGATCTCAAAGAGGATGCGAAAACGATGCTCGATGCCGCCGGGGGGCGCGGTGCCTCGCTTGCAACCGTGATGTCCGAGGCGACCATCATCATCGCCACCACCGGTTGTCCGGGGCTGATCAAGCCCGAGATGGTACGCAAAGGGCAGGTGATCCTTGCCCTCTCCAACCCCAACCCCGAGATCGACCCCGAGTTGGCGATGGCGTCGGGGGCTGCCTTTGCCGCCGACGGCAAGAGCGTCAACAACGCCCTCGGTTTCCCCGGCCTCTTCCGCGGCGCTCTTAACGTGCGGGCAAGACGAATCAACAACAAGATGAAGATCGCCGCCGCCAAGGCGATCGCGGTCTGCGCTGAAGAGGGGGAGCTTGTCCCCTCGATTCTTCATCCCGACGTGCACCGAAGCGTGACCGAGGCGGTGGAACGCGCCGCCCTCGAATCAGGGGTGATCAAACCCTGGGAATAAGTTTTTTTTGACTCCTTTTTTGACCGCCGTTCGGGCTTCTGCCTAAGCGGCGGTTTTTTTTGTTCGTCGCTTCACCGTCTAAGATGTTCTTGACGGCTTTTTTGACAGTGAGGGGGGGATGTGTTAGAAATAGCGCTGTTTTTTTTAGTTGCTTATCCCCGGCCCGATGATTGACATCGTCAGACCACACTCCACCCGAAAGAGAGAAATGATTTTAACCAGACGGCAGTACCCCGTCCCCCTCGTTGATTCTTCCCCGGTCACCAAACAGGTCAATGCTCGCCCGGCGAATGTTGCCCTCTCCTTCCTCGGTTTTCGTCTGCAGCCACCTCCTGTTTTCTAGTTTTTGCCAGTTATCGTATAAGATCGGTGTCGCGTTGCGTTGGCAGCCCTACGTGCGTCCGGTCTTGTTGTGTCTATTAACGTGCAAAAAACAGGAGAAACCGCATGTCCATCTATTCCCCCAACCAGCAGGAACTTGCCGGTAAGATTACCACGGACGAAGTCACTCTGAGCAACTGGCGTGACTGGCGTTGGCAACTTAAGCACGCTGTGCGCGATATTGCCATGGTCGAGAAGCTCCTCGGCATCCGCTTCGAGCCGGAAGAGAGAAAACAGCTTGAGCAGACCCTCGAGACCTTTCCGCTTTCGATCACCCCCTATTATCTCTCCCTCGTTGATCGTGACGATTTTCGCAACGATCCGGTCTTTCGTCAGGCCTTTCCGTCGCCACGGGAGCTTGAGGTGGAGCGGCATGAAATGGCCGATCCCCTGTCCGAGGATGCTGATAGCCCGGTTCCCGGTGTTGTGACCCATCGTTACCCCGACCGGGTGTTGCTGCAGGTGAGCAACGTTTGTTCCATGTATTGTCGGCACTGTACCCGTAAACGCAAGGTCGGGGATGTTGATGCCATCCCGGCACGCGGCGATTTGAAAGAGGGGCTCGATTATATCCGCAACACCCCGGCGATCCGCGACGTCCTTCTCTCCGGCGGCGATCCGCTGATGCTCTCCGATGAGGCCCTCGACTGGCTTTTAAGTGAACTGTCGGCGATTGAGCATGTCGAGATTATTCGCATCGGCACCCGGATGCCGGTAGTTCTCCCCTACCGTATCACCCCGGAACTGGTGACGATGCTCAAACGGCACCAGCCGGTCTGGGTCAACACCCACTTCAACCACCCGCGTGAGGTAACGACGTCGTCGCGCCAGGCACTTGCTCGGCTCGCCGATGCCGGAATCCCGCTTGGGAACCAGAGTGTTCTGCTTGCCGGAGTCAACGACTGTCCGCGCATTATGAAGGCGTTGGTGCATAAGATGGTGGCGAATCGGGTTCGTCCTTACTACCTTTACCAGTGCGATCTCTCGGAAGGGCTTTCCCACTTTCGGACGCCGGTGGGGAAGGGGGTTGAGATTATGGAGAGTCTTATCGGTCATACCAGCGGTTTTGCTGTGCCGACCTACGTTATTGATGCCCCCGGTGGTGGCGGCAAGATTCCTCTTACTCCGAACTACCTCATCTCTCTCTCGACCCATAAGGTGGTGCTGCGCAACTACGAAGGGGTGATCACCACCTATCAGGAGCCGGAGAACTATCAGGCAGTCTTCTGTGACCGCAAATGCGACGACTGCAATCTGCATCTGCGGTTGGAAGATGCGCACGAGTGCCAAGCGACGGGGATCGAGATGCTCCTCTCCGATTACGACAGCACCATCTCTCTCACCCCTGAGAACAACGATCGGATGGAGCGACGTAACCCATGAGTGATCGTATCGAGACCTTTGGCCAATCGACCCTGCAGCATGGCCCGCACAGTGATCGTGTTTATCTCATGGATCTGGCGGAGGCTGATCTACCTGAGCTTCTTCCCTATCTTGACGACCTCGCTGCGCGTCAGGGGTACACCAAAATCTTCGCCAAGGTTCCGGCGCCATGGGCGGATCACTTTCTTGAGGACGGTTACGAGGTTGAGGCGCGTATCCCCGGTCTGATCGCGGAAAAAACGGATGGTCTCTTCCTCGGCAAGTACCTTAGTGACAGTCGCAGGCGAGAGAAGAAAGAGGCGTTGGTCAGGCAGGTGATCTCGGCGGCGAGCGCCAAGCAGTCAAAACCGGGACATCACACCCTTGCAGAGAATCTAGCCTGTCGCCTCTGCCTTGACGATGATTGTGAGGCGATGGCGTCTCTTTACCGCGAGGTCTTCGCCTCTTATCCCTTCCCGATTCACGACCCGGCGTATCTGCGCGAAACGATGGCGAGCCATATCCTCTACTACGGTATTTGGCAAGGGGACCAACTCCTTGCCCTCGCTTCGGCTGAGCTTGATCGCCGTAAGGGAAATGCCGAAATGACCGATTTTGCCACCTCGCCAGAGGCGAGAGGGAAAGGGTTGGCCCAGACACTCCTGACAAAGTTGGAAGAAGGGGCGGCCGCTGAGGGGATTCAGACTGCCTACACGATTGCCCGTGCCTACTCCATGGGGATGAACATCACTTTTGCCCGTGCCGGGTACACCTATTGTGGTACTCTCACTCACAATACCCAGATTTCAGGAGGGCTTGAGAGCATGAATGTCTGGTACAAACCCCTTACGTTTCAGAATGGATAAGTATGACCAGTGAATTTATCCGCTCCGTCGCACTTTTATTGATACTGCTCAACCCGTTTTTGCTGATCATTTATCTCGTCGATCTGGTGCAGGAGATGGACTTTCCCCTTTTCCGCCGCATTCTGATACGGGCCGGCTGGATCAGTAGTGGTGTTTTTCTCTTTTTTGCTTGGGTTGGCGATCGGGTCTTCACGGATCTTCTGCAGGCCCGTTTCGCCTCGTTTCAGGTTTTTGGCGGGATTGTCTTTTTGTTGATCGGGATTCAGTTTGTCTTCTCCGGGCCTAAGGCTCTGCAGAAGATGCGGGGGACGCCGGAGCATATCGCCGGTTCCATCGCCTTGCCGATCATGATCGGACCGGGGACTGTCAGTGCCAGTATCCTCGCCGGAACCCGTCTTTCACCGGCCTTGTCTCTGCTCTGTATCGTCGTGACCATGACCTTGACCATCGCCACCATGCTGCTTCTTAAGCGTCTGCATGATTTCGTTCGTCCACGCAACGAGCGACTGATTGAGCGTTACGTCGAGGTCATGGGGCGAGTGACGGCGCTGGTGGTCGGCACCTTTGCGATCGAGATGATCATGCAAGGGATTGCTGCTTGGCTTAAGACCTTGCAACTGATTTAAAGAACGTTGCGACAATGGATGAAAAAGGCCCCATCTCCAGACGGAGGTGGGGCCTTTTTAAATAGGTGCAGCGCGGAGAGGAGAGCCTAGAATCCTGAAACCTGCTGTATCTCGTCTGCCGAAGGGAGGGTGATGGTGAGAACCGTATTCCCGCTGCCGGTGATGATGCCGATCATCCCGTTGTGAGCTTTCGCCACCAGCATTGCCGAGTAGGTGCCAAGGCCGGTGCCACGGCTTTTGCCGGCGGTGACATATTTGTCGAAGAAGCGGCGGCGGATCTCTTTGGGGATGTCGCCACGATTCCGGATCGAGATCGTCGGAGAACCATCGCAGAGAAGAGCATCGATATGCACACTCTCTCCGAACGGTGAGGCTTCGATGGCGTTGCCGATGAGGTTGGCAAAGAGGGTGTAGAGCAGGAGCCGTTCGCCACGGCAGGGGAGACGTTCTCCCTTTTCGGTGGGCGTTCCGTTGAGGCGGAGTTCGCAGGTGACCCCATACTGTCGCGCCAGTTCCTTTTGGTCGTGAAGAACTTCTCGCAGAAGCAGAAGAAGGTCGAAATCGTCAGCTTTGATCGTGTAACTTCCCTGTTCGATTTTGTAGAGGGTGAGCGAGTTGTGGAGCATCGCCAAGACCTTAAGCCCCGAATGATGGATTACCTTGATCAGATCCCGCTGCTCGTCGGTCAGATTCTCCCCTTCATCGAGGATCATCTGAGGGATTGAAACGATCGGCCCCAAAGGAGCGCGCAGATCATGATGGGTGATGCGGCTGTCATCCTCGCGCAGGCGTTCGGCGGCGACCATCTCAGTGATATCTTTAAGGATCCCGGCAATGGTCTGCTGCCCCGCCTTGGTCTCCTCTTTCTTGCCTGCCTTGAGGAGTATGTGTCGTTGTTCTCCGTTGTGACTGGTCAGGCTGAACTCAAGTGAGAAGGCGTCCCCTTTGCGGCGCAGTGTCGCCATCTTCTGGATCAATTCGCCTCGATTCTCCTGTGGGAGGGCTGAGGCAAAGATGGTCCAGCTTGTGGGGGTCTCGTTCGGGAGTTCCAGAAGGCGGTAAATTTCGTCGGTCCAGAGCATTCGCCCATTATCTGGAGTAAGTGTCCAGCTGCCGACTCGGGCGGCTTCCTGGGCGCTGAGAAGGGCCTCCTGACGCGATTTAAGATCGTAGAAGAGGAGGTCAAACGGTTTTTGGATAGCGGTGCGGATAATCGCGTAGTAGATCAGTGTATGAGAGATGATTTTGGCGCAATGACCTGCCAAATTTGAGGCATCGTACTGATCGAGATAAAGGGCGAAACAGAATTCGGAGAGGATTGTGAAGCCGAGCGAGGTGTGCAAAAGACGGTAGGTCTGACGATCAAGGGTGTGGCGATAGCGGCGCAAGACGAGAATGGCGCCGATGAGTAGGCCGATAATAAGGTACTCGGTCGTTACTTTAAAGGGAGTTAGTCCCGCTTCGAGGGTAAAGCAGGCCGGGAAGCTTCGGCGGGTGAAGATACACCAGAGCAGAAACGCTGAAAGCGAGCCGTAGAGGAAGAACATGGTGCCTGAGTGGAGGCGGTGGCGGATGAAGAAAGGGGCTGCGAGCAGGGAGCAAGCTTCAATGAGCCGCGTGGCGATCCAGAGTTGTGGACCGAGATCGTGGCCGGGGAGATCGGGGAAGATCATCATCCCCTGGAACCCGAAGGCGTGCAGTGTGTCGAAAATGGCGACGAAAAGGTAGGCGACGCCGACAAAAAGGAGGTAGTCGTTCTGATAACGTTGGCGGGCGGTCCAGGCGATAATGAAGATGCCGCAGGCAATGACGATGCCGTAGAGTTCAGCCAGTGTATGGAAAAGGAGATAGTTAAACTGGGCGACATAGATGAGCGTGCCGAGAATGAAAACTTGTATGAGCGCACGCTGAAAGGTGTGTGACGACAGAAGCAAACCCCTCACCATAGCTTCTTCTCCTGTGTAGCACGATTGTTATGACAGATTGGGAAACCTACAGGGCAGTGAGGGTAATAAATGCCAAATATGTTTGGTAGGTGTCAAACAAATAAGAGGTGGTGTTGTGTATACATCAAAAACCCGCAAGTCATTGACTGTGCGGGTTTTTGATGGGGGTGGCTATGTGGTTGCTTCTCAGACGTCCGAAGGCGGCTCCTTGAGGTCGCCGAAGGAGTTGTCGAAGATCTCAAGCAGTTCGAGGTTTTGTTTCGACAGCATCATCGCGTTGCCGACGATGGCGTAGTAGAGGATGCTCAATCGGGTTTTGGAGGTGATGTCCTTGATCCGTGGCAGCTGACGTTCGTTAAGCTCGGCGGCATAAGCACGCAGGTCGGTATCGAGGGAACGTAAGCGTTCAAGGTTAATCTCTTGTTGGCGGGAGAAGGTCTGCTCTACCTCGGAGAGAATGACGCCAAGCTTTTGCCGTACCAACTCAAGCTCTTCGATCTGCTCCGGCAGCAGACCCTTGTGGTGATTGCCGACGTGGGTGTAGGCGCGCAGTACGATGTCACGATGCCCATCAGAGAGCTTTTGCAGACGCCGGATGGTCTGCGGGTACTGGTGAGAGACGTCGACTCCCTGCTGATCGAGCAGGCGCATCGCCTTAAAGATGTTGGCGATAATGATGTTCGACCACTGCTGCGAGGTGGTCAGCTTCTTACGCTCAACGCCGATGATGTCGAAGTTTTGTGTGAACAGGCCCTCAAGGGTCCGATCAAGTGATTGGTGAATTTCGGTGAGCAACAGGCTCATATGCTTGAAAGTGGTCTCGACGCACTCACTCGGGTCCTTGACCTTTTCCAAGTTGAAAACTTCGCCGACCTGCTCCACGTCTTCCTTGGCGCGATGCTTACGATGTGTCTTGATGATCATTGTTACGGCGAAAGCAACCAGCAGCAGAACCCCGATTCCCTGACCGTAGAAGATCAGCACGGCAAAGAGAGCGGCGAAAGAGAAGGCGATGACTGCGGTCATGAACCAGCCACCGACGACGGTAAGGACGCCGGTGACCCGGTAGACCGCACTCTCCCGCCCCCAGGCTTTGTCGGCGAAGGAGGAGCCCATAGCAACCATAAAGGTGACATAGGTGGTCGATAGCGGCAGTTTGTTGGCGGTGGCGTAGGAGACCACGCCGCTGGCCACCATCAGGTTGACCGAGGCGCGCAGCAGATCAAAGGAGGGTCGACCTTCGACCATCTCCATCTTTGGCGCGGTCGACGGATCAAGGCGTTTGCGTACCACACTGCGCAGGCTCTCGGGGAAGAGCGCTTTGACCATATCGAGGGCGTTGAGTACCAGGCGGACAATGGCACGGGAGATGAAGATCGACTCGAAGCGCTCCTGCCCCTCTTCCTGAGCGCTGAGGTTGATCGAGGTGGCGGTGACGGTGCGTGCCTTACGCGAAAGACACATGGTCAGTACCATGATTATTCCGGCGAGCAGCAGATAAGAAGTCTCTGCTGGGACTTTTTTCGCCAGCGCTCCCATGGTGACAGTGAGTGGTGCCTCGGTCGCCATGGCTGAGATATAGGCGTGCAACCCAGCCAGTGGTACGCCGATGAAGTTGACCAGGTCGTTGGCGGCAAAAGCCATCGCCAGAGCGAAGGTGCCGACCAGCACGATCGGTTTGAGGATGTTGACCTTCATGGTCTGCAGGATCGCCAGCAGGATGGCACTGACCACGAAGATGATCCCGATCATCAGCAGCCAGTTGGTTTTGATCCAGGCGACGTTCGCCTTGCTCATGAAGGATGCCCCTTTGGCCCCCTTGACGAGGATGAAATAGGTGATTGACGACATCGCCAGACCACCCCAGAGCGCCCCATAGCGCTTGAAGCGCTGCTGGTAGTCAAAGGTGAAGAGCAGTCGGGTGAGGAACTGCACCAGTGCACCGAAGATGAAAGAGATTGCCACCGAGAGGAGAATCCCCATGATAATGGTGATCGCCTTGGCAGTGTTGATGTACTCAACGATCATGACAAGGCTGTCGCCAGCCTGAACGATCTTCAGTACCGAGACCGCTACCGCCGCGCCGAGCAATTCAAAAACGATCGACACGGTGGTCGATGTTGGCAAACCGTAGGTATTGAACTGGTCGAGGAGGATGATGTCGGTTAGCATCACCGCGAGAAAAATCGTCAACAGCTCCGGCATGGTGAAGAACTGTGGATGGAAAATCCCTTTACGGGCCACCTCCATCATGCCGCTGGAGAAGGTGACCCCAGCAAGGATACCGAGGCTGGCGACGATCAGGATCACGTTACGTGGTGCGACGCGTGAACCGATCGAGGGGGTGAGAAAGTTGACCGCGTCGTTGCTGACGCCGACCACGATGTCGAAGACGGCGATGGTGAGGAGGATCGCGACGCCGATCAGCAGCAGTTCCTGACTCATGGAAGAATTCCTTTTTTGTGGGGCATCGTCCCCGAAGGGGAGGGCGCATCAGTGGGCCAGCAGGCAAAGCGCGCCGACAGTAAAAGATGATTGTTAGGTTTATGTTAGCAGGCTGCTCTTTTTTAGCAGAAAGTGGGATCGATGTTTAAAAAATATGAGTACTTTGGGACAAAAAAAGCGGGAGCTTTCGGCTCCCGCTTTTTAACTATCTAATATGACTTGTTTTATTCATGCTCTTTCGCTGGTGGCAAGGTCAGTGCCTGACGTAACATCCAGACGATGATCGCCAGTCCGAGCACCAGCGAAACAAAGAAGAGAATCATTGGTGAATATTGAGGGATCACCTCGAGCTGCTCTGCCTTGAAGAAGGGTTCATGATAGGCGATACGGGCGAGGTCGCGCAGCACCGACATCACGACCACAAGAAGAATGGTCAGCAAAGTGGTCAGGCCGACTCGTCGCTGCCATGCCGTGACCAGCACGACGAGAGAGAGGAGCAGGCCGCCGCTGAAAAGGATGGTCGCAAGCAAGCTCTGTCCCATAAAGAGCATCATGATCTCCCGCGGCAGGGAGACGACGAACCAGCCGCCGAGAGCGAGCTGAATGACGGTGAGGGCAAAAAAGAGCCGCATCCCGTAACCGATTGCTTTTTCTCCCACCAACGCATCGCGTTTTCCCCAGAACCGACCAATAAAGGCGACCGCAAGGCCACCGACGGCGAATCCGCCAACAACAAAATGGAGGAAGCGGGGTATCAGTGTCGGTTCACTCCAGTTAAGCAGTGAGCCGTCAGCAGTGCCGAAGTAGGCCTGCCAGTGCGACGGATCAAGGGCGAGGGACATATTGTTGGTGAAGATAAAGGCAATCCCCACCAGAGTCAGCAGCGCCATGGCGAGAAATGGCGCGGCAAAACCGCCGAGAGAGCGGAAGCGGAAATCATAGAGATAGATGGCGTAGTAGGCGAAGATCAAAAGCGGGACCACCGCCAGCCAATACGAGGCCATCAGCACCGAACTGACATAGAGAAACTGGCCGTAGAGAACCTGATTGAAGAGAAGCGGCGCCACTCCAAAGTTGACGGTGAAGGCAACGAGAAAAGGGAGAAGCCGTGCCAACTCATAGGAGAGGCGGCGGTCGGACTCGTCACCACGCAGCCGGGCGTAGAGGCTGATGCCGGCACTGCCGAGGAGCATGTTCATGCAGATCAGGTGCAGCGGCAGGGTGAGTAGAAGAAGAAACTCAAACCAGCCCCAGGCGACCGGGATGGTATCGGGTGTCGGGATGAGGGGGTTCATAGCTGGCCTCCCTGAGTCTGGGTAAAGAGAAAATCAGCGAGCGCCTCTTTCTCGGCCGTGCTCCCTTCAAAGTCGGGCATCGCCGGATTAAGGGTGCTCAGCGCGTTGAGAGCTGTGCGAATCTTCTCCCGTCCCCAGCCGTTGGTTCTCTCGGCGATCAGTGTCGCCTCATGGCAGAAGACGCAGTTCTCGGCAAAGATCGTTTCGCCTGAAACCGGGGGAGGGGGGGGAGCCTGATTGAACGCGGCAAGATAGTCGGCGAGTGCTTCTTTGTCAGAGTCGCTCCCCTCAAAGTCGGGCATCGCCGGGTTGAGTGCGCTCAGGCTGTTGAGGGCGCTGCGGATCTTCTCCCGCCCCCAGCCGTTGGTCCGCTCGGTGATCAGTGTCGCCTCGTGGCAGAAGACACAGTTTTCGGCGAAAATTGCCTCGCCAGCGGCCGGGGCAGATGTTGGAGCCTGCCCATAGGTTACAAGGTAGTCGGCGAGCGCCTCTTTTTCGGCCTCGCTCCCCTCAAAGTCGGGCATCGCCGGGTTGAGGGCGCTCAGGTTGTTGAGGGCGCTGCGGATCTTCTCCCGTCCCCAGCTGTTGGTCCGCTCGGCGATCAGATCAGCGTCATGACAGAAGACGCAGTTCTCGGCAAAAACCGACTCACCCGCCGCCGGTGCGGCAACCTCTTCCGGTTGCTCAAGCGATTTGCCGTGCAAGTCACCGACGATCCAACTCGCGAGGGCCCTCATCTCGTCGCGGCTGCCGGCGAAGGGGGGCATGAAGTAGCGGCGTTCGTGGATCTTTTCGAGATAGGTCATAAACGACGGCAGGCTAAAATTGGCGGTGCGGGTCAGAAGGTCGTTGTTGAAGCCACCGAGAGAGTGGCAAGCGTAGCATTGCAGCTTGTAGATATCCTCCCCGATCTCAAGGAGGTTCTTTTCGTCGACGGTGTGGAATTTTGACCAGCGTGCGCTTTGAAGGAACCCTTCAGCGTTGGCTTGCTCTACATCCGCCTTGCTCAGGCCGTTGGAGTACATCACCTCATTGATGACGTAGGGGCGGCGCGCCGCCTCACGGGTCCACTCAAAGGAGCCCATAAAAAAGAGGCCGCAGGCGAGTACCACAAAGGCAATAAGGCGGTTATGCAGCGCCGGCAGGATGACCGTGCAAAGAAGCGAGATGATGAGGATGGCGACAGTGGCGTAGAGCCCCCAGTCGAGCGCCTTGACGATAGTCGGTGAGCCGCCGTGCACCAACTTGTGCGCTGGCTCCGGCAGAGCCGCCACGTACCAGATTCCGCTTGGCAGTCCCCCGGCCAGGGCGGTGAGGACCCATTTCCCTGAGAAGCGGGTCATGGTGAAACGCAAACTCTCATCCTTTTGCCAGGCGCAGGTGACGTAAGCGAAGAGCCCCGCCATCATCAAGGCGATGAAGGTGCGAAAGAAGAGGGATGGCCAGAAGGTTGGGTTGAAGAAGCCGAGCCAGAAGTCGCCGTTTTCGAGCCAGCCGCCAGGGGTGAGCATAAAGTCGATGATGCCGTTGATGAGAAAGAGGCTCCCCCAGGCGGCGCCGAAGTAGATCCAGCCGACGATCTGATGGGTGCGTGCCTCCATCCGACCGAAGCTGTAGAAGTAGACGAACAAGGCGATGATCTCAACAAGGAAGAAGACCCACTCCGTCGCCCAGCCAAAGACGAAGTTATGGATCAACAGTGAGGTCGCCGCCGGTTGCACCAAGGCGATGATGAACCAGATGCCGACCCCAGTCAGGCCGCCGAAAACCATGGTCACCAGCAAAAAGAATTTGCTGTGGCCGTGGGTGAAGTCAAGGATCGCCTCGCTCTTCTCGCGTAGTCCCTTGCGTTCGGCAAGCACAAGATAAAGTCCGCCGCCGACGGCGAAGTGCGAGATGAAGACGTGGACGATAGCAATCAGGGCAATCAGGGTATTGCCGCCGATTTCGGGGAGATACCAGACGGGGTAATTCATTCAACGCCTCCCGGAACAGGGGAAAGAAGGATCTCAACTTGGACTGATCCCATGAGAGAGGCCTTTTATACCATATTTTCTGCGGGATGAAAGGAGCGAATTGTGACGCGCTTGGTGCGAGTTTGTGCGAAGGGGCCAGAGATCGCCCTTGAGAGCGTCACAGGGTCGCCGAAGTAGGGACTCTCCGGCCAGTGGCAGCCGGAGAGCTTTGTCGGTTCTGGCTGTTTATTCTTTTGTTTCCTGCAAGGTTTTTTCAAGCTTCTTCATGTCGAGCGGTTTCTCCAGATAGCCGTCAAAGCCGGCACTCATGATCCGTTCTTTCTCGTTGGGCAGAGTAAAGGCGCTCAAGGCGATGATGCGGGCACGGGGGGCAAGAATACCTTCTTCACCGCGGCGGATGCGGTTAATCGTCTCGAGTCCGTCCATTTCGGGCATCTGGATATCCATCAGGGTCAGGTCGTACTTCTTTTGCTTAAGCGCCGCAAGCGCCTCGTGGCCGTTGCCAGCCGTATCGGGGGTGACGCCGAACTTTTCGAGCATCCGCCGCCCTACCAGCAGGTTCATCGCATTATCTTCGACCAGCAGCACCGAGAGTGATCGTAGGTCTCTGGGCTGCGGTTGTGGGGTGGCTTCGACCGTTTCATCCGCTCCGGGAGGAGCCGCGATCGTGACTGGAAGGCGGATGGTGAAGGAGGTCCCTTCGTCAACACGGCTTGAAACCTCAAGCGTTCCCTCCATCGCGGCCACCAGCCGTTTGACGATGGCAAGACCGAGGCCGGTTCCTTGTGACTTATGAAGCTGCTCTTCGTCCCGTTGCAGAAACGGTTCGCCGAGACGGTCGAGCATCTCCTGCGGCATGCCGCAGCCGCTGTCGTGGACCTCCATGATAAGGTTGATTCTCTCGTCGTTTGAAGGAGAAGGTTCGCTCGAGAAGTTGACTTTGATCTCCCCCTCTTGGGTGAACTTGGTGGCATTGCCGACAAGGTTGAAAAGGACCTGCCTCAGTCTCCCCTCGTCTCCCGCCAGCAAGGGGGGGAGAGTCTCGGCGAAATGACAGCGTAGAGCGACGCCCCGCTCTTTGACAAAGGGGCGGAAGGTGGCCAGGGTAGATCGGGCCATTTTTTCAAGAGCGAAGGGGGCCGCGGTCAGTTTCAGCTGCCCCGCCTCAATGCGGGAGAGGTCGAGCAGGTCGTTGATCACGGTCAGCAGGGTGTCACCACAGGTCTCAGCGGTCTGAAGGAGTTCGCTCATCTCAGTCCCCAGATAGTCATGGTGCATCAGCTGAAGACTGCCGAGAAGGCCGTTGAGCGGGGTGCGGAGCTCATGGCTCATATGGGAGAGAAAGATCGATTTGGCCTGATTCGCTTTTTTAGCCTCGTCGGTTGCCTCTTTCAGTTCCTTGATCATCTTGTTGTGAGCGCTGATATCGAGCTCACTACTGAGACTGTACCGCTTTCCGTCAATTTCAACGAGAGAGGCCCGGGCTTGCAGCTCGACGATCTCCCCCGATTTTCTGAAATGCCGGGTGTGGAAGCTGATGTTCTTTTCGTTAAAGAGTCTCTTAAGCCGTTTGGGAAGCTGGGCCGCTTGTTCCGGGGTGTCGAGATCGGCTATCATCATCCCTTGCATCTCTTTCACCGTGTAGCCATGCATTTGGGCAAATGTGGAATTGAGTCTGGCGATGCGCCCCTTTTGCTCTCCTTCGGCTTCGATCAGGACGATCCCGATAGGGGCTTCGGTAAAAAGAGACTCATACATCTGCATCGCGGTCACGAATTCTTCTTCTTTCGCCTTTTTTTCGGTCTGGTCAATGACCGCATGCAGGAGCAGTTCCTCCCCTTGTGGGTTGTGAACGATCTGACGGAAGGTCTGAACATCAATGCAACGTCCCGATTTTGTCAGGCGTCTCTCTTCGCCCTGTACCGGCAGCATCCCCGCATGGAAGGCGCGGATAATATCTTTGGGCAGAGTCGAGGCGTCGTCGCGTCTCACCAGAGAAACGGAGCCTTGCAGAAGCTCCGCTACGGAGTAACCGAAGGCGGAGGCGTAACGTTTGTTCAGCTTGAGGAAATGGCCGGAGCGATCAATCAGGGCGATGCCGACGGGGATTGTATCGAAGATCGCCTCGAGAAGCTCTCGGCTGGCGTCCAACTCTTCGGTTCTTTGCTTGACAGCCTCTTCGAGATTGTCGTGCTGATCTTGAAGGCGCTCGGTAAGGCGGTTGATGGTGCGGCCGAGCAGCGACATTTCGATCCCCGCCAGTTCGGGAACTTTCAGTTCAAGATGGTCCGGATGCGCGTGCAGTCTCTCGGCATGCTGCTGTAAAACCTTCAGTGGCGAAATAACCCACTGCCGGGTGGTCAGGTAGGCCCCCAAAAGGATCAACCCGATCATTCCAAGCAGGGTCGAGAGGAGGGTATGGGTGAGCGGGGCATCGTCGGGGTCGGGGATGGTGATGGCGAGAACCGAGGCAAGTTTGCCGCTTTCTTTGTGAAAGGAACGGTCACCGCCATAAAAGGCGACCAGTTGGGCCGGGGCCTCTTTGGGATCGCCGTGGCAACTCAGGCAAGAGTCGTCGAAGGTCTCTCCCCGCTGATAGAAGATGAAGAATCTCTCGCCGTCAATTTCAACCTCACGAAAATCCTTTGTTTTGTGGGGATCGTCCTGCATCTGGCGCAGAATCTTGACCTCTTCGGGGGTCGCCTCGTTCTGCGGGGTGCGAGCGTCGATGGCGCACTCTTTGTAACGATAGTGTTTTGAACTCTGCGCCTGAAAATAACGTTCGATCTCGCGGATGGCGTAGGTCGACGACATCCAACTGGGGTTGAAATAGTCTGGATCATCTATCGTGCCAGCCAGATCCCTGAAGAGATTTGGTTTGAGCTGGTCGGCATAGTACTGGTGGATGGCGAGGTGACGCTGTGAAATGCTGGTTGCAATCGCTTCAGCCTCACGCTTTGCTTGCTCATGGACCTGATTGCGAACGTGATAAACGGTTAAGAGTGTCGCGAGAATGGCGATGGCCGAAAGAGTGAGCAAATACTTGCTCACAAGCGACCTTTTAGGTGCAAACATCATCCCCTCCCAGAATCAATCGAAGAACCCTCCTTCCAAGGATGAAAAGAGGGTCATGAAACAAAAAAAGATAATAAATCACGCTGTTTATAAAAAGTCAAGCCCCCGACGAGACTCGTCGGGGGCTTGTTGTGTTACTTTTTTGGGTTCTTTTTACTGATTTTACAGGCCGAGCTTCTTGAAGAAGTCGTTCCCTTTGTCATCGACAAGGATGAAGGCGGGGAAGTCTTCGACCTCGATCTTCCAGACCGCTTCCATGCCGAGCTCGGGGAAGTCGATGCACTCGACCTTCTTGATGTTCTCTTCGGCGAGAACCGCTGCCGGGCCACCGATGGAGCCGAGGTAGAAGCCGCCGTGCTTGGCGCAGGCGTCGGTCACCTGCTGCGAGCGGTTCCCTTTGGCGATCATGATCATCGAGCCGCCGTTCTCCTGCAACAGGCCGACGTAGCTGTCCATACGGCCGGCCGTGGTCGGGCCGAAGGAGCCGGAGGGCTTGCCCGCCGGGGTCTTGGCCGGGCCGGCGTAGTAGATCGGGTGGTTTTTGAGGTAGTCGGGGAGCGGCTTGCCGCTATCGAGGATCTCCTTGAACTTGGAGTGGGCGATGTCGCGGCCGACGACAATCGTCCCCTGCAGCAGAAGCGGCGAACCGACTTCAAGCTTGGAGAGATCAGCGAGGACCTCGGTCATCGGGCGGTTGAGGTCGATCTTGGTGCCGTGGCCGTGCTTGCCGCGGTACTGGTCGGGGATCAGGCGGCCGGGGTTGCGGTCCATCTCCTCGACGAAAAGGCCGTCGCGGGTGATCTTCGCCTTGATGTTGCGGTCGGCGGAGCAGGAGACCGCCATCCCGACGGGGCAGGAGGCGCCGTGGCGCGGCAGGCGGATGACCCGCACGTC
>PKUF01000097.1 GCA_002869635.1 Desulfuromonas sp. | reverse complement strand
TTTGCCGCGGTCGATCTTCGGGAGAAGACCCCCGTGGCTTGGGGGCCACTTTTTGATGCGGCTGGAGCGCTGCGTACCGATCCCCATCGTCATCATGGGATGGACGCCTTCTATGCGGTTCTGTTGCAGCGGCAGTCCGTATGATCTTCTCGTATGCCGGTTGACGCTTTGCGTAAGATCCGCTAACTTAAAGGCATTATGGCTGCGGGGGGTCTGCCGCGCCGAGAGGATGTCTCTTTTCTATAGGAGTGGTCGAATGAAGAAAAAATTGTTGATCCCTGCGGTGCTGCTCTGCACGGCAACCCTCGCTTTGGCGGTGCCTCCGGGCAAGATTCTCGAGTTCAGCAAGAGCATGATGGGCAAGGTGACCTTCTCCGGTGAGGTCCATAAGAACGCGGGTGTTAAGTGTGGGGAGTGCCACACGAAAGTTTTCGAATATAAAAAGGGGACAGCAAAGATCACAATGGCGAAAATATACGCCGGTGAGCAGTGTGGAACCTGTCACAACGGTGGTCGTGCTTTTGCCGCTAAGGGGAACTGCAAACGCTGCCACAAACGTTAGGCCACCGTCGCTGGCAACCGTCCGACGGGCCGCTCTCCGCCACGGAGGGCGGCCTCTTTTCGTTACAGGAGGGGGTGTGGTAAAACCGGGAAATCAAGGCCTTAAGCGAATCGTCTGTGCGGCGGGCTATTCGCTCAAAGGGCTGGCTGCAGCGTGGCGCCATGAGGCCGCCTTTCGCCAAGAACTTTTCGTCGCCGTGGTTTTGGTTCCGCTTGCGTTTTGGCTGAATGTGTCGGGGGTGGAGCGTCTTTTGCTGCTTCTGGCGCTGGGCCAGGTTCTGCTGGTTGAACTGATTAACTCGGCCATTGAGGCCGTGGTCGATCGCATCGGCTCGGAGCATCATGAACTTGCCGGGCGGGCTAAAGATCTCGGTTCGGCGGCGGTTCTGATCAGCCTGTCGCTTGCCGCTGCGGTCTGGCTGACGATCACGCTTTCATAAAAACGATATTTTTGGGGCGTTCTTCTCGAACGTCTGTATCTGTGCAGGAGTCTTCTCATGGTCAAGATTTCACCTTCTATCCTCTCTGCTGATTTTTCCCGTCTGGGTGACGAGATTTGCGCCATCGCTGACGGCGGGGCCGACTATGTTCACGTCGATGTCATGGACGGTCACTTTGTCCCGAATATCACCATCGGTCCCTTGGTGGTTGATGCGGTACGCAAGGTGACCGACCTTCCCCTTGATGTTCATCTGATGATCGAGTCGCCGGATCTCTATATCCCCGATTTCGCTAAAGCCGGTGCTGATATCATCACCGTGCATCAGGAGGCGGTGCCGCATCTGCATCGGACGGTGCAGTTGATCCATTCCCTTGGCAAAAAGGCGGGAGTCTCCATCAATCCGGCAACTCCGGTTTCGACCCTTGAGGTGATTCTTGACGAGATCGATCTCGTGCTGGTGATGAGTGTCAACCCCGGCTTCGGGGGACAGTCGTTCATCGAGGCGACTCTCCCCAAGATCACCCAGTTGCGCCAAATGATTGACCGTTGTGGCCGCAAGATCGAGCTTGAAGTGGATGGTGGGGTCAAGCTCGACAATATTGACAAAATTGCCGCGGCCGGTGCTGATGTCTTTGTCGCTGGAAGCGCTGTTTTCGGGACCGACGACTATGCGGGGACCATCGCCGGATTACGGGCTAATGCCGGTGAAGGATTCTGACATTTTTCACCTTTTTTAGGAGCGAAGCTCGAGTGAGCATAAGGCTATGAACCTCTTTCGCCATCGCAGTCTTCTGACCAAAGTTAATCTGATCATCGCCTGTCTGCTTGTTCTCTTTTTCTCTCTGGCAGGGTGGTTTGGTTATCGTCAGCAGCGTCAGTTCGTGATCGACGAGGCGGTCGAGGAGTCGCGTATCCTCGCTTTTGCCGCGATCCGCACCCGAGAGTATATTTCGGAGCAGCTGCTACTGGGGGGGGTAGAACTCTCTCAGGCCCGTCTTGGCTTGGTCCCCGTGGTGGCATCAAACCGTATCGGAAGGCGGGTGGGAGACGATCTCGACTACCGAGTCCGTCAGGTCTCAGACCGTTTTCGTAACCCCGCCAACGCCCCTGATCCCTTCGAAAACGAGGTTTTGCGTCGTTTTCGGTCTGAGAGAGGGGACCATGAATTCTACGCAATCACCGAACTTGAGGGAGAGCCGGTCTTTCGCTACCTCCAGGCCTTTACCGCGGAGAAGAGCTGTCTTGAGTGCCACGGTGAACCCGCCAGCGCCCCGGCGTTTATCGCGCAGCGATATCCTGAAGTGACAGATCACGCCTATGGCTATCGGCTCGGTGATGTGATCGGGGCCGCCTCGGTGGTAATCCCGATGGAGCGTCTGTCGCATCAAGTGACGGCCAACCTCCATAAAGACCTGATTGGGACGGCGCTGATTCTCGTAGCGCTGGTCGGCTGCCTCGGAGTTTTGTTACGGGTGGCGGTGACCGCCCCCCTTGCCCGCCTCGGGGCCGGGATCCATCGCGTTATCAAGTCGGGACGTTTTGAAGAGAAGATTCCTCGCCGGGGGCGGGATGAGATCGGACGTCTCATCGACGGCTTCAACGATATGACCGACCGCCTGCGTGAGAATAGCCGCCACCTTGAGGAGTCGGAGAAGCGCTTCCGGGTGCTCACGGAGACGGCTCGCGACGGGATCATTTCGTTTCTTGCCAACGGTCAGATCATCCTCTTTAACCGTCAAGCTGAGCGAATCTTTGGATACAGCAAGCGTGAGGTGCTAGGGGTGAGTATTCGTCAACTTCTGAGTGCGGACTGTCCTGCCCTGAAAGAGTCTGATGTTGAGGCTTATCTCAAGCGCCACGCCGGTGCTCTGGTGCGTGAGGTTCATACCGCTGAAGGTTGCAGGCGTGATGGAGAGACGGTGAAGGTTGAGGTCTCGCTCTCGGTCGCCGAGTCAGAAGGGCATCTCTTCTACACCGCGATTTTGCGGGAGCATGGGGAACGAACCCTCCCCCGAGAGTTGCCACGATGAGTGCAGTTAAAACAGGGCGCAGTGCCTCTTTTCTTAAGGCTCTTGGCGAAAAAGTCTTGCTCGGTGATGGGGCGATGGGGACGCTCCTCTATGCACGGGGGGTGGCACTCGACGCTTGTTTTGAACATCTCAATTTAGTTCAACCGGAGTTGGTACGTCAGGTTCATGCCGATTATCTTGCTGCCGGATCTGAGGTGATCGAGAGCAATACCTTTGCCGCCAACGGGGTACGACTTGGGGCGATCGGGTTAGCAGGAAAGGTTGCGGCGATCAACCGGGCCGGAGCACGTCTGGCGCGTGAGGTGGCGGGAGAGACACGTTTCATTGCCGGAGCGGTCGGGCCGCTGAGCACCCCCCGAGGTGAGGGCGAACCCCTCACTGCAGCTGAGAAGCGCCGTCTTTTTATTGAGCAGATGGAGGCTCTGGCGCAGGAAGGGGTTGATCTCTTTCTTCTTGAGACCTTCTCCCGCCTGGATGAACTGGAGCTGGCAACGTGCATTGCGACAGAGCTCGGATTGCCAGCCGTGGCGCAGATGGCATTTCTCGAAGAGGGGCGCAGTCGCGATGGGGTGAGCGCCGAGGAGGCGGCAACACGTTTAACGGTCGCCGGGGCGGCGGTCATCGGTGCTAACTGTGGCTCCGGGCCGCGGGATCTCTTGCGGATCTTGAGGCGAATGCGAGAGGTGACGGACCGTCCCCTCTCTGCTTTTGCCAACTCGGGCTTTCCCCAGTATGTCGATGGGCGTTACATCTATCTGGCGACTCCCGACTATTTCGCGACGATGGCTCAAGAGATGGTGCTGGCCGGGGCGCGTCTTGTTGGTGGTTGCTGCGGGACGACTCCAGAACATATCTCGGCTCTGGCCAAAGGGGTGCGGCAGTCAGCGGAAGAAACTTTGCCGTCGTCGGTGACAGCAACAGCCCCAGTTGTGCGTCGAGTGGTGGCCGAAACTCCAGTGCCGCCGGCGCATTTTCTTGAGGCTTGGGGCGAGCGACCTCTGGTGACGGTGGAACTCGATCCGCCACGGGGCCTCGATTGCAGCAAGGTGATGGCCGGGGCGAAACAGCTTGCTGCAGCCGGAGTCGATGCCATCAGTCTCGCCGAGAACCCTCTAGCGCGTATCCGCATGGGGAACATCGCCCTGGCCCGGCAAATTCAGGAGGAGACAGGGACTGAGGTGATCGTCCATGTCACCGGCCGTGATCGTAACCTGATCGGACTTCACTCCGAAATGATGGGAGCGCACCTTCTCGGTTTGCGGACCATTCTTGCCGTGACCGGTGATCCGGTTGCTGTTGGTGGCGAGGCCGGAGCGAGCAGTGTTTTTGATCTTAACTCTATCGGACTTCTTGAACTGCTCAGTGCGTTGAATCGGGGGGAGAATCTTCTTGGTGCCGACCTCGGTGGGACGACCTCTTTTTTCTGTGGCGCTGCGTTTAACCCCAATCTTCCCCGGATCGACGGGCAGCTGCAGCGGCTCGAAAAAAAGATCGCCGCTGGCGCCCGCTTTGTCCAGACTCAGCCGATCTACGATGTCGAGATTCTCGACAGATTGTTAGAGAAGACATCGCCTTATAACATTCCAGTTCTTGTGGGGCTTCTGCCTCTGGTCAGTGGTCGTAACGCGGAGTTTCTACACAACGAAGTCCCCGGAATCACTCTTCCCGAACCTGTGCGGCAACGTATGGCCAGCACCTCAGGAGAAGAGGGGGTTCGCCAAGGGATGATGCTGGCCCGGGAACTCCTTGCGGCGGGCAGGGGGCGCGTCGGAGGTTGGTATCTCATGCCTCCCTTTGGCAAGGTGGAACTTGCTCTTGATTTGCTCGCGACGATTCGTGCCGAAGGTTAAAACCTTACTCTTCCCGTTCCCTTCTCTCCTTCTCGGTGCTTAGACAGTGGGTACCGAAACCTCTTGCTATTATTCTTTTTTTATTCCGACCTTAGAGAGTATACGGGGGGAAGATTTTCCTTGCCATGCTCTTTTGCTTTGTGCTATTTAACTGCATACTGTATACAAAATAGAGAGAGGCCGCCAGGTGTGTCGTGGGGCCTTTCCTCTTTTTTCTGCGTAGTTCCAAGAATTTTCCGGCGTCCGCGCGGGGAAGGTTCCAGAGGAGGTCAAGTTGAGTCAGGTTGTGTTTTCCAGTTGGGGAGGAAAGGTCGTTGATAACCGCAAGGGCGGTGAGGCGGACTTGGCTTCTCTGAAGATCAAACTTCCGGAAAAGTATCTCAACGAAGGCAAAATCGGCGCGTTTTTCGGTTGGGACGGTTTGTTGGTGATGAACCGTGATGTCGATATCGTTGCGTTGGCCGCTGAATACATGAAGCGGGTTCAGGAGAAGTACTGTTGCGCGAAGTGTTCTCCCGGCAAGCGTGGGACCAAGGTGTTGCAGGATACGCTCGCCCGCATCCTCTCCGGACACGGCGAGGAGCGTGACCTGACGGTGATCGCCGAGATCAACAGTCTGCTTGAGCAGTGCAAATGCACTCTCTGTATGACCTCGGCCAAGCCGGTTCAGGATGCGCTGACTCATTATCGTGATGACTTTGAAGCCTATATCCGGGGTGAACGTAAGCCGAACCCGGCCAAGGTCTACCACGACAAGGTGACCGCCCCCTGTACTGATCGCTGTCCGGCGCATATTGATATTCCCGCCTATGTCGAGGAGATCAAGGATTACCGTTTCGACGAATCCCTCGCCTCGGTGCGGCGTAATATGCCGATCCCCGCAGTCTGCGGCCGGGTCTGTCCCCATCCCTGTGAGAAAGGGTGCCGTCGCGGTTTGGTCGATGAACCGGTGAGCATCATGGTTCTCAAGCGCGTCGCCTCTGACCATGAGTGGTTGCATCACAAGGAGCCGCCGATGCTTCCCGGCCAGAAGAAAGGGAAGAAGATTGCGGTGGTGGGTGCCGGTCCTGCCGGGCTGACTTGCTCCTACTACCTCCTCCTTGAGGGATATGACGTCACCATGTTCGACATGCTCCCCGAGCCGGGTGGCACGGTGGCCGTCGGAATCCCCGATTACCGTATGCCCCGGCATCTGCTGCGCCGTGATGTTGAGATCATCCGCAGTCTCGGAGCCGAGATTCGTTACAACACCAAGCTCGGTCGTGACATGTCCCTGCGGGAGTTGAAAGAGGAGTACGATGCGGTCTTTCTCGGTACCGGTGCCTTCAAGTCGAAGCCGATGGGGGTCGAGGGTGAGGATGCTGGCTACGAAGGGTTTTCCACCGGGGGGATCAACTACCTTCGGGCGGTCGCTCTTGGACAGCCGATTGAGACCCCGAAGCGGGTGATTGTTGTCGGCGGTGGTAATACCGCCATCGACTGCGTCCGAGTGGCGCTGCGTGAAGGGGCGGAGGATTCAATCCTCGTCTATCGTCGTACCCGTAAGGAGATGCCGGCGGAGCCCTATGAGGTTGATGACGCCGACGAAGAGAATGTTCAGTTTGAGTTCCTTCGCAACCCGACGCGCCTGATTGCCGAAAACGGCAAGGTGGTCGGGGTTGAGGTGGTCGAAATGGCGCTGGGCGAACCCGATGAGTCAGGTCGTCGTCGTCCGGCCCCGGTGCCGGGGAGCGAGTATGTCATCCCCTGCGATCTGGTCATTCCGGCGATTGGGCAGGACCCCGACCTCTCCTACCTTGAGGATGGTGATTACGGAATCAAGCAGACCCGCTGGAACAGCATCGTGACCCACGGGGGGACGATGATGACTGACAACGAAGGGATCTTCGCCGGGGGCGACTGTGAATACGGCGCTATGACCGTTGTTCTTGCGGTTGGTCACGGTCGACGGGCGGCGCGGGTCATCGATCGTTACTTGACAGAAGGAAAGGCGTATCTCGACGAAGAGGACGCCATGGAAGATATCTTCAGCAGTCTCGGCGTCTTTGACGACAACGAGGACGTCGGGATCATTGGCGGGTTGCATCGTGAACATCAGCCGAAGGTTGATGGTGCCGAGCGGGCACAGAACTACGATGAAATCGAACTTGCCATGCCCGAGAGTCAGGCGGTGCGTGAGGCGGAACGTTGCCTGCGTTGCTATCGCGTCGGGATGGTGGCGATCGACTGATCGACCTGGTCGAGGTTTGGTAGTGCGGCCGCGACGGCGGCCTTGAGGCCGAGCAAGATGCGCGGCAGACAGCATAGAGGGTGATAATTCATGGTCAATCTTAAGATCGACGGCAAAGCGGTTCAGATTGAAAAAGGGGCAACGATTCTTGCGGCCGCCGAAAAGGTGGGGATCAAGATTCCGACCCTTTGCTACTTGAAAAAAATCTCTCCTACAGGGGCCTGCCGTATCTGCGTTGTAGAGATCGCCGGTGTCAGTAAACCGATGACCGCCTGCAACACGCCGGCCGTGGAGGGGATGGAGGTCACCACCCAGTCGGAAAATCTGACGACGATTCGCAAGCAGATCATTGAACTGCTTCTCGTCAACCATCCTCTCGATTGTCCGGTCTGTGATGCTGCCGGAGAGTGCGACCTGCAGGATATCTGCTACGGGCAGGAGGTCAACCGACAGGAGTTTGAGGCTGACAACCTCAGTCACGAGCCGATTGAAGAGTGGCCGCTGATTCAGCAGGTTCCCTCCCGGTGTGTTCTTTGTGAAAAGTGCGTTAAAGTTTGCCACGAAGTTGTTGGTGCGAGCGCTATGGTTGTCCGTTCCAAAGGTGATCGGGCCTTTATCGACACCGTCGATGGCAAGCCCCTTGATTGTGAATTCTGCGGCAACTGCGTTGCCGTTTGCCCTACTGGGACCCTGATCGAGAAGCCGTTTAAATTCAAGGCGCGTCCTTGGGAGCTCTCCCTGACTCGCACCGTTTGCACTCTCTGTTCGGCCCAGTGCGAAATCGATGTCAACGTCAAGCAGGGGAAGATCGCCCGTATTACCTCGGTGGACGGCGAAACGATCAATGACGGCAGCCTCTGCGTTGGTGGTCGCTTCGGCTATGGCTATGTCGCTTCGGAGAAGCGCCTCACCCGTCCTGCCTTGCGCAAGGATGGGATGACTCTTGAGACGGATTGGGAGGGGGCTCTCTCGGCGGTGAGTGAGAAGATTCAGAATCTCAAAGGGGAAGCAGGTGCCGCGGCACTGGCCGGCCTCGCCTCGCCGCGTCTGAGTAATGAAGAGAACTATCTTTTTCAGAAGCTCTTTAGGGCGGCTATCGGCTGCAATAATATCGATTCAGAGGCCCGTTTCGGCCTTCTCCCCGCAACTCAGATTCTTGGCAAGTCCCTTGGTCTGAAAGGCGGAAGCAATCGTATCGATCGCATCACCGAGGCGAAAGCGGTCCTGGCCTTTGGCGATGTCACTTCCGAAGCGCCGGCGGTCGACTGGCAGATCGAAAAGGCCTGCCGCAAAAACGATGGTAAGCTCATTGTTGCCGGATTGCGTAAGGTCAAACTCACTAAATATGCAAATGCTTCATTGATCTGTCGTCCTGGTAGCGAAGTCTGGCTTGCCAACGCACTTGCGAAGTTGATCGTTGATGCCGGTCAGGCGGATAAAGATTATCTGCAACGCTATGTCGAGAATGTCGACGAGCTCTATGCTTATCTCGCTTCGCTTGATCTTGACGAAGCAGTGAAACAGACTGGCCTTGCGCGTGAACTGCTTGAGGAAGCCGCAGACTACCTCGGTTCTGCACCGTCCGTTGCCGTGGTGATGGCGAGTGACCTGTTACGTGGGACCGATGCTGAGGCTGCAGTGAGCGCTGTTGCGACCTTGGCGCTGGTCAGCGGCGCCCTGCATGGAGATATCGGCGGCCTCTTCCCTCTTGATGAGAAGGGGAACACGCAAGGTCTGCTCGATATGGGGGTGGCGCCCGAGCTTCTTCCTGGTCAGAAGTCCTATGCCGACAGTGCGAGCGTTGCCTCCGCTTGGGGGGTCACCCTGCCGAGCGATGGCAAGGATGCGCACGGTATTCTCGAGGGGATTGAAAAGGGGGAGATCCGTTTCCTTTACCTTGCAGCGTGCAATCCGCTGGCCTCTTTTCCCGAGGCAGGGCGCTGGCGCAAGGCGTTGCAGAAACTCGATTTCCTCGTTGTTCAGGATATCCTCGCTTCCGAGTTGACCGAGATGGCGCATGTCGTTCTCCCTGGAGCGGCAGCTGTTGAAAAGAGCGGGACCGTCACCTCTTTCGACCAGCGAATCAATACTCTGAAGCCCGCGGTGAATCCCCCCGGTGAGGCGAAGGTCGATCTTGAGATATTTGCCGCCCTTTACACGCACCTCTCGGCGCGGCCTGTTGAGGTAGATTTCTCGTCGCTGCAGAGTGAAATTCGTCAGCTCAGCGGCCTCTATACAGAGGTCTGTCGTACCGACGCCGCTGGAATTTGTGCCTGTAATAAAGAGGCCTTCCGTCCTGCGGATAAGAGTATGACTTTTTACCCGGCGCAAGGGGGGGGCGTCAGCAAAGAGCTTGAACTCCTCACTGCAACAAGTCTCTATCACTTCGGGACCAGCACCACGTTCTCACCCGCTGCGTGCGAAGTGGCGGAGTCAGGATATGTGGCGTTAAGCCCGGAAGATGCGCAAGAGGCTGGTGTCGCGGATGGGAGTAGAGTCAAGGTGACCTCAAGTTTCGGGGCGACTCAGGCTGACGTCGTTGTCGACAACGATCTTCCCAAGGGCTTGGCTTTTGCGCCTACGAATTTTTCGGCACTGAACGTGCAGTCTTTGCTCTCCAGTTCGGCCAACCGTGTTGCGGTCAAGGTCGCAAAATCCTGATACAGTGTCGTTGTTCGTCTCTAGACGCTCCGGCCTTGAGGTCGGGGCGTTTTTTTATGAGCGAGGGAGAAGAAGGATGGAGACAGAATTCTGGGAATACAAAGATAAGGTGGTGTATCATCCGGAGAAGGCCAACAAAGTCGAGTTGGCGCAGAGCAGTCACTCTCGGGCGACGCTCTGGTGTCTCATGCCGGGACAGCATATTCATGCCCATGTTCACGCCGGAGACCATATTTGGGTGGTGCTCGAAGGCGAGGGGACATTCCGCGGCGACGGTGGCCCCCGTGAGGTGAAGGCAGGAACTGTGTTGATGGCGCCGCACGGCAAGATTCACGGGGTTGACAACGGTGGCTCGCAAGGATTGGTCTTTGTCAGTGTTTCCGCCGGTTAGTGGCGCCTAATCCCGTTGTGCCGCAAAGGGTTCGTGCCAGAAGGTGCGGACCCTTTTTTATGCTTCGAGACCAAGAAAAGAGAGGGTCGAAGCGAGTGTGCGGTTAACGACCTGTTTTGGGGCAATTCCCGCATCACACAGCGCTTGCAAGGCGTGGTCGAAAGCTCCTAGACCCTCGGAAAAATGGGCATCACTGCCGATGGCGACCGGGACATCGTAGCGGGCACAGAGTTTAGCCATGGCCTCACAGTGAGGGGCACTGCCGCGGCGGCTGATATGGAAGGAGGCGTTGTTGATCTCCAACGCAGTCCCGGTTTCGGCTGCGGCCTTGGTGATGGCGACAAAATCGACGGGGAAGATCGGATTCCCGGGATGGGTGATAACGTGGACCCTTCTTGACTCCATAAGAGAAATCATGGCGCGGGTGTTTTCTTTTGCACCACGGTGATCAAAACCGCAGCCGTCATGGAAGCCGGCCATCACCAGGTCAAGGCGCTGGCGGATTGGTTCTTCAAGGTCGATCTGTCCACCTTCAAGGATGTTCGCCTCAATGCCACGCAGGATGCGGACGCCGTTAAGGGTTGGAGGAATAAAGCGCAGAGCGGCAAAATGGTAGGCATGGGGGCCGCCGGGAAGGGCCGGGCCGTGATCGGTCATGCCGAGCCCTTTGAGCCCTTTTTCGGCAGCAGCACGACTCAGTTCGGTGATGGTGCAATAGGCGTGGCCGGAGGCGACGGTATGGGTATGTAGATCAACTTCCGGGCAAGAAAGTAAAGGCATAGCAAACTCCTGAAATATAAGAAGGTATACGATAGCATGGATCGCCCCCTAGAAGGAAGTAAGAGCAGGGTAAAGCTATTTTTCCTTGCAGCCTGTAAGGGATTCTGATATCAAAGAAGCTCAATCATTCGAGGACACCATGATCCGTTTTGCTTTTGACAGCTTTGCCGCGTTTACCTTTAGCTTTTTTGGCTATTGGTTTAGCTCGTCTGTCTGGGGCACGGGTCGGTAATCTTCCGTAAACGTCAAGCCGCAGACAGACCAAACGAGACTGTCGCGGTTGATTCCTTGTGGATCGAGAATTTAAAGGCCGCCGGCAGAACCGGGCGGCCTTCGCTATTTTCACCCCCTTCCCAAGGAGTTTAAGATGGTTATCGTTATGAAACAGGGCGCCAGCCGCGACGAGCTGGCCGAAGTCAAGAAGCAGATCAGTGAGCTTGGTTACAAACCGCACGTGATCCACGGAGAGACCCGTAACGTCATCGGTGCGGTCGGCGATGAGCGGGGAAAATCGGTTCTTCAGAGTCTTGAATCACTCCCCGGAGTCGAGAGCGTTGTGCCGATTCTCAAGCCGTATAAGCTTGCCGGTCGTGAAGTCAAGCCTGAGCCGAGTCATTTCGAGATCGGTGGTGGTGTCTCAATCGGTGGTGCTCCGCTGGTGGTGATGGCTGGCCCCTGTTCGGTGGAGAGTGAAGAGCAGATCGTTGAAACCGCCAAAGAGGTTAAGGCCGCCGGTGCCACCGTTTTACGCGGTGGGGCGTTCAAACCGCGGACCAGCCCCTACTCCTTTCAGGGAATGGAGGAGGATGGTCTCAAACTCCTTGCGCTGGCACGAGAAGAGACTGGGTTGCCGATCGTCACCGAGGTGGTCAACCCCCGCGACGTTGAGCTGGTCGCCCGGTACGCCGACATCATGCAGGTCGGGGCGCGTAACGTACAGAACTTCGCCCTGCTCAAGATGTTGGGGCAGCTCGACAAGCCGATCCTTCTTAAGCGGGGGATGGCAACGACCATCCAAGAGTTTTTGATGAGTGCCGAGTATATTCTCGCCGAGGGAAATCGGCGGGTGATGCTCTGCGAGCGCGGTATCCGCACATTTGAGACCGCCACCCGCAACACCCTCGACATCTCGGCGGTTCCGGTTTTGAAAGAACAGACCCATCTGCCGGTGATCATCGACCCCTCTCACGCCACCGGCCACGCCAGCCTTGTGCCGAGCATGAGCTATGCGGCGGTCGCCGCCGGTTGTGATGGTCTGATCATCGAGGTTCACCCCTGTCCTGAAAAGGCGGCGAGCGACGGTCCTCAGTCGCTGCGCCCCGCCGAGTTCTTCCCACTTATGGAGAAGCTTCGTCAGTATGCCGCAGTTGCCGGCAAGACCCTCTAAGGAGAAGAAATGCTCTTTATCCCGTTGTCGCAGGTTGAAAGTGTCGAGCTGGTGGTCAATGCCCTGAAGATCGCCGGAGGCGAGGCGGATTGTACCACCTGCCCGGCCTATCGTGTTTGCACGAAGCAGTGCGTGACCATTGCCAATGCCGTCGAAAAGATGATCGCTGACGGTACGCTCCCCGGCCTCGAACCGCTTGAGCCTGAGGATGATCCCACCCCTCCAGCACCTCCTGCGCCAACAGGTGGGGGGAGCCATTTGCGGAGGATCAAGTAGCACGGCAACCGAGCGAATCCGTTTGACAATCCTGAGCGATTCCGTTAAGGTTTCGACACAACTGAACACAGCATCGTCTTTATCGAGAGTGGTGGAGGGAAAGGCCCTATGAAACCACAGCAACCGGCCGCAAGGCGTCAGGTGCTAATTCCTGCCCCCGTAACGGGGATAGATGAGGACGGAGCCGGAGCTCTGCGTCAAGATACGTCGTTCTGGCCCCTTCCCAACTCATCTGGGAAGGGGCCTTTTCCTTTTCTGTCGATGGTGAGAATCGGTGTTTTTTACGAAGGGTAGGTGACCAGGTTGAACGACAGTGTCGGGATTGTAACAACCCAATATGTCGACTTCGACGTCGAGCTGCAGCTTGAGAGCGGCCGTCTGCTCGGTCCTTTGACGCTCGCCTATGAGACTTACGGCACGCTGAGTGCCAGCGCCGACAACGCCATTCTCGTCTGTCACGCTTGGACCGGGGATGCTCACGCCGCCGGTCGCTACGACCCCGAGGATCGCAAGCCGGGATGGTGGGATGGGATGATCGGACCCGGCAAGGTCCTCGACACCGACCGCTATTTCGTTATCTGCTCTAACGTCATCGGCTCCTGCCAAGGCTCCACCGGACCTGCGAGTCTCAATCCCCGCACTGGCAAGCCGTACAACCTCAGCTTCCCGGTGCTTATGGTCCGTGATATGGTGCGGGCGCAGAAGCTTTTGATTGACCATCTTGGTATTGAGACTCTGCTGGCAGTGATCGGCGGGAGTATGGGGGCGATGCAATCGCTCGAGTGGGGGATCCACTATCCTGAGCGGGTGCGTTCCGTCATCCCCATCGCCGGTACCGGGCGAACCTCACCGATGGCAATCGCTCTCAATGCCCTGGCGCGGCAGGCGATCTATAACGACCCCAGCTGGCGCAAAGGAAACTACCGCCCCGAGCACCCACCCGTCGACGGTTTTGCCTTGGCCCGGGCGGTCGGTCACATCTCGTTTCTCTCAGACGCGTCAATGCAGCTTAAATTTGGTCGCCGTTTTTCGGCTCGGGACGGAATGTTCGATTTCTTCGGTCAGTTCGAAATTGAGCGCTATCTCGAATATAACGGGGGCAATTTTGTCGGGCGTTTTGATACCAACGCCTTCCTTTATCTCGCCAAGGCGCTCGACCTCTACGATGTCGCCTGGAATTTCGACAGCCGCGAGGATGCATTGCGGAATCTTCGCTGTCCCTCCCTCTGGTTCGCTTTCAGCTCGGATTGGCTCTACACCCCGGCCCAGACCGAAGAGGTGGTGGCGGCTCTCCGTACGCTTGGGCAGCCGGTCTCCTACCATCTCATCGAATCCGATTACGGCCACGACTCCTTCCTCGTTGAGCCAGAGAAGTTTACCCACTACATCGTCGAATTTCTCGATCGCCTGCGTTAACGTTTTTTCTTGCTTGGCAGGCTTGACGCCGTCTGAGGTTGGGGCGTCGTGAAGAGGTCGAGTTGGGCGTAACGGTGCTCACGGACCTTGAAGGGGCGGGGGAGGTAGCGAGGGCAGCTGACCAGCATGGCGCTCGCTTCCTGCCGACAACTGCGTACGCAGTCTTTGCAGAGGTGGTTGAGCGTTGCGTTGGAAGGCTTGGGCACCGGCCGCTCCTTTACGGGGTGGTGCGTGGGGTGGAGAGAAGCTGGGAGATCGCCTCTTTGAGGCGAGGTATCCCAGCCTCTTCCGGTTCAATGTCGATTTCGATACGCCGTTCCGGATAGGTATGGCGGTAGAGCGGATCGTAGTAGAGGACCATTAGGTCGCGGACCAACTCTTGCCAAGCGCCATTCTCCAGCAGGCCGAGAAGACGGTCGGTCTCCTCGCCGCCGAGCTTGGCGCGGATTGCCTTTAAGGGGCGGGTAAAAGCGTCGCGTAAATGGTCGCGAGCCGGATAATCGTCAAGGATGATGCGGGTGCGGTAATCGAGGCCGGCGTTGATCCAGAGGGAGGTTTCGATCTGCAGCGCGTCGTAAAGGCGCTGTGGTAGAACAAGGCGACCGACGTGCTTGCTCTCTCCCTCGCTCAGAGCATACCCCGAATCCGGAATCTGCTGCAATCGATCCCAAAGGAGCGCCTCGAACATCTTCTGTCCCGGTTGCGGTGGCAATCCCAGCCCTCCGAAGGCGCTGCCACGGTGATTGGCGTACCCCTCGAGGTCAAGGGTCGGATACCCCTCTTTTTCGAGGATATGGAGAAGGCGGGTCTTGCCGACTCCGGTCATGCCGCGCAGGACAAGGAGGCGGGGGAGTGGCGCCGTCGCAAAGTAGTCGCGCACATGGGCGCGAAAACGTTTGTGGCCACCGACCAGCTGTCGGGCGGGGATTCCTGCGAGGTCAAGGAAACTGGTCAGGGCGCGGCTGCGCATGCCGCCGCGCCAGCAGAAGACCACCACCGGCGGCTGATGGCTCTTCAGTGCCTCTGCTGCTTGTGCAATCTTCTCGGGAAGGAGCGGGGCTACCAGTTCGACCGCTCGGCGCTTGGCGTCATTCTTCCCCACTTGTGCATAAAGAGTTCCGACTTCGGTCCGTTGGACATCATCGAGGAGCGGGATATTGATCGCCCCGGGGAGCGTCGCCTCGGCGAACTCTGCAGGCGAGCGGGCGTCGATAAAGAGAGCCCCTTTATGCCGTAGCGCCAGGGCTTTCTCAAGAGAGATGGTCAGATCAGGCATGATAACTTCTTGAAAAGTGAAGAGTGATGATCGGTTATACCGGAAATCGCCCCATGGTACAAGGCGCGAATCAGTCTCAAGGGTTGACACCCTCATACGGATCGCGTATAAAGTACCCTCTGTCGCGGGATGGAGCAGTCTGGTAGCTCGTCGGGCTCATAACCCGAAGGTCGGGGGTTCAAATCCCTCTCCCGCAACCAAGAATTTCAGGGACTTGCAAATTTTGCAGGTCCCTTTTTCTTTGGTTTGTACCCTAAATTGTACCTTAAGATTGCAGGTCCCTTTTTTGTTTTTTCTTATCCCTTGGATTGTACCCTTACGGTCGCGGTGGGCGGGGAAAAGGATCAAAGAGGTACTCAAGGCCGTTGAGCTTGATCTCATAGACCTCTTGCAACATCCGCCCAAGTTCTCCTTTGGGAAAACCGTTGGCAGCAAACCAGACCACATACGGCTCCGGTAGATCAACCAGCGGTGTGCCGGCATAGCGGCCGAAGGGCATAGGGGTCTGCACCAGTTTGACGAGGCGGGCAGGGTTGAGGTCGGGTGTCTGGGGCATCGGTCGATACATTGAATGGGGGAGATGGGCACGCGTGGCGGGAAGGTAACAGAAGGGGATGAGGGTGTCAAAGGGGAAAACGTTTTGATCTCACGTCGATGCGCTGTTAAGTTTAAGAATAAACCGGTGATGGAAAAAATGGAGTTGGGAGTTCTTGTGGAAACGATCAATCTGGCTTGCCCCAAATGTCATTACAGCCGCCCTGTTGAGGCGCACCGCATTCCCGCTGGGACAAAGAGCGCCAGTTGCCCGAAATGCGGCGCCTCGTTCCCAATGCCGCCGCTCGGTGCTGCTGCGACGGGGCCGACCAGACCCTGCAGCTCCTGTGGCGGCAACATTCTGGCGCGGGCCGAGATCTGTCCTCTCTGCGGGGTGCGGGTGGCGCCAGCCGCCGATGCGGTGAACAAGGTCGCGTTGCTGCTGTTGATCTTTTTTCTCGGGGGGCTCGGGGCGCATCGTTTCTACCTGCGCCGTAATCTTTCGGGAATCCTCTACCTCGTCTTTTTCTGGACCTACATCCCCTCAATTCTGGCGCTGATCGAATTCGTGATCGTCGCATTCAAAAGCGAGGTGGAGCTGCAGCAGCGGTATCCCGAAGGGGCGAACAGCAAGGCGGTGGTGGTGGCGATGCTCTCGGGGCTGGTGGGGATCGGACTGCTTGGTTTTCTCGCAGCGCTGCTAATCCCTTATGTCGCACGATGATCTGGTCATCCAGATACAGCGCAGGCGCTGAAATTAAGAACGGCCCGTCATCACGAAGATGGCGGGCCGTTTTGTTTGGGGAGGATTGTGTCGTTGCGGCGGTTTTAAAAAGAGGTCGAGAAAATATTGACCTTGTAATGGGTTTCAGCCTCTTCGGTCTCCTTGTAGAGAACGGCGATCTTTGTCCAGTCGGGGGAGATGGAGGCATCAAGAAATGAGAAGTTCGACAAAAGGGAGCCTGATTGGCTGGCATTGGTGACAACGGAACGTTTCCGGTTGCTGTTTATGGAGATAATGTCATCGTCATAAAAGACGTGCTTTTGGTCGGGGGAGAGACTGAAATCGTTCAGGTTCTCCGGTAGTTTCCAGCCCAGGCCGTGTTTATAGTCACAGTCGAGAGCAGATTTGAAGTCGATGCTTTTTTCTTCGGTTGTTATAGTGATGAAGGTGTTGATGTAGCGACATTGGCCGTTCTTGTCGTCACTGACCTTGTAGCCGATAAAGACAGCTGCTTCCCCGAGTTGTGGGTTTTTGATCGCAAACGAATACCCTTCCTCGTCCTCGCCAACAAAGAGAAAGAGCGGTGCGGCAAAGATCCTCGCCATTGCCATCTCATCAGAGTCCCCTTCCTTCTGCATGTCCCCAACCATGTTTTTGCCAAAACGGGCGTCGAGCTCTTGCGTGATGGCTCCTTCTGTCGTTTCATCAAGGGGGGGGGAGTTCAGCAGATAGTTTGTCCCCCCTATCGCCAGCGCGAGTTCGCCGCCGTCGGAGATGAAGACCTCCACATCGTTGCTGGCGGTAATCTTTTGTGACAGGCTCTGGCCGAGGATGCGCTCGTTGCCGCCGTCGGACGCGGTCGGGGTTTGGAGAATCCTGGAGTTAAAGGAGATCTTGCTGATCAGATCGACACAGCCGGTTGTTGTGAGAAGCAGCAATAGGGCCAGCACGAAATAAGCTTTACGCATCATAGGAACGTCCTTGTTTGTGAAGGAATCCTCTGTGGCGTGTCAAAAAAGACGTCGCCTCGTCTTGTTGTGTTGCTACGGGTATTCGTTCTGGTTAGAGCTCATCGACCCGCAGGTCGATGGTGACGGAGCTGGCGGGGATCGCCCTTCCGTCAGCGTCGAGCTGTTTGCAGGGGTAGGCGAACATTCCGCCCCAGTTGCCGTGCTGAATCTTCCCGGGTTTGAGGGTGGTCAGCGCAGAGCTGTCAGAGTGAACGTTGCCGTCGGAGCAGGTGTAGTGATATTGGTAGCCAACATCGACTTTGAAGTCGTTGGTGTTCTCGATTTTGCCGAAATGAACCGCCTGATCTTTGAGTTCATAACGATAGCCCCAAGAGGCTTTGATGCCGCCCACCTCGCCGACAAAGACGTAGTGGTCCTTTGGATCATTTCCTTTGTTGCGATCGGTCACACTCCCCTCGGCGTGCATCTTGGGTGGTTCGGGTGGGGGCGGTGGCTCGGCGGGAGGGGCGGTCTCTGCCAACGTGTCGCTTCCCTTTTCTGAGCCCGTCTCGTCTTTTCGTCCTGAGCTTGTTTTGCGACAGATCGCGCGGGCGTCGTCCCAGACTCCATTCTCTTGTTCACACTCTTCGCGGATGCTGCCGCCGTTCGAGCTTCCTGTGACGTTTGCGTCGTGGCTTCCTTTAATGGAGGTGGAGCCGTTATGGTTTGAACTGCTGGAAGAGCTCCCACCGGCAGAGCTGGATCGGGAGGGGGAACGGCCTGAGCCGGAAGAAGCCGAAGCGTAAGAGGGGGAGGGCGTGGCGATCGTTGTGTAGCGTTGGTTCTGTTGTTGCTGCGCCGCCAGCATTGCTTGCCGTTGCGCTTCCTGTTCCTGGCGCTGGGCCTCTAGTCCTTTGTTGGCATAGGCTATGTTGACCGCCAGTGCCTCGTTGAAGTTACTCTTCATCTTGACAATTGAAGTCGCGGCGCTCTGGATCTCACCGATCAGGCCCATCCACATCGCCTGGCTGCGGGCAGAGCGCTCCTCCTCACGGGCCTCGGCAAGCGCTTCGCGATTCTCTTCGGCGGTCCGCTCCCACTGTTGTTTGAGAGCCTCGAAATCTTTTTGCGCTTGCTGGTCGGCGGTGAGCATCTGTTTGTAGGCGGTTTCGCTCTCTTTGCGCCATGACGACTGTTGGATGAGGAGGCCGTCACGCTGAGTTTTTTGTGTTGCATAGCGTTGGCGGTCGTCACCGATCATCAATGTGCGTTGGCGTCGGTCCTCTTCGATCTGAGGGCAGTAGATCTTACGTCCATCTGTTGTACGGCAGTTCACGCGGCCCCGCAAGCCGTCATGACCATGCTGGCCGTAGATCCCTTCGATGCCGTTAAGACCGGCGAGACCGTTCTGGCCAGAGCTGCCCCTTTTGCCGGATGTGCCGGAACGGCCCCTGTTGCCGTCGCGGCCGCCGTAGCCGCTTGAGGCGTCAAACTTCATCTCGGAGATGACGTAGGGGGTCCCTGCAGCGTTGTAGTAGGTTTTGTTGAAGGAGCCGCCTTTACCTCCGGCACCGCCAGCACCTCCGTCACCACCGCGTCCGCGCTCGCCGCCGTCTCCGGCGTCACCCCCGAGACCACCCTCTCCAGGCTCTCCAGCGTCGCCGGCACGACCCGCTTTACCGCCGGGGGCGCCATAGCCTCCTTCGACATCGATGCTTAGTTTTGCCAGAACGGCGGAGATAAAAGAATCGTCACCATCAAAGATGATTTCGACGTTGCCGCCGGTTCCGCCGTTGCCACCGTTGCCGCCGGAGCCGCCGTGTCCACCACTGCCGGCGGGTCCACCGTTTCCGCCGGGTCCACCGTTTCCGCCGGAGCCGCCGTCGCCACCATCGCCACCGGGGCCACCTTGTCCCCCTTGCGTTGCTTCACTGCTCGATGTGGCATCCTGACCGCGGCTCCCACTGCTGCCGGTGGTTCCTTCGCCCCCTTCACCACCGTCGCCGCCGCTCCCGCCTTTTCCCCCCTGACCGCCATTACCACCGTTGCCGCCGTGACCACCATCGGCACCAGGAGCCCCATCGCCACCACGGGCAACGACCGTAAGAGGAGTCCCGAGTGGCAAGATGCGTTCTTCCTCGTGACCGTCGAGGGTGTAAAGAACGTGCATCAGCGGCGTGTCGCTAAAAGGAGAGGAGAATGGCGCGATATGCAGGGCGATATCACCGCCGATGGTGCCGTTGCTGCCGTTGCCCCCATCGTGGCCGTGTCCTCCGTTGCTGCCGGCGCGGCCGATGCTGCCGGTGCCACCGAACGAACCACTGGTGCCGTTCCCGCCGTTGTAGCCCTCGCTGCCATCGACCCCTGAGCCGCCGCGTGAGCCGTCACTCCCTTTGTTGCCGCTACTGCCTTGGTCTCCTGCTTTTCCGGCGATGCCGGCATCTCCGGTTGAGGTAAGATCCAGAGGTGCTTCGTCGAAAGCGGGGGCATAATTCCAGGTGCCAAGTTCCTCTCCCTTGACTGTCGTGAGACTCAGTTGAATCCCTTCAAGGGCGGCCCTTTTCTCCGGGAGAGGGGCGAGGTGGAGGCTCCCGCTGTTGTCGATACGCAGCGCGTCGAAGTTGAAGTTGAAACGAAAAGTCTCATCTGCGAGATGCAACTTAGGGTGTGCGGTGCTGGCATAGGGGGCGGTGTAGTAAAAGCCGCTTTCATCAGTCCAGAGGAGCACCCGGTGAATCAGTGGCAGTTTGCCGTCGGTGTAGATCGGTATCTGTGCTGCTTCATTGCTCAAAAGCACGGTTCGGTGAATCTCCGCCTCCGCGGGAAGTGACATCGTAGGGATCTTCAGGCGCGGACTTCTTGGAAGGGGAGAGATTTTTTCTGGACTCTGGAGCAGCGCTTCTTTACGGACACTGTGGTAGAAGAGGGAGGGGATCGAAACTTTTTTGGTTCCTCCCTGACGTCCCTTGATCGTTTGGAAAGGGAGGTCGGTCATGTCAAAGGGGGGAAGTTCCCCGTCCGCCGCGGCTACGGCAAAGGGAGAAAACGCAAAAAAGAAAAGTAGAACGGTCATGAAGGAGCGATAAATCATGGGGAAACCTCCTCGGAGGCAGACCAGCGGCTGTGGGTGAGTCTCTCAAGGGTTGCGAGCGTCGCTTCGTCATTCTGTGCGCTACGGTAGGCGAGGCGGGTTGCGAGAAGGGCGACCTCGTCGTTCTGCCGCTTCATAGCGTTCATGATCTCGCTTTTTGATTCGTTATAGAGAGCAGAGTCGACCTCGATCGATGAGTGTTCCATGAGCTTGCCGAGGAGAAGAAGATCGTCTGGTTCCGGCTCTGGTGGTGGCGCGCCGGGCTGTGCCGAGGGGCGGTAGTAGGCGTCGAGGAGGATCGTTAGCGCCAACTCGGGATCTTTCTGCTGCCAATAGCCGAGAAGCCGGGTGTTGACCGAATCAATACGGCGCAAAAGCACTGTGCGGGTGGCATCGCGAAGGAAGGTTATTGATTCCTGAGGCAGTTCCATGGTCGCATCGATCTTTTCGAGGGTCGCCACAAGATGCTCTGAAATCGCCGGGAGGGTTTGGCTCGGGGTCTTTGCGTCAGCGAGAGCCATCGTCAGAATACCCGCCGCTTGTGGGAGTTCGGTTTTTAGATAGTGAGGCAATATGAGAGGGAGGCGCTGGGTGGCGTCTGGGTGAATGGTGCTGGCGATGAGAAGATCATCGCGTTTGAACGGAACCTGATTGAAGAACGCTGGGAAGTCTGCCGGTCGAGCGGTGAGTTGTTCGACGAAGGCCATCTCCTGGGATAGATGCGAGGTGGAGATATTGTGACTTTTCCCCATGCGCATCAGCAAGGTGGTGCCGAGAAGTTCGGGGTCATCACGTAGTAGCAGCGCAAGCATTTCGCTACGACGTTTATCGCTCGCTTTGCTGAGGAAATTGTCGAGCTGCTCGCCTGCGATTGCGTCGAAGGTCGCGCGCGCTTTACGGTAGTCCCTGTCACCAAAGAGTGGGTAGGGGTTGAAGACCGGACGCTTGTTGCCGGCGTTGTAAACCAGCGATTCGCCCGCTTCGGTGGCCCGGCGCCACTCATCCTCCTCTTGGTCGCGCAGCAAGAGGGTGAGACGGAAAAGTTCGGGGCGGGTGGGGGTGGCGGCAAGCAGGCGGCTGCTGTAATAGGTCGGGATAACCGTAAAAAGAGTGTTGGCGATACTGTTTGTGACCTTGCCCGAGAGTCGACCGCTCATGGCGAAATCGCCAAGGGTGGTTAAGAGGCGGCGCAGTTCGTCAGGATCAGTTTCGCGGCCCTCCAGGCTGAGCTGATTGTTGAGGAGCTGATAGGTCATGCGCAGCAGTTCCTGTTGTTCTTCTTCGGCCATACGAGGGAAACGAGAGGATGAAAAAATGCTGTTGAAGGTCGCCAGTGAGGTGCCGCGCTCTTCAAGCTGATTGAGCAGTTGTAACAGGGCTTCGCGTGCCTTGCTGTGAGTTCCTGTACCTGCTGCACAATCGCGGGCGGCAGCGATTTTGACCAGAAGTGTGCTGCGCAGGGTTGCGTCGGTGGTGACGTGGTCGATGAGACCGTCGATTCCTTCGGCGGCGGCGCGCTGGAAGGCGAGATTTGGGGTGCAGTACTGTTTGACCCCCAAGGTCTCGACAAAGGTCTCAAGCATGTCCGGATCCTCAAGGCGTGCCAGTCCGAGAAGAGCCCATGAGGAGAGAAGTTCGGACACTTTGTCGGGGCTGTATTGTTGCTTGATCCAACTTCTGCTGGGACTGCGATCCGGCGCGGCAAAATTGCGGCGCAGTTCTTTGTGGAACATGTAGTAGGGGGTTGGTGCGGTGCGGCGAGCCTCCCCGGCGATCGCAAGGGTATAGCCGGTCTCAATCGCTTCGGCATAAAGAGCGGGATCTTCGGGAGGTGAGCGGAGGAAGTCGACGAGGGCTTCTAGATGTGCGCCTGTTTTCTCGACATCACTCTCTGACTTCATTGCGGCGAGTTTTTCCCGGTTCAGAGCACAGCCGCCAAGGATTCCGTACAGAGAGAGGACCAGCAACAAAAGGGCAAAGCGAAACGGCATGATCTACTCCTTATCATGCAGGGTCAGTCACGTCGGGGCGATGTTTTTAAGGCGTGTCTGGCCCACTGGGTGTTTAATGAGCCATCCACCTTATCTGTTTTGTCTGTTTTTGAAAAGATGATGGAGGGATTTTGCCGTAAAAGGGTTGCCTAAGGAGAGTCGGGAAACGGGCTCCCTTGCTGGACCCTTCCCCCTTTCGCGTTGACGAAAAAGGTGGTAACTGCTAGTTTGTTGGCGTTTTGTCGCGCACGCTGAAGGTGGTGCGCGGGGTCGGTTATTTGCTGAACTTACAAGGTGTTGCCATGCGCGTTCTCTCCGGTATCCAGCCGTCCGGTTCCCTCCATCTCGGGAACTACTTCGGCATGATGCGTAAGATGATCGAATATCAGCAGGAGTCAGAACTTTTCTGCTTTATCGCCAACTACCACGCCATGACCTCGGTCAGCGACGGCAAGGCGCTTGCCAAGGGGACCCTCGAGGCGGCCGCCAACTTTCTTGCGCTTGGGATGGACCCCGAGAAGAGCACTTTTTGGGTACAGTCCGATCTTCCTGAGGTGCAGGAACTGACTTGGATCCTTTCCAATTTTACCCCGATGGGACTGCTTGAACGCTGTCATAGCTATAAAGATAAGGTCGCCCGCGGTATCCACGCCAACCACGGCCTCTTTGCTTATCCGGTGCTGATGAGCGCCGACATTCTCCTCTTCCAGAGTGATAAAGTGCCGGTGGGGAAGGATCAGAAACAGCACGTCGAGGTGACCCGTGATATCGCCATGAAGGTCAACAATGTCTGGGGCGAGGTCTTTACCCTCCCCGAGCCGGAGATCGACGACCATGTCGCGACTGTCCCCGGTCTCGACGGGCAGAAGATGAGCAAGAGCTACGGCAACACCATCGATCTCTTCCTCGATGACAAGGCGTTGCGCAAGCAGGTGATGCGCATTGTCACCGATCCGACGCCGGTGGAGGAGCCGAAAAACCCCGACACCTGCAACGTCTTTCAGATCTACCGTCTCTTTCTCGATGCCGAAGGGCAGGCGGCGCTACGTCGGCGCTATGAAGCCGGGGGGATGGGGTACGGTGAGGTCAAGCAGGAGCTCTTTGAGACGATCCGCGACACCTTCGCGCCGTTTGCCGAGCGGCGGCGCGAACTCCTCGCCGATGCCGATGGGCTGCGCAAGGTTCTGGCCCAAGGGGCCGAGAAGGCGCGCTACGTCGCCAACAAGACGATGCGTAAGGTGCGGAAAAAGTCGGGAATTGCCTACTGATTAACGCTTGCGGGTAAGCGACGCTCTGCCATACTTGGTGCCTCAACGTCAAAGGAGCGCGCCATGGAACTGATCCGTCGCTGGTTTTGTCGCTGCAGTGGCTCATTGCGGGAGTTGGAGAACGGTCAGATGTTCGCCGAGGAGGAGCCGGATGGGCCGTTCTGTCCGGTCTGCGGCGCCACTCCCGAGAACGATCCGAAAAAAGGGCTCTGTTATCGGGATGTGCGGCGGGAAGATTAGTTTTCAGTAATAACGTCCTCTTTGCGGGTAAATAAGATAAAGGCCATGGCGGGACGCTTGCTAGCGTCGCGCATGGCGAACTGCATCCCCTCAAACTGCCAGCCTTTGCCGCACCAAGTGTTGAGAATCTCTTCGAGGGCGTCGTCGGTGACGACGCTGCTCTCCACCACTTTGTACTGAATCATCGCTTCTCTTTCTTGTCACGCATCTCGCGTGACATTTTTCGTGTACAACGTCAGCTTCGGAGGTCGACACGATGGCTATCTCAGGAAGTCCGAAAAAGCTCGCTCAAGATATTGCTGAAGGGTTCTACATGCTTTCCCCGCCGATGCTCAAGCAGTACACCCCTCAGGACATGAAGACGATCATTGCCAATCTTGGAATCGTCACCCGTGACTTACGTCAAGTGACCATTTCTCTTGAAGATGTGATGGCATTGAAGATGCGCAACATGAAACTGTCGCGTCTCAATCAGGCGGAGATCGTCATCCGCGCTCATTGCAAGAAATACCGCATCCCCCTCTGATCTCTCCCCGGCGAGACGGCGTGGAACTCTATCACGCCGTTTCTTGCTTCGCCAAGAGCGAATCGTCTTTTTTTGGTTTTTCTGGCTTGACAAAACGTCATTTTATAGTTTATTTCTCGGCTCGTCTCTTTTTTCTCGCACGATAGGTCCCCATAAAGTGGGGACTTTTTCACTCAGAGAAACGCGGATTCTCTCACAAGTTTTCTGTTGACATAATTTTAAAACAGCGTATCATAAAATCAAAATCGGCACCTACAATAGGGCATAAAATACCGTGAAGGTATCGCGCCCGCTCCGCAACTCCTCGTGCACGCAACAACCTGTTTGATTTTCCCCCTTCCCTCAGGGTGGCGAAGTCAGGGTCGGAAAGGAGGCTGGCACTGCACACTGCGGACGGAACTTGAGCTTTGAACTCCCTCATTTAAGGCTTTCGCCCTGTCGTTTACATTCAACCGTTTTTTTTCAAGAACTCTGCGCAAAAGGAGTACTAACTATGGGACACGGACCTGCCGTCAAGCTCGGTAAGGACAATGCGGCCGCCTACAAGGGAAAGATCGGCATTTCGATGTTTGTCGTCTATACCCTTGTCTATTTCGGTTTTGTTGTCATCAATGCCACCAACCCCTCCCTCATGCAAGAGGTGGTTCTCGGTCAGACCTTCGCGGTCATCTACGGCTTCGGACTGCTTGCTTTCGCCCTTATTCTCGCCGTTGTCTACAACGCCCTCTGCAATGCCGCTGAAGAGCGGCTGAACAAGTAAGGGGGTGCGACGATGATCTATCAGACTTCTCCTCTGGCCATCGGCCTTTTCTTCATTTTTGTCGCCTTCGTTCTTGGCCTCTCGTTCTATCTGGCGCGACGCACGTCGTCGGCGGAAGGTTACTACGCGGCTGGCGGGAACATTCACTGGTTCACTAACGGTATCGCCTTCGCCGGAGACTATCTCTCCGCTGCCTCGTTCCTCGGGATCTGCGGCATGATCGCCACCGCCGGTTATGATGGCTGGATGTATGCCATCGGTTACCTGGCGGGCTGGATGGTCGCCCTTTTCCTTGTGGCCGAGCCGATGAAGCGTCTTGGCAAGTACACCTTCACCGATGCGCTCGACTCCAAATTCAACTCCAAGGGGATTCAGCTCTCGGCGGCGATCTCGACGCTTGTGGTCTCGGTCTTCTATCTGATCCCTCAGATGGTCGGTGCCGGCGTCCTCGTCAAGCCGCTTCTCGGAATGCCGCACTGGGTCGGCGTTTGCATTGTCGGGGTCGTCGTGACCCTGATTGTTGCTACCGCGGGTATGGCTTCCACCACCTACGTCCAGTTCTTTAAGGGGGCGCTGCTCCTCATCGTTTCGACCATCGTCGTTATTGCTGTTCTCAGTCGTGGTCTCACCACCGAGCCGACGGGCTGGGGCGAGAATGGTGGTCACAAGTTCCAGTCACTGACTGCCGCGGTCGCAGCGGATGGCAGCTTGCAGGCCGGAGCGCTCAGTGCCGCTGCTGGCTGGCAGCAGGATAGTTTTGGCCAGGACGGCTTTGTTCGCATGAGCGATGGCAAGCATGAGTCGATCTGGCAGTTCACCGAGAACGCAGATGGCAGCTTCGCCCTTGAAGAGACCCTTTTTGTCACCACGGCGCCTGACGGCAGTAAACTTTACAATGGCTCCGAGAAGGCGGAAGGGAAGTTCTTCCCTGTCGGCCATATCAAGGAGATCCAGATTGACGGTCAGTCTGTGGCTCAAACCGGTGGCGTTGGCCCCTTCGCCTTCCTGTCGGCGGTAAAAGACTCGACCATTGTCCTTTGGGGCAAGAAGTACATCATGGACGGTGACACCAAATATCAGGTCTTCTACCAGAAGCCGACCCCGGGGGCCCGTATCTTGCGTCCTGGCCTCAAGTTCAAGGTCGATAACGCCACTGGCACCCAGAAGTTCAACTTCATCTCCCTGATGCTTGCACTCTTCTGCGGTACCGCAGCGCTGCCTCACATCCTCATCCGTTACTACACGGTGCCGAGCCAGGCGGCGGCCCGTAAGTCGACCATCGTGGCGATTGCCGCCATCGGCTTTTTCTATGTGCTGACCCTCTTCCTTGGTCTCGGCGCCATGACCAACGGGGTCATCAACCTGACCGACAACAATATGAGTGCCCCGCTCCTTGCGCTCTCCTTCGGGGTGATCCTCTTTGCGGTCATCTCCTCTCTCGCTTTTGCTACGGTGCTCGGGACCGTCTCCGGTCTGATCGTTGCAGCGAGTGGTGCGGTGGCGCATGACCTGATGGATAACTTCCTCGGGTTGAAGATGACCGATGCCGGCAAGGTAAAGGCAGGGAAAGTCTCGGCGGTGGTCATCGGCTGTATCGCCATCTACCTCGGGATTGTCTTTGAAGGGATGAATGTCTCCTTCCTGGTCGGCTGGGCTTTCGCGGTCGCTGCCTCGGCCAACCTGCCGGCGATCCTGATGCTTCTCTTCTGGAAGCGCACCACAGCACAAGGGGTCACCGCCTCGATCCTCGTCGGTCTGACTTCGGCGCTGGGGCTGATTCTCATCTCTCCCGATATGTGGGTGCGTTACGGTCTGCTTCCGGGTGATGCGCCGATCCAGATCAACAGCCCGGCGGCGATCTCCATCCCTCTCTCGGTTATCGCTCTGGTGGTTGTCTCCCTGATGACCAAGCGGACCGAAATCGCAGAGGAAGGGGAAGCGGCACAGGCTTGATCGACTTGCCTGAATTCTCAGGTTGCACTATCATGGGGCCGCCGCTTCGGCGGCCCCATCTGTTTCTCCAACGACAAGGAGCGCCATGAACCGTTTCCGCTTTACACTGCTGGCGATCTGTTTGGTCCTCTTCTATCTCGGCAAGAGCGATATCGAACTCTTCTGGAACAATCGGACACCTCTCTCCGTCGATGTTGCTAATCTGCACGGAACGCCGCCGCAGGACTGGCTTACGGTTACTGGTGGGGCGCTTGATATGGAGCAGGCGATCTCAACTTCGGGGAGCCTTGACCTTGATGCCCTTCTCGTGCCGTTGCGGGTTTCGGGATCGACAGCTCCCTTTACGGTGCTGGTTGAGACGCGGGCTCCTGACCTTCTGCAGCTCTTCACAGACTACTATTTCAAGCAGACGACCATTGAGGAACAACGCGCTTATCTTGATGCCCATTATGAGGCGTTTCACCCTCAGGTCGAGATTACTGGGATGGTCGTCTCGGGGTTGATCGCCAGTGGTAATCGCGACAAGTTGGCGACTGTCGCCAAGGAGACCGGGCTCAATGTCAGTGAGCAGGTGATCTTTCTCAGCGAGGGACAGACTCCACCGACGTGGCGCGGCTTCTTCTTTGTCGCGATGGCGTTACTGGGAATGGTCAAATTCGTACAGATGGGACGAAAAAAAGAAGAGAACCCGCCACAAGGAGAGATTGAGGAGGCGGAATTTAAGGAAGAGATGTAATTCTTGCGGCTCCAAAGAATTTGAAAGGCGCTTTCACGATAGTGAAAGCGCCTTTTTTTTAGAATCGGGCGTGCCCAGGGGTGCGGGGAAAGGGGATGACGTCACGGATGTTCTCCATTCCGGTGACGTACATCAGGAGTCGTTCAAAGCCGAGACCAAAGCCGGCGTGAGGGCAGCTGCCGAAGCGGCGAGTGTCGAGATACCAGTCGAGGCTCTCTGGAGCGATACCAAACTTTTGCATCCGTGCACTCAGAAGGTCGAGGCGTTCTTCACGTTGACTGCCGCCGATCAGTTCGCCGACCCGTGGTACGAGAAGGTCCATAGCGGCGACAGTACGGCCATCATCGTTCTGTCGCATGTAGAACGCTTTGATCTTCTCAGGGTAGTCAGTGACAAAGAGAGGGCCACCGACCACCTCCTCAGTAAGATAACGTTCGTGCTCACTCTGCAGATCACACCCCCACGCGACGGGAAACTGGAAATTGCGAGGCGCTTTTTCGAGTCGCTCGATCGCTTCGCTGTAACTCATACGGGCGAAGTCGGCGCAGACGAGCGCTTCAAGGCGGGCGATGAGCCCCGGTTCGATGCGTTGGTCGAAGAAGGCAAGATCCTCAGCACAATCGTTAAGGGTATTGGTGACCAACTCTCGCAGGAAATCCTCGGCCAGAGCGCAGTCGGCGGCGAGGTCGGCGAACGCCATCTCCGGTTCGATCATCCAAAACTCGGCGGCGTGACGGCTGGTGTTGGAGTTTTCAGCACGGAAGGTCGGACCGAAGGTGTAGATATCGCCAAAGGCGGTGGCAAAGAGTTCCCCCTCAAGCTGACCTGAGACAGTGAGGCCGGTCTTTTCGCCGAAGAAGTCGGCCCCCCAGTCGATGCCGTTGTCTCCTTGAGGGGGAGAAAGAGGGTCAAGGGTGGTGACCCGAAAGAGTTCGCCCGCCCCCTCGCAGTCACTGGCGGTGATGATCGGTGTCTGGACGTAGAGGAAATCGCGCTCCTGGAAAAAGCGATGGACCGCGAAGCTCAACGTGCTGCGCATACGAAAGACAGCGCCAAAGGTGTTGGTGCGAGGGCGCAGATGGGCAACGCTGCGGAGAAACTCAAGGCTGTGTCGCTTCTTCTGCAGGGGGTAGCTGTTGTCGGCCCCGCCGAGCAACTCAAGGGATCGAACCTGTAACTCCCATCTCTGTCCCCTTGCCGGAGACGGGGTGAGATCTCCTGTGGCATGAAGAGCCGCCCCGGTAGCGATTTGATCGAGAATTTCAGCGGGGATGCTGGTGTCGCAGACCAGTTGGAGTGAAGCGAAGCAGGAGCCGTCATTGAGCTCGATAAAAGTGACCTCTTTGCTGCGCCTTACGGTGCGGACCCACCCCTGAACTGCGACGGTTGATAGTGGCGTTGCGCTGGCGAGCAGGGGGCGGATACGAATCGGTTTTGCCGTGGTCATGCATGAACTCCATAAAAACAATAAGAGGTGAGGAGGCCGAGACTAAAGTTCCTCATCAGAGGGCTCTTCTTCATCCTCGTTCGAATCATCATCGAAATCATCATCCATAAACCGTTCAAGAAAACGCTGATTGTCGCGGATTCTCTTGGCGATCTCACGCTGAATTTCGTCAAATTCGGGGAAATGGGACGGAATGGGATTTTCTTCTTCTGGCAAATGTTCTTTTTTGGTCTCAGGCGACGTATCACTCATGGGGTCTCGTCCGCAAGCGTTGGTAGAGGGTAAGGTAATCATTGGCGGCGCGCTCCCAGGAGTGATCCTCTTTCATCCCTCGCCGCATCAATCGTAGCCAGCAGCGTCTCTCCTGCCAGTGCGTTAACGCACGATCAACGGTCGCCAGTAGGGCTTGAGGGGAGACATCGTCAAAGCAGAAGCCGTTGCCGCTTTTGCTGTGGGCGTCACAGTCACTTACCGTATCGGTGAGGCCACCGGTGCAGCGCACCAAGGGGACGCTGCCGTAGCGCAGGGCGATGAGCTGCCCCAGACCGCACGGTTCATAACGGCTCGGCATAAGAAAGATATCGCTGCCAGCGTAGATGCGATGAGCCAGTGCGTCGTCGAAGCCGAGCTTAAGGGCGACCTGGCCGGGGCGACTGGCGGCGCGAGCGGCAAAGCTCTCCATCAGTTCGCGCTGTCCGGTCCCTAGTATAACGAGCTGAACCGGGCGGGTCATCAGCTCATCCCAGGCGTCGGCCACCAGATCAAGCCCCTTTTGTGGGTCGAGACGGCTGACCACCGCCAGCAGGGGGCGGGCAGGATCGATCTCGAGACCAAGCTCCTGTTGCAAGGCGCGCTTGCACAGGGCTTTGCCGTGCAGATCGGCGTGGGAATAAGGGGCGGCGAGGGTCGCATCGCGCAGAGGGTCCCAGAGTTCTGTGTCGAGACCGTTGAGGATGCCGAAGAGGTCGTCTTGGCGCAGCCGTAGCAGCCCGTCGAGCCCTCGCCCGTATGCCGGTTCTTGAATCTCGCGACAATAGGTCGGAGAGACGGTGCTGAGCAGATCGGCAAAGACGATCCCCCCTTTGAGGAAGGAGAGGTTACCGTAGTACTCCATGGCCTCGAGGCGCAACAGGTCGGGGTCAAGCCCCAGCGGCGCGACACGTTCGGGGGCGAAGAGCCCTTGATAGCCGAGGTTGTGCAGGGTCAAAAGGGTACGGGTCTCGGCGAAAAAGGGGTCAAAGCGCAGCTCGAGCCGGTGGTCCCCGGGCTGGAGCGCAATCGCCATGCTCACAAAATCAGCCCTTGCGATGTGTGCGGGTTTGCCATCGAGGAAGGCCTTCCAGCCCGGGTGAAAATTGTCCCGGATGAGCAGGAAGCCCTTGGTCTGGGCCTGCAGCGCATAGGAACGCCCACGGGTGCTGCGGCTTTGCTCCTGCACCTGAATTCCCACGGGGATTGGCGACGGGTCCACGGCCTCTTGACTGCAGGCCTGCTCAAAAGGCCCCTTGTCGTCCGTGCGCCCCCCCTCCAAGAGCACATCTTCGGTCTCCAAGATGACCCGCTCGCGTTCAGGGCCCAGGCGGGCAATGGCCTGCAGGGCCGCTTCGGAGCCCTGCACACACAGACAATCGCCAAAGACCTCAAAGGGTCCCGGCGCGGGCTGGACCGCGAGCACCACCAGGTTCAGGGATTCGAAGACCTCAACGAGCTGCAGGCGACCTTGATCCATCAGCCGAACCATGGACTTGGAGCTGGGTGAATAGGTGGTCAGGATGTGGGTGATGCCCAGCGTGCGGGTCCAGGTGG
>PKUF01000099.1 GCA_002869635.1 Desulfuromonas sp. | reverse complement strand
CGCTAAATGATCTTTATGCGGATGGGTGTTAATGTACAAATAAAGCTCACCCTCATCGCCAAGGAGGTCCTTGAGCAAAGAAATCAGATCTATTCCGCCGTTTTCTGCATCATTATTAGAGTCAATTAAAACAAACTTATAATCATCACCATCGGGCACTGCCATGATCGTAGAATCACCCTGCCCAACGTAAAGTGTGACCACCCTAAAGATTCCAGAATTTTCCGGTTTGATAATTTCAGTTGCCTTATTGGACATCTTCCCCGCTCCTTTCAAGTTGTGTCGATTTAAATTCTTATGAATTGCACGAAAAGTTCTCGTGCATAAATAACAGCGAATCGATACATTCTATACACAGCGAGCACCGTACAAACTACAAGTGCCACATAAATCTTCCACCGGCACAAACTTATTACAAATAGTGTCCCAGCCGTCGTAACCAAAAAGCTTACTGCAACACCCCTCAGAAGACCATAATTTCTGTTAAATGCGTCAACTCTAGCGGCCCTATCAGCAGCCTTAACCATGGCATATATTTCTCTCGTCAACGAGTACCACTCTTTGTCATCTACTTGCTCTAAATTATCTATTGCCGGATGAAGTTCACTGATTTTTTGAGTGAGTAATTTTCTTTGTTCTTTGGCCAATAGCTTCTGGCTTTCTCGCCTTACCCAGTTGGTAGGCATCCCACCAAAACATTTCCAAAAAATATTTTCAAACCAGTTCCCAAGACCCTGTAATAAATGCCCTGCGATAAATGAGAGGATAAGGAATAGACCTAAGCCCCCGAGAGTCGTTCCTCCATCAACAAGGAATTGTTTCACTTCTGGGGAAACCAAAGTTACAGCAAATACCACTACAGTCCCTGGTGCAATGACACCGATATATTCATATGCATTAAATTTTTCACTCATGCTGCCCCCTAGCTTTGCATCGTAAGATTCGGCAACGGCTTAAGCCGCTGGCGCGCTTCGGCTATGACAAAATCCAAATCAATAATATTCCTTGATATACGCATAAGCCCGATCAAACAGAATCTGGTCCTTATGCAACTGGTACTTCAGCAACGCCTTCCGGAGTGACTTCTGCACTTCACGCTCACCCTGGGTCGACTGCTGCCAGCCAGGGAAACGCACAACTCGTACAATCGAATCGATGTCCGCCACGATCCGCTCTACAACGGCAGGCGTCTGGTCGGTTTTCAGCTCCAGAAATAGCTCAGTAAGTGCGGCCTGCGGTGACTTTTCCTGAACCTCTTCCTCGAACTCCTTTTCGGCCTGCACCGTTTCCTTGGCCAACTTGCAGAGTTCCTTGACGAACTCGATTGAGGTAATCAGGCCCCTCTCAGCCTTATCCCGCAACTCCTCCAACCGTTCACTCAGGGACTTGAAAATTGGGATGCCGATGTATTTCTTGAAACGCTTGATCAGCGCCTTTTCGAGCTGCTTGACCTTCTTCGGGTCGGGGTTATTGAAAATCTCCTCGACCACATCGGCATCCAACACGAACTCATCGAGCGTGTGCACATCCCCTACATGGACATTCTCATGGATCAGTTGTGTCGTCTGCGCCCCGAGCGTCAACCACAGCAGTTTGCCGATGTTGTCGGAGGCGGGCTTAACCGACTCATAGACCTGCGCCAGCCACTTATAATCCTTGTTGTAAAGGTTCAGAATGTTGTCCGGCGACAGCGATTCCCACAGCTTGGCGAGATACTTGAAGTCGCGAGCGAAGGCATCCTTCTTCTCGTTGGTATTGATCGCGTTCTGAGCCGCCTCCAGTCCCTCGAAGCCCTCCAGGGAGCGGTCAACGCCCTCGAAGTGTGACAGGGCATCCCTCATCGCCTGTGGGAGTTTATCGCGCAGTTCGGAGAGGTTGGTAATCACCTGCTGGATCGTCTTCTCGTCGAACTCAAGCGCCTTGGCCGCATCATCGAAAATGCCGAAGTAATCGACGATCCGCCCGAAGGATTTTTGCGGATAGAGCCGGTTGGTCCGACAGATCGCCTGCAACAGGGTGTGGTCTTTGAGCGACTTGTCGAGATACATGGTTTGCAGGATTGGCGCATCGAAACCGGTCAGCAGTTTGGCCGTGACGATGATGAACTTTAGCTCCGAGGTCGCATCGTTGAACTCGTCGACTACCTTCTCCTGCTGCGACTTATCCATCCCCCACTTCTGCTTGAACTCAAGCTCATCATTGGCCGAGGTGGAAATCACTACCCGGCTCGCCTCTTCGGGGAAGTATTTATCCAGCTCCTCCTTGTACTGAACACAGGCAAAACGATCCGGGGTGACGATCATCGCCTTGAAGCCGTGCGGAGCAACCTTCTCGTTGAAGTGGGTCGCGATGTCTTCAACGATCTGACTGACACGCTCTGGCGACTTGAGGAAGGTCGACATCTTGGCCGACTTCTGATTCAGTGCATCAGCCTCCTCATCGGTAAGGGCCGCCTCTTCGACAAACCCGGCAAAGGCCTTATCGAGCGATTCCGTATCGACGTGAACATCAACCAGGCGTGGCTCAAAGTGCAGCGGCAAGGTTGCCTCGTCACGGATCGAATCGTGGAAGGTATAGCGCGACATGTAACCGCCCTGGTCCTCCTCGGCGCCAAAGGCCCAGAAAGTGTTCTTGTCGGCTTTGTTCACCGGCGTACCTGTCAGGCCGAACAAGAAGGCGTTCGGCAGTGCAGCCCGCATCTGCCGTCCCAGATCGCCTTCCTGGGTGCGGTGGGCTTCATCGACCAGCACGATGATGTTGTCGCGGGTATTCATGTTCGGCTTGGCATCGCGGAACTTGTGAATCATCGAGATGATGATCTTGCGGGTGTCGCGCTCCAGCATGGTTTGCAGTTCGCTGATGCTCTCGGTGCTCTCCACGTTCGGCACATCGGCAGCGTTGAATGTACCGCTGATCTGGGTATCGAGATCGACGCGATCGACCAGCACGATCACGGTCGGGCTTTTCAGTTCCGGAGCACGGCGCAGCTTCTGCGCAGCAAAGACCATCAACAGTGATTTGCCCGACCCCTGAAAGTGCCAGATCAATCCCTTCTTGATGCGCCCCTCTTTAACCCGGGCCACTATCTTATTGGCCCCTTCGTACTGCTGGAAGCGCGGGATCACCTTGGTGCGCTGCTTCTTCTTGTTGGTGGTAAACAGAGAGAAGTTGCGCATGATGTCGAGCAGCCGAGCCGGGTTGAGCAGATCGTTCAGTTCAGTACCGACTTCCGACAACCCCAGTGCCCTGGCAACCTGGTTATTGTCGTCCTCCTTGCGCCAAGGGGACCAGAACTCAAGCGGGCAACGGATAGCACCGTAGTACAGCTCTTTCCCCTCAGTGGCAAAGGAGAGGATGTTCGGAACGAAGAGTTGAGGCACCGAGTTTTCGTAGATGGCGTGGATTTCATGAGCACCATCGAGCCAGCTTACCGAGGGGCGAATTGGGGTTTTCGCTTCACCGACGACAACCGGGATGCCATTGATCAATAACACGACATCGGGGATCTTGGTTTCGCGGTGATGGATGCGGAATTGATTGGTGACGGTGTAGGTGTTGTTGCCAAGGTTTTCAAAGTCGATGAGCTTGATGGGGACATGGCGATTGTTTTCGCCGAAGGGCATGGTCTTCTCGCCGGTGAGCCACAAGAAGAACTCTTCGTTGGCTTTGACCAGGCCCACCTGGTTGACCGAAAGCAGAATAGCGCGGAGCTTGTGAATGACTTCATCCGCCAGTTCAGGCTTGGCAGCAATCTCCGGGTTGAGATGGATCAGCGCAGCCTGCACTTCACTCTCTACGAGGACTTCGTTCACTCCTCGGTCAAGCTCTTGTGAAGACTTGTATTGCCAGGAAGCTCCGAAGGCAGCACTTGATTCGGCTGTACCTTCCTTATTGAGATTGACACCCGTAAGCTGGTGAACGATGAAATGCTCTACGCTATTAAGTTCGGTAAAAACCATAATTAAAAAACCTGGTTGATCAGAGACTTTTGTAGAGATTTTGATGAATCAATTTTTTTCTTTATCGACCGGCTAGACTCATCAATCGCTTTTAAGATTTTTACAATCCTGGCTTGTTCTTCTTTAGCAGGAACGGGAATATACATTGCACTTAGCTCATCACGGTTTACCTTTGGCATACCAGTTCTATTCTGGAACCGTAACAAGCGCCTTGTGAATTTCTCAGTTAACAAATAATAAAATAGATACTCTTTAGATACTTTTTCAGATTTCAACGAAAGTGGATAAATATCAGCGCTGCATAAACCATCAAAGCCGGGTATTGCGACTTTTTTGAAATAAGGCCTGATTTTCGAATAGATTATGTCTTCGGAGGAGAACAGGTAATTGCCACTCGTAATATTCAATTCGAGAGCAGTCTTTAACTCAATTATTTCTCCAGTATTCGGCTCGATTCTTTCTGACCCAATTTGAAAGAGCTTAGAATACTTCTCTTCTGTTGGATCTACCTGGCCACTTTTAATTGTCACACAATCAAAAAATTTAATTTCAGCCATATCCGATCGCAGTAATCCAGATTTCCCTTTCCTCACTGAGACACTTTCCTCATTCTTCAATCCATCTAAGCCAAAAGTGTATAGCTTTTCTCGACTTGTATCCCTGAGCAATCGGTTTGCTACTAAAAACCTTTTCTCCTTCTGAACTACGTCATCAGCAGCACAAAGAAGTTCGATCAGTTGTGCTTGCTGGTCTTTTGGCGGGAGTAGAAATTCTTGTTTCTTGAGAGTGCCCCAATTTATCGTCGGCGACAAAGAGCCAACGGAAATATCCACTGCCCTATGCATGAACGTATTGGAGTGCAAAAAGAAAGGAAAGAGCCTCGGTTCTATGACCTCAGGGTGTGCTCGCAACACTAAAGAGTGAGCAGAGCAGAACCCTTCCACCTCACACACGGCAGCTTTTCTTTGATAAGCACGCCTTCTTCCAAAGATCACATCACCCGGATAGCATTTTAACTTTTGCCCACTGACATCGTCAGGCGACCCCATTCGTGCAATATGAATGTTTTCGGAGTCGAGATGTTCAAGGCCGATGTAATGTTTCAAATCTGTTTTGTTAGGATCAACCCTTTCAGAAATGCTTGAAGCAATCTGATCAAAGCGGAAGGTAGACCATGTTGATTTATCCAATTTCTCTAAATCGATTTTATTCATCTTCATATCTATCCCATCACCTTAAATAGGTCATCCATACTTATTTTTAGTTCACCCGAAGAAGCCTCCCATTTAGCAACTGCTTCCGCCAGTGAGACATTCTCCGATTCGCCATTGACGTTACTGACATAGAGCGGCATGTTCAAGCTGGCGTTGTGACTTAACACGTCCTCGACAGATACCACCTTACAGAAACCGTCCTGGTCCACAAATGCTTCATACGCACTATGAATCCGTTCAATGTGTTTCTCTTCTAGGTAGGCAATGTTCTTATCTTGCCTTACTTCCCTGACCGCATTGATGATCAGAATCTTCCCCTGTTTCTCCTTTTCCTTTTTGGTTTTAGTGATCAGCAAACAAGCTTCCATGGGCGAGTTGTAAAAGAGGTTCGGCCCTAAGCCGATGACACACTCGACAAGATCAGCCTCGATCATCTTGCGACGCATAGCCGCTTCGGAGTCGCGGAAGAGAATGCCGTGCGGCCAAAGGGAGATAGCCCGGCCGTTCTCGTCATCAAGGCTCTTTTGCATATGCTGCTGGAACGCATAGTCCGCACAACCTTGCGGAGGCGTTCCCCAGATGTTCCGTCCATAAGGATCGTTCTCGAAGCCCTTACGATCCCAGGCTTTTATCGAGTACGGAGGGTTGGCAAGGATGACGTTGAACTTCTTCAACTCATCGTTTTCCAGAAACGCCGGTTGCGCCAAGGTGTCGCCCCGCACAATGCTGAACTCCTCAATGCCGTGCATGAACATGTTCATGCGGGCAATGGCCGAGGTGATCAGGTTGATCTCCTGACCGTAGAGCTTGAGAGTGCGGTACTCCTTCCCTTCCTCTTTCAGGTGCAGCGCACAGTTCAGCAACAAACCACCGGAGCCACAAGTGGGATCATAAACACTCTCCCCCGGTTGCGGGTCCATGATCATGGTCATCAACTTGACCACGGTGCGGTTGGTATAAAACTCGGCGGCAGTATGCCCACTGTCGTCAGCAAACTCCTTGATCAGATATTCGTAGGCATTACCGAGCTGATCGTCCGGCACATTGGCAAGGCTCAGCTTGTGCTGGCTGAAGTGCTCAATCAGGTTGGTGAGGATTTCATCGGAGAGGCGATCCTTGTTGGTCCAACTGGCATCGCCGAAGATACCGTGGAGGGTTTCGGGGTTGGCCTTTTCGATCTCGCGCATCGCGTTTTGCAACGCCAGGCCAACATTGACGGTAGTCTCGCGAACATCCTTCCAGTGCGCACCTTCGGGAATCTGGAAATGATGGTTCTCGGCAAACTCGGCGTACTCAACATCTCCACCACTCTCAGCCAGGGCGCTTTGGTACTCTTCGTCATACACATCGGAGATGCGCTTAAAAAACAGTAACGGGAAGATGTACTGCTTGTAGTCCCCGGCATCTATCGTGCCGCGCAAAGCCGTAGCTGCGCCCCAAAGGTATTTTTCGAGTTCTTGTTGGGTCATTCCGCGTCTCCGGTTGCATCTTTATAACGAGACAGGAACGAGGTAACCGTTTCCGTCGTAGTGGAGAGGAGATCTCCTAAATAATTACCCAACAATTCACCAGCAGCATCGCCAGCATCATCAGCAACCTTTTTACCCACTTTTTTGAGGACACCTTTGAATATCGTTTTGGCATTTACGGCATCCTTAGCACCGCATTCGATAAGTGCTTTATCCACATCTGCTTTTTTCACTTTGGCAAACTTCTCATTCACCAAGGCGATATACGCATCAGGAGTTAGCTTAACCAGCTCAGGCGAAAACGATCCGTCAGTTATATGCTTTAGGTCTTTAAGGGTATGCTTGAGATGATCAATTAACAGTGGGTTCCCGATTTCGAGACAAACCTTGTCATTGTCTTTCAGGAAAACGGGTTCCTTGAGCAGCTCCAGCAACTCATCTTCTATGTTCTCTGTCGTACTCTTACGCAGATTGACTTCGTAGAGTAAATTTCGTGCTTTGGCACGTGTGATTCTTAGTGACGAAACCAAGCTGTAAAGATCCGGAGTGTCATTAAATATTCCGAGTTCTTGTAAGCACTGGAATAATGCAATATCCACTTCTCTCTTAGGAAGCGAGCCAAATGCGGGGTTGATGTAACATTCGATGAGTTTAGCTAGAGACTCTTTGGCTGCTGTTGAATCAATATTTTCAAGGGCCCTTGTGAGGTCCTCTCTGGAGACTGGATTAGGCATTAAATGAACCTCGCTAAAACTGATTTGAATTTGTCTTCTGCCTCAAGGCTCTCCTGCCAGGCCTGTTTCAAATCGGCCATCGCCTCTTCGACACTCGGCAGGTCATCCTCGATGATCTTCTCAACGTAAAGCGGAATGTTAAGGTTAAAGTCGTTTTCCTTAAGGTCATCCATGCTGGCGACCTTGACGTGGTTCTCAACGTCGGCGTAATTCCGGTACCAAGTGAAGATCTGCTGCACATGCTCCGGCTCAAGATAGTTTTGCGCCCGCCCCACCCGGATCTGCTCAGAGGCATCGATGAAGAGAACCTTCCGCTTTTTCTCCAGCTCCTTGTTCTGTTTAAAGACCATGACGCAGGCTGCTAGTTGAGTCCCATAGAACACATTCGGACCAAGACCGATGACCGCTTCAAGCAGGTCCATCTCCAGGAGCGCTTGCCTGATCTTTCCTTCGGCACCCTTGCGGAACAGTGCGCCGTGCGGCAAAACAACAGCCATGCGGCCCGTACTGTTCATCGACTTGACCATGTGCTGCACCCAGGCCATGTCGCCGTTCCCCTGGGGAGGGACTCCGGCAATGTTTCGGCCATAGGGATCATTCGCCCAATGACCAGCTCCCCAGTTTTTCAACGAGAACGGCGGATTGGCAATGACACAATCGAAGGTCTTTAACCCGTCCGCCTCAAAGAAGGCCGGATTGCGCAGGGTATCACCACGAACGATTTGAAAATCCTCGATGCCGTGCAGGAACATGTTCATCCGGGCAATTGCACTGGAAGTCAGATTCTTTTCCTGCCCGAACAGCTTAAGCGTCCGGTAATCCTCTTTGTTGTCCTTGAGATGATCGACGCTCTCCAGCAGCATGCCGCCAGTGCCACAGGCCGGATCGTAAATTGTTTCACCCTCGTGAGGATCGAGGATCAGGCCGAGCAGGTGGACGACCGAGCGAGGCGTGTAGAACTCGCCTGCTTTCTTGTTGGTCAAATCAGCGAAGTGCTTGATGAGGTATTCGTAGGCATTGCCGAGCATGTCGGGATCGACATTTTCGTTACCCAACGTGTACTGCGAGAAGTGTTCGATCAGATCGATCAGCAACCGGTCCGAGAGTTTATTCTTGTTGCTCCACTGCGCGTCACCGAAGATCCCATAGAGATATTCTTGGTTGGTCTGCTCGATGCCACGCAGCGCTTGTTCGATCGCCTGACCGACGTTGACAGTCTTCTCCCGCACATCCTTCCAGTGACAGCTTTCCGGGATCTCGAATCGGTGCATTTCCGGCAGAGAGGCGTATTCGGCATCACCTCCTGACTCTGCGAGCGCTATTCGATACTCTTCGTCGTAGACATCGGAGATTCGCTTGAAAAACAGCAGTGGGAAAATATAGACCTTGAAGTCAGATGCATCGACCGGCCCCTTGAGAATCCAGGCGGCCTTTGACAGATACTGCTCCAACTGGGACAACGTCAGCTTCTTTGGCAACATTCTTACCTACCAATCAAATCGAAAATAAAAAACCGCCGAACTGGCTTCTGCCAGCACCAGCGGCGCATCAGGTTTTAAAAGGTCCCCCCTTTTGAACACATCTTCAACCCCCTCAAATAAGCAAAACACATTAAAAATACAGATTTTTCAGCAAAAAATCAAAGTAATCATGCCCCTTGTTTACGGCCAACTTCCAGCAGCACGTCGAGATAAGCTATCTCTTCTTTTATCTCTTTAAGTTTGTCTTTACAGACCTTTTCCCCGTCACCACACCTCTCTAAGACCTCAAGAGTCTCGTTCCATTCGTTCCGCTGCGCCTGAAGAAAAGAGTAGATCCGAATATTGCGAATAACTTCCCCTGGTGGCCGAAGGGATAATTCGTCCAACACTTCTGCCCGAAATTTTTCATCCCGCTCGATCAACGACATTAACTGCCGTTTGGCCGACTCATCAGATTGTTCCTTAGCCTTGCCTTGGCCGGTCATCAACCATTCGAGATCACATCCACAGACCTTGGCTATTTTAAGCACCATATCTGCGCCGGGAATTCGCTCTCCTTGCTCAAAGCGCCATACTGATGGGGCGCTACTCTCAATCCTTGAAGCCAATTCAGCTCTGCTCAATTTTTGATCGAGCCGAGCTTGTTTGATTCTGTCAGACAACGTGTTTTCCATAACATGCCTTCCTAAGTTTGCTGCGTACCAACATTTCGGTTGACAATATAGTCCAAACAGATATAATCCATTTAGAAATTCCAAACAGATTATTACAAGTCAGAAACAACATACTCGACCTGAAAGGCTTTTGCCATGAAAGAATCAAAGAGATCTTCAGATTCCCCCGCCAAGCGGCTTCTGGCTAAATTGAAGTCCCCGCTCCTCTGCCTAGCCTCAGAAATCAATCCTTTAACTCCCCACATCCCTTGTTCTCGTGAACCGAGGTTAGCGATGAGAGAGGATGAGCATGATGCCAGAGGCTGCTTGGCACCTTTAAGTGGTACCTATGATCGTCGTCGCTTGCATTCAGTTGCGAAGTCAAGTTCATTGCCGTCTAGATGGTACCAGTTGCGTAAGGATGCAGTTAAGGAGATCCGGAGGGTTACTGATGGGCGACTAGAGTTATCACCCTCCCCGTTGTATTACCAAGGGCATGATCGGTCTCATCTGGTCATATGCAAAACGTGTGGGGTGTCGTTTCAAATGTCATTAACTGAATTGCGCATAGAGGGACCTGAAATCTGCCCCGTCTGTTTTGGAGGGTTACTCTCCCGTATGATTTCACCAGAACGTGTCAATGCCTATATTTTCCACATTTCAGGAGGTCAGGTTATCTTCATCAAAAATCAACTCCTCGGGCGTACTGATAGTGATCACTGTTTTTATCATTTAGGTTGCAGCGAACCCTTTCAGGCCAGTTTTGATCATGTTGTGAATAAAAATCTTCGCGGGGAAGGTTGTGGTTGTACGAATTGTGAGTAGGAAGATAACGACATTAAATCGCTGATATTTTCACTCAACGACAAACGCTTCACCAAGTGCCCGTTTTATCCTTTCGGAAAAACGGGCACTTGTGTTTTGTCGATATCTTTATTTATCGATATTTATTTGTATTTAAAGATATCTTGTCGGGGTTATCGCTAGATAACTATATAATTCTATTAAGAAAAATCGTCTAAGAGCCCCTTGCGCCGGGGGTGGTAGATGTGCTCTCTTATTTTAACAGCAAGCATCGCTGGCGACCTAAAACAAGAGAGGAAATATGTACTTCGACAACCACATCGGGGGCTTATGGCTTACAGGATGCGCCCCCCGCGATATTCAGTTCAGAATTCCCCTTTGCGATTGTCCGGACGGGGTACCAGATCCCTCCCAGCCAAAACCATTCACGAGGGGTCCTTTTGTGAATGGCCCCCTAAACCCAACCGATGCTCTTGTCGAGCCATCATGAAGGAGCGGTCGGACTGACCAAGACGCCATGGGGGCTCTAGGGAGTGACCTTAAAATTTACGACCGTTTGGACATGGGGAATGGAAATATTTCCAATGTCCCATGTCCAAACGAAAAGGAAGAAGCAAATGACAAGAGTTAGTTACGAACAGGTTCTCAAAATCGCGCAAGAGTTGGACGCAACGGGGGTATCACCCACCGTCGCCGCTGTGTGCTCCAGAACAGGAGGACGACGTGATTATGTCCACCTCCATCTGAAAGCCAGGCGCAGCAGCACACTTCAAGGTGGCGAGAACCAATAACCAGATCGTTTGGACACGAGGCCTTGGTCATATGTCCATTCCTCGTGTCCAAACGGAAAGGATCAATAATGCCGAAAGAATCATCTGTCACTTATGAACTGGTCGCTGAGGTCGCCGAAGGCATGGTTGCCAAGGGTCTTAACCCCACAGTCGATTCTGTCGAGGCTGTCACCAAAGGGCGCCGTGACTATGTCAGAACACACCTCAAGACATGGCGCGACAGAAAGCGCAAAGAGCTGGAGGCACTTCTGGCCTCTGCGATCGACGAAAGGCTTTCCAAAATCCTCATTGAGGACCGAGAAGCCTTCGCCAAGAAGAGGGTCGCGGTTCTTCAGGAAGAACTCGACAACCTTGAAGAAGACTGCTCTTCGATGGCGAGGGGAATCGCGGAACTTCATTCCGAACGCGATGATCTGGCAGGTCAGTTATCCACTGAACGGAAAGCCAACGGAGAGCAGGTCAAGGAGCTTGGGCAGAAAATCGCTGTCATGGATGAGCGGCTGAAGGAAAAAGAAGTTCAGGTTTCAGATCTAAAGTCGAAGCTTCAAGTAGCTGAAGTCGAGGCCGACAAGGCCAGCAAGAAGATAGAAGAACTGAACAAGGACCTCGGACACTCTACCTCAAAAGCCGAGAGCGAGAAGTCCCGAGCTGACAGCCTTGAGAATCAGCTCAAGGAAACATCGGACAAGCTGACTAAGGTTAATTCAGATCTGCTCTCCTCAACCAAGGACGTCGAACACTTGCGGCCGGAAGTTGACAAGCTGTCCGCTAAAGTGGATCAGCTTCAGGCGAAATATGATGAAGAAGCAGAAAAACGGATTGAGGCTGAAAAGGAGTTGGCTGCCACCAACGCCAGCCTTGAGGCGGTCCGGGAGCAGATTCGCACCCAGAAAATGCCTGAGCCTGCTCCGGAATCGTCGGTCAAAAAATCAAGAGCCAAATCGAAAAGCTCGGAGGCTGCCCCAGTACCAACACCTGCCTGAGGCTCATCCGGGCCTTGCACTAATTATGGGTCAATCCTACTTGAGTAATACTGCTGTATTACTCAAGTAGCTGTTTTTGCAGAAGAAATTGGCACGGACCCTGCTGAAGATGAAGTGGACGTCGACAGACGCAAACATATTCATCGGAGGTCACCAAATTGAGCAGGGGCAACGAGAACAAGTTCAACGTGAACATTGATTTCACACTACCGGCAGATTTCATCAGCGAGGAGGAAATGGGTCTTATCCATCTCCATCTCGGCGACCTGATACAGAAAACCTTCAACTCGAACCGGGAGCACTAACATGAATGTCGTACTTTACGATCGTTTCGCAATTGACAACCCGCATGATCATGCGCGCATTGCCGCCGACCGTGTAAACCAGATGCGCTCATGGTGCCGGGAACATGGCCACACCATCTATGCCGAGTACATCGAGCAGGGGAACAAACATGTCAGTGACGACAGACCCGCCTTTGAAGCCTTAAAAAAGGCGGTGACAACAGATGGGCACTCGATCCAGGGAGTTGTTTTTCAAAGCTTCAATCGCTTATTCCGGGACCCGATCAAACTCGCGATGTTTGAAAGGGGGCTTTTGTTGCACGGCGTGAAACTGATTTCGATGGCTGCGGACTCAACTGTTGAGCCATCCCATATGATCAAAAGCCTTGTCGGCTTATTTGATAAATTCCAGTCCAAAGAGCATGCCAAGCACACTCTTCGTGCCATGCAGGAGAAAGCGAGGCAAGGATACTTCACTGGCGGGGTCGTACCGTTCGGATATATGACCATTACAGCGTTTCGCACGAAATTCGATGAAAGCAAGCTACTGGACGTTCATCCGCTTGAAGCTGAGACGGTCAAACTTATCTTTGATCTTCACATCAGGGGAATTGATGGGACGCCATTCACGACCAAGCAGATTGCTGACCACCTGAATATCGCTGGATGCTTACGCCGCAAACGTCCCTGGACTCCTGCAAGTATCAGAAGTGTGCTTCGGGATGAAACGTATCTCGGGGAGCGTATCTTCAATAGGAGGTGTCGCAAGACGGGGCAGTTAAAGCCTGAAGGTGAATGGATCAGGGTGACGGTTCCGGCAATTATTCCAGAGCATGTGTTTACATCTGCTCAGAGAGGGGTGCTGTCGTGAAAGTGGGCATATATTGTCGCATCGGTAATCGCCGTCAAGCAGACACGGACGCCTTGATCCAAGATGGTATTGAGTCCATGTTGCGACCTAATAGACACCAATTCCCAATGGGCTACTTTGTTGGGGGCAAAGAGCTGTTCGACTTCGCAATGGGATGGTCTATTCGGCAAGATTTCGGCTTTCCAGACCTGGTTCGTTCTCTTTGGTCAAACGCATACTGCAAGAAGGAGAGAAAATGATTGTCGTCTCCTACACGCGCGTCTCTACCGGTAAGCAGGCTGAGCGCGACCTATCAATCCCCGACCAATTAAATCAGATCAGGGATTGGTGTAAGCATCGCGATCACACAATCCTGCAAGAGTATGTTGAGCCTGGAGCGTCTGCAACGGATGATCGCAGACCTGTCTTCCAAAAGATGATAAATGATCTCTGTGCCGATGAAACCCCCGTTGAGGCAATCATCGTTCACAGCCTATCGAGGTTTTTTCGGGACCACTTGGAACTTGCCCTTTACGAGCGGACACTGAATCAAAACGGTATCAAACTAATTTCCATAACCCAGGAAACAACGGATGACTTCAATGGAACTATGATCAAGCGATTGATCAGCATGTTCGATGAATATACGAGTCAAGAGACAAGCAAGCACACGATTCGCGCAATGAAGGAGTGCGCCCGGCAGGGGTATTTTACTGGTTCAAGACCACCATATGGATATAAGGCCGTGGAAGTGGAGAACTCAAGTCGTGGCCACCGTGATCAGAATAAAAAACAACTGGCTATTGATGAGGAACATGCAGAAATCGTCAGGTTAATTTTCAAGCTGAGCATACACGGTCAGGAAGGGCTGCCTTTTGGCATTAAGCAAATCGCAGACTATCTGTGTAAAAACGGCATGTTGAAAAACGGGAAATCCTGGAACAAGTCAACTGTTGCACTTATCCTCAAGAACACCACTTATTACGGAGAGTATTTCTTTAACAAACGTTCGAATAAGAACAAGACACAGAATCCTCCAGAAGAATGGATCAAAGTCGAAGTCCCTCCGATCATTGCCCGTGAAATCTTTGACGAAAGTGCTCGAATACGTTCTGAGCGTTCTCCAAAAGTAGTGTCACCCAGAGTCGTCTCATCTCCAACACTGTTGACAGGACTGCTTAAATGTTCAGCTTGCGGGAAGGGGATGACAATTATGACCGCCAAGAGCGGCAGATACAATTACTACGCATGTGAGAACCGTCGCGGCACCAGCAAGGATGCCTGCCAGACTCCAAATAAGCGAATGGAAGAACTGGATGAAGCCGTATTATGTTGCCTGGCAGAGAGCGTCTTCACTCCAAAGCGTGTCTTGGCAATCATCGACCAATTTCAGGCCAGACTTCGGGATTCTTTTAGTGATGAAAAACGGCGGCTTGAAAAACTGCATAGGGAGCATGAAGAGAAGCAAGGGGCTATCAATCGTCTTTATGAAGCGATTGAGAATGGACTGCCGTTCGACGATACGGTAAAGGAACGGATGCAGAATAATCAGAACCGGCAACAGGAAATTAAAGCCGAAATCGCCAGTCTGAAGAGACAGGTTGATATTGCCATGGTTGAGATTACCCCTGAAATCATCGAGAGATTTTGTTCATCCCTCAAGGAGAAATTGTTTAACCGAGACTCGCAATTTGGCAAGGCCTACCTCAAGCTCCTCGTTGAGGAAATCAGGTTTGATGGGCATCAAGTCAATATTTTTGGGAAGGAATCTGTGCTGGCGGACATTCTCTATAAAACAAAAGTGGGCCTCCATGAAGGAGTGCCCACTTTTGGGGGTAATTGGCTCCCCAACCCGGACTCGAACCAGGGACAGGGTGGTTAACAGCCACCTGCTCTACCAACTGAGCTATTGGGGAATGGAATATCGTCTCTAACTCGCTGATTTCTTGAGTATTGTGCCTTGTAATCAGCTACAAAACCGGGCTGTTTTACCCCTGAAATCCTCTGTAGAGGCGAGAGCGTTTATACATTTACCGGCTACTACTGTCAAGGATAAATTTTAAGAATAAGTGCTACCCGTCTGATTTAGGCGCTGATTTTGGGCCTGTAAAGGATTTTGTTTTCCCGTCTGCAGTTTTGCGCTCTTTGGATAACAGCCATGCTGCCTCACTGGTATTGTGAATGCTGGTGGTTTTTTGATTGGGAGTGTTCCAAGAGTGTACCAAGGAAGGATTTTTTATCAAATGCGAAAAACAAAAGGCCTAACCATTTCTGGCTAAGCCTTTGTTTTTTATGGCGGAGGGGGTGGGATTCGAACCCACGGTACCTTGCGGTACAACAGATTTCGAGTCTGTCACCTTCGACCTCTCGGACACCCCTCCGCACTAGGGGTTTGGTTTTTTGCGCGCCTTATTACGGGCCCGGAGTTGCTGGAAAAATTGTTGCAACATCTGGCTGCTCTCGTCAGCGAGCACCCCTTCACTGGCTGCGACGCTGTGGTTGAAGCGTGCGTCTTTAGCGAAGTTGTAGATCGAGCCTACAGCCCCGGCGCGAGGATCGCGGCAGGCAAAGACCAGTCGGGGGATACGCGCCAGAATGATCGCCCCCATGCACATGACGCATGGTTCGAGGGTCACATAGAGCGTGGTGTTAAGCAGTCGCCAGTGCCCGGTCTGCTCGGCGGCGGCGCGGATGGCCACCATCTCGGCGTGGGCACTTGGGTCGTTGCAACTCTCGCGCAGGTTGTGACCGCGAGCGATAATCCCGTTGTCGCGAACCAGAACTGCACCGATGGGGACTTCCCCTTTTCGGCCTGCCTCTTCGGCCTCGTGCAGTGCTTGCTGCATATAAAGGCGATCGAGTTCTGACTGTTCCACGGTGCGCGACTCCGCCCGAAACGGGCTTAGGAAAAACGTGACGTTCTTACCATGAACCGGGGGACAAAACAAGCGAAAAAGGGGGCGGGGTGCCGTAGACGGCGCCTTGCGGCACAGTGGCACCCTCTATGCAAGAGTTAGAGTGAACCCTTAGGCAAGGAGGCCTCTCCATGAAAATAGCACTGATTGCCGATGATGAACCGTTGTTGCGGCGCCAAGTAATTGAAGTACTGAACGATTATGGTTTTGATGAAATCATCGAAGCAGAGAATGGAAGTCAGGCGGTTGATCTTGCGCGTATTCGCAAGCCGTTGCTTTCCATTCTTGATGTCTCCATGCCGGTCATGAATGGACTGGTGGCTGCTGAAAAAATAAGCAAAATGCTCCCTGGGCCGATTATTATGCTGACCGCAGCCGGTGATGTTGACACCATTGCGAAGGCGCGTGATGCTGGGGTCGCTGGTTATGTCATGAAGCCGGTCCGCCCCGAACAGCTCTACGCGGCGGTCGATCTCGCCATCCATCATTTTGTCGAAGTTTCAAACCTCAAAGATGAGGTGGAGAAGCTTAAGGATGCGATTGAGACTCGCAAGTTGGTCGATCGGGCCAAAGCATTGCTGATCAAGAACGGCCTTGGCGAGCCGGAAGCCTACCGTAAGATGCAAAAGATCGCCATGGATAAGCGCAAGACGATGAAGGAGGTCGCCGAGGCGATTCTGCTGATGGAAGGATAGGGGATGGAGACCCTGCAGATCAACCGGTGTGGTCTTCCTCCCTGGGTTATCGCCACCCCTTATTACAACAACCGGCCTCAGCCTCTGGAAATTCAGGGGGTGCGACATGCCAATCGGGGGCTCTTTGAGCGTCTGGCACAGTTGCCGACCCGAGATGCGCGCGGAGCCCAGTTTAACGACTGGATGGATGTTGCTTTTCAGTTGCACCAATGGCAGCGCGAAGAGACCAAGGGGAGTCGCAAGAGCATCAAAAACAGCTACCTGCGGTTTTTGCGTGGCTGGATGTTCGATTCCAACTCGGTAGAGGGGGCGGTTCTTAAGGGGTGGGTCGAGAGCCGCATCGGTCTCTCCCCGACCTTTCATCACGAACCGATCCGTGACCGCCACTGCGAGGCGTACTTTCGCTACACCGTCGATCGGATGAAAGGGACTGCCCGTACCAACGCCCTCTTTGACCAGCTCGATGTTTTGTACGAGTTTTGTCAGGACGAGTTGATCCGTACCGCCCCCGAGCAGACCCACTACACCCTCTATCGCGGTTTTAACGACATGGCGGAACATCATGTTGTCGCCGAAGAGGGGAAGAAGCGCCTTCTTGTCCAGCTCAACAGCCTCCTCTCCTTCACCACCGATTTTGAGCGGGCCTGGGAGTTCGGTACCCGGGTGATGCGAGCGCAGGTCCCGCGCACTAAAATCTTCTTTGCCAGCGACATGCTCCCCTCTTCCCTGCTTAAGGGGGAAGAAGAGGTTCTGGTCATCGGCGGCCAGTATCATGTCGACATCCTGACCGGTTAGGTCTGAACGTCATGCCACCATCCACAACCACAGTGATCGACCGGGCGCGCGGCGCTTTTCTCGGTCTTGCCCTCGGCGACGCACTTGGTGCCACCACCGAATTTATGCTCCCCAATGAAATTCGCAGTGAGTACGGTGTACATCGCAAGATCATCGGGGGGGGCTGGCTCAATCTTAAGCCGGGGCGAGTGACCGACGACACCGAAATGTCGTTGGCGATGGCGCGGGCGATTGTTGCTGCTGGTGGCTGGGATCTGGTGGGGATCGCCGATAACTTTGTCGCTTGGATGAAAAGCCGCCCCGTTGATATCGGCTCGACTTGTCGTAAGGGGATTCGCAACTACCTCCTTAACGGAGTTCTCGAGAATCCGGTGAACGATTGGGATGCCGGCAACGGCGCAGTGATGCGGATGGTTCCGGTGCCGCTCTTTACCCTCGGTGATGAAGAGCAGATGGCGAATTGCCTTCTTGCTCAGGCCCACCTCACCCACAATCACCCCTTTTCCGACGCGGCCTGTATCACCACGGGCAAGATGTTGCAGGCCGCACTGCTTGGTGCCGATCGCTTTGAGCTGCATCGCTTCACTCAGGAGCTGATCGCCGAATACCCCAAATTTCACTTCAACGATTACCGTGGCGCCGCCAGTGGCTATGTGGTCGAGACAATGCAGACGGTCTTTCACTATCTTTTTACGACCGCCACCTTTGAGGAATGTTTGATTGGGGTGGTCAATCAAGGCGGGGACGCCGACACCACCGGAGCGATCGCCGGAATGATCGCTGGCGCTTTCTACGGCCTTGAGTCGTTGCCGTCGCGTTGGTTGCGCAAGATTGACAAGACGGTGCGGCGTGAGGTTGATGAGATTGCCGGCGATTTGCTACGACTCTCGCCTTGGTATCGCGAACAGGTGTCGGGATGAAAGAGATTCTCGGCGACCTCTGGAGCTTCCGTGGCAAGGCGGTTCTCGCTATCACCACCGGGGGCAAGGTTGATTGTCAAGGGCGGGGGATGATGCTGCGCGGCTGTGCCCGGCAGGCCCGTGACCTCTTTCCCGGTCTCGAAGAGCGGCTTGGGGCGCATCTCCTGCAGCATGGCAATCATGTGGGGCTGATTGATGAGGGGGTGATCGCTTTCCCGGTGGCGGAGGATCCTTGGTCGTGGCCGGAGCCGGCGCTGATTCGTCGTTCTGCTGATGAGCTCTCGGCTTTGGCCGACCGCATCGGGTGGGCCAAGGTTATTCTCCCTCGGCCCGGCTGTGGTACCGGTGGGCTGCTCTGGCATGAGGTCAAGCCGCTGTTGCTTCCCCGGCTTGATGACCGGTTCTGGGTGATTGCTCCAGAGTAAGTCGGCTTGGCCTGAATCCTGCTAAATGTAAGGTCGTGGATCGACAACCATGGTGGTTGTCTCTACTGCAGCGCTGCCCGTTTGCCGTATGGTAAAGGGGTTTTTTTGTCCCCGACAAGGAGTACGAACCATGTCTCTAGATCCTGCGAAAATGCTCTCCGTTGATGCGGTGGCCGCCCGGCTTGGTACGACAAAAATGAATGTTCTCATGCACATCAAGCGCGGCGTTCTCGCCGGAGAAGAGCTTGATGGGGGGTGGTTTGTTACCGCTGAGGCGCTTGAAGCCTATGAAAAAAGTTTCGGCAGTGAGAAGCAGCAGCTCTGTCGCAGCGCCTGCTCTAAGGCGGGTGGCTGTTCCTCTTGTGGCTAGGAGTGCACAATGAATGAGCAGAATGAGCCTTTTGCGCTCGAAATTAAGCCCTCTGATCTTTTTTATCGCTATCGTCGTAACAAGGAGGAGCGCGATGAAGCCGACTTTTTAGGCAAGCCCGATCCGCGCCCTTTTGATCGGAACGACCTCTATCAGGTCCTCTCCATGCTTGAGGCGGTGATGGTGGCGATTGAGAGTCGAGATGGTGACGTGCTGCACCGCGTCGAAGAGATCATGGTGCAAGAACTGCCGATCTTTGTCTGCAGTCGTGAGGATGTCTATGACTGTCTGGTTGCCGCTATGCGCGGCGAACTTGGACACTGAACCTGTAAGGAGTGACCATGCGCAGGGCCAAAATGGGTGATCGGGTCGCGATTCACTATATCGGGACCCTTGATAACGGGCGGATTTTTGATAGCACCGAAGAGCGCGATCCTCTTTCGCTGACCCTTGGGGCTGATGAGATTTTTCCCATGCTCGAGCAGGCGATTGTCGGAATGGCGGTGGGAGAGGCGAAGAATGTGGTAATCCCCTCCGATCAGGCCTACGGCCCGCGTCGGGAGGAGAATCGCATCTCACTGCCGCGTAAGGAATTGCCGGTTGGGAGTGATCCACAGCTTGGTCAGAAGGTTGAAATCTCCCTCAAGAGCGGTCGGTCGATCCTGATGCGGGTGGTCGCGGTGGATGAGGCGCATATTACCCTTGATGGGAATCATGCCCTGGCCGGCCTCGATCTGACATTTGCTTTTAAGCTCGCGGCATTTGATTGATTATTTTTTATCTTTCCGTTGTTTTTCTAGGGGGAGGCGTGTGATATCTTACCATTGATGGCATGTTGTATACGTGTGGGTGCCATTCTATTTCATTTATTTCATGTAGGAGGAAAAACGATGCTGAAACGTCTTGCGATCTTGACGGCGCTGCTCTGTGCAACCGTCTCCGTCTCTTGGGCCGGCGCCACCGGCGGGCATGGCGATGCCGCTCCTCACTGGGGTTACGAAGGGGCAGGTGCGCCTGAGCACTGGGGCTCTCTCGATCCCGCCTTTTCGACCTGCAGCATCGGTGAGAGTCAGTCGCCGATCAATGTGACCGGTGGCCAGGATGTCGATCAGCCGGCCATCGCGTTTAGCTACAAGGCAACTCCGATCCACATGGTGAATAACGGTCATACCATTAAGGTTGACTACGCCCCCGGCAGCACGATCACCGTCTCGGGCAAGACCTACAATCTGCTCCAGTTTCATTTCCATACTCAGAGTGAAAATGCGATAGAGGGAAAGCTTTTCCCGATGGAGGCACATCTGGTTCATTCCGATGCTGATGGTCATTTGGCAGTGGTCGGGGTGATGTTTGCTGATGGCGCGGCAAACCCGTTCATTGAGCAACTCTGGTTGCGGATGCCGGTTGCCGCCAACTCCACCATGGATATCGCTGGCTCGCTCAATGTAGAGACGATGCTTCCCGAGAGCCGCGACTACTATTCTTGGTCCGGTTCGCTGACGACGCCCCCCTGTAGCGAAGGGGTGGCTTGGATGCTTCTTAAACAGCCGGTGACGATTGCCCCAGGGCAGGCCGCCAAGCTCAAGCGGGTGATGGGGGGAGAGAATAACCGCCCTTTGCAGCCTCTCAACGGTCGGGTGATCTATAAATAGGGTCTCCTGCGAACGAGCAGAAAAGGACCGGCTCTTCTCTGTATGGGGAGGGCCGGTTTTTTTGTTGCTGACCCGTTGGGATGGAAGGGGCTTTTGCCCGCTTTTGCGCACAATGCTCAAAAGAAGTGCATAAAAAGTAGGCGTATGACAAAGGCCGATGCAGCTGGACATCTCATCTATCTCTTTGTTTATATTGCCGTTTTTTTATTTCTTTGAGTTTGGCATGTCCTGTGCTATATCTCTTGTCAAGCCGACACGAGGACGTGTGGCTTCTTAAGTGAACACGGCAACGTTGCCCGGAAATTCGGTTCGACTGTTTTTTCGGGTTCGTTTGTTTTTAGGTAAAGAAAAGACAGAGAACGCGACGCAAAGATTGGCGTCGCACGAGCATGGCGCTCTTCCCGTGGTTGGGAGGAGCGCTTTTTTTGTATACGGCCAGAACCAACAGACCAGACGAATCAAAGGCGATGCCGCCGGGGGCTGAAGGAAAAGGTCACGTCACACATTCCTTAGAAGGAGATGAACCATGGAACAGTCCAAGAAAATGCGTCAGATCGCGATCTACGGCAAAGGCGGCATCGGCAAATCCACCACCACCCAGAACACCGTGGCCGGCCTCGCCTCCCTCGGCAAGAAAGTCATGATTATCGGGTGTGACCCGAAAGCTGACTCGACCCGCCTCATCCTCCATGCCAAAGCGCAGGAGACCGTCATGGACAAGGTCCGTGAGCTCGGCACCGTTGAGGACCTCGAGCTGGATGATGTCTTGAAATGGGGCTACGGCGATGTCAAGTGCGTTGAGTCGGGCGGTCCTGAGCCGGGCGTCGGCTGCGCCGGTCGTGGTGTTATCACCGCCATCAACTTCCTTGAAGAAGAAGGTGCTTACACTGAAGACCTCGACTTCGTCTTCTACGACGTTCTCGGCGACGTTGTCTGCGGTGGTTTCGCCATGCCGATCCGCGAGAACAAAGCGGAAGAGATCTACATCGTTGTCTCGGGTGAGATGATGGCGATGTACGCGGCCAACAACATCTCCAAGGGTATCCTCAAGTACTCCTCGAGCGGGAATGTTCGTCTGGCCGGCCTGATCTGTAACAGCCGTAACACCGACCGTGAGGCCGATCTGATCACCGCCCTGGCCGAGCGTCTCGGCACCCAGATGATCCACTTCGTCCCCCGCGACAATCAGGTTCAGCGCGCTGAGCTTCGTCGTATGACCGTCATCGAGTACTCCCCGGAACACAAGCAGGCCAATGAGTACCGCACTCTCGCGCAGAAGATCAACGACAACAAAATGTTCGTTGTTCCGACCCCGCTCGAGATGGAAGAGCTTGAAGAACTGCTGATGGAATTCGGGATCATGGAAGTTGATGACGAAGAGAACGTCGGCAAGGCCGAGAACGCCTAAGTATCCGTAAGGAATAAGGCGATGGGGGCGGGTGTGAGACGGATCGGTTCTTTCTCACCCCCGCTCCTCACCCCTCACAGCATTAGAGGAGTTACAACATATGGCAGAGCGTAAGCCCATCGAGGGCATCACTAAAGAGAGAACTGAGAAACTGATCGAGGAGACCCTCGCCTGCATGCCGGAGAAAGCGCAGAAGAAGCGCGCTCCGCATCTTGGGCCGAACGATCCGAGCTCCTCGGTCTGTGCGGTTAAATCGAACCGTAAAGTTGTTCCCGGTGTCATGAGCCAGCGTGGTTGTGCCTACGCCGGCGCCAAAGGGGTGGTCTGGGGCCCGATTCGTGACATGGTTCACGTCTCCCATGGTCCTGTCGGCTGCGGTGTTTATAGCTGGGGTACCCGTCGTAACCTGATGCAGGGGATCAACGGCGTCACCTCCTTCGCCCTCGACTTCACCTCCGACTTTCAGGAGCGTGACATCGTCTATGGTGGTGACGCCAAGCTTGAGAAGCTTCTCGACGAAGCCAACGAGCTCTTTCCGCTCGCCAAAGGCTTCTCGGTCCTCTCCGAGTGCCCGGTCGGCCTGATTGGTGACGACATCAACGCCGTCACCAAGAAGAAAGAAGCCGAGTACGACAAGCTGGTCGTCCCCTGTAACTGCGAAGGTTTCCGTGGTGTCTCCCAGTCGCTCGGTCACCACATCTCCAACGACTCGATTCGCGACCACATCATCGGCCGCTACGAGTTCGCCGAAGAAGCTGGTCCCTATGATGTCGCCCTGATCGGTGACTATAACATCGGGGGTGACGTCTGGGCCGCCAAGCCGATCCTCGAAGAGATCGGCCTCAATGTTAAGAGCGTCTGGACCGGTGATGGCGAAGTCGAGAAGATCGCCGCGACCCATACGGTCAAGCTCAACCTCATCCACTGCTACCGCTCCATGAACTACATGTGTAAGGTCATGGAAGAGAAGTGGGGCATCCCCTGGCTCGAGTACAACTTCTTTGGTCCGACCAAGATCGAAGAGTCGCTGCGTGCCATTGGTGAGCTCTTTGACGACACCATCAAGGCGAACGTCGAGAAGGTCATCGCCAAGTACAAGCCGATCATGCAGGCCGTCCTCGACGAGTACAAGCCCCGCCTTGAAGGGAAGACCGCGATGCTCTTCGTTGGTGGTCTTCGCCACCGTCACACCGTCGGCGCCTACGAAGATCTCGGTATCGAGATCACCGGTTCCGGTTACGAGTTCGCTCACCAGGATGACTACGATCGCACTCAGCCCGAGATGGCCAAAGACACCATCATCTATGATGACGTCTCTGAATTCGAGCTCGAGAAGTTTGTCGAAGAGTTCAAACCTGACCTCATCGGCAGCGGGATCAAAGAGAAGTATGTCTTCCAGAAGTCCGGTATTCCTTTCCGCCAGATGCACAGCTGGGACTATTCCGGTCCTTATCATGGCTACGAAGGGTTCGAGGTCTTCGCCCGCGACATCGATATGGCGATCAACAGCCCGACCTGGAAACTGGTGAAGTCCCCCTTCTAAGGGGACGCGAGGCGTGAGGTGTGAGGCGTAAGGGGGCGATGCTCTCTTAGTCTCACCCCTTACCCTGACCCTCACGCACTTAAGGAGTTCACGATATGAGCGAAACTGCCCTGAAAAAAGTGACCGAGTACACCCCGGAAGAGGTGGAGAAGGTCAGTAATTGGATCAACACCGAAGATTACAAAGAGAAAAACTTTGCCCGTGAGGCACTGGTTATCAACCCGGCTCATGCCTGCCAGCCTCTCGGGGCGCAGATGGTTGCCACCTCCTTCGAGGGGTCGCTCCCCTTCGTCCATGGTTCCCAAGGGTGTGCGTCCTACTTCCGCTCCACCTTCAGCCGTCACTACCGTGAGCCGGCTGCCGCGACCTGCGATGCTATGACCGAGGACGGCGCGGTGTTCGGTGGGCAGAACAACCTTTTCGAAGGTCTTGAGAACGCTTACACCCTCTACAAGCCGAAGATGATGCCGGTCTACACCACCTGCATGCCTGAGGTCATCGGTGACGACCTCACCGCGTTCATCAAGAACGCCAAGCAGAAAGGGCACATCCCCGAGGATCTGCCGGTCCCTTACGCCAACACCCCGAGTTTCAACGGGACCCACATCCACGGTTACGACGCGATGCTCAAGAGCATCCTCGCGTATCTGACCAAAGGACAGAAGATCGAAGGGAAGTGCACCGGCAAGCTCAATCTGATCCCCGGTTTCGACGGCAACGTCGGTAACATCCGTGAGTACAAGCGGATTCTCGATCTTTTCGAGATCCCCTACACTGTCCTCGCCGACAGCTCAGACGTCTTTGATTCGGGCTGCGACGGGCACTACGAGCTTTACTCTGGTGGGACCAAGCTCGAGGATGCCGCTGAGTCGATCAATGGTAAGGCGACGATCTCAATGCAGAAGTTCTCTTCTGTGACGACCATGAAGTGGATCGATGAGAACTTCAGCGGTGTCAATGAAGTGATGCCGATGCCTTTCGGTGTCGCCAAGACCGACGCCTTCATCCTTAAGCTCTCCGAGCTCTTCGACAAGCCGGTTCCTGAGGCGCTGAAAAAAGAGCGTGCTCTGGCGGTTGATGCCATGACCGACGCCCACCAGTATCTCCACGGCAAGAAGTTCGCCGTCTATGGAGACCCGGACTACGTCATCGGTATCATCTCCTTCTTGCTTGAGATGGGCGCACGCCCCTGGCACGTCGTCATCTCTCGCGGTACCAAGAAGGTGAAGAAAGAGATCGAAGCGGTTCTTGAAACCTCGATGTACGGCGAAGGTTGCACCGTCCACGTCAATAAGGACCTCTGGCATATGCGCAGCCTGTTGATGACCGATCCCGTGGAAGGGATGATCGGCGATACTCATGGCAAGTTTGCGGCCCGTGACGCCAAGATCCCTCTTTTCCGCATTGGCTTCCCGATCATCGACCGCGTCAACCTGCACCGTAACCCGGTGGTTGGTTACCAGGGGGCGATCACCATGCTGACCATGATCGCCAACAAGTTCCTTGATATCAAGGACGAGACCTGCGAAGACCAGTGGTTTGAAATGATGCGCTAAAACCCAGCTGTGAGGGGCAAGGTGAGTGGTTTGGATGCTCCCTTGCCCCTCCCCCTTAAAAGGGGGCGACCATGATCAGAACCCGCCGCTTTGACATCATTGCTGGCCAGAAAAAGCAAGGAGTTCATATGAAAGTAGCCTTTGCCAGTACCGACAAGGTGCATGTCGACGAACATTTCGGACGCGCCGAGCAGTTTTACATCTGGGAGATCGGTCCGGAAGAGGCGGCCTTCAGCGGCGTCGTTCAGGTGACGACCGAGGGGACAGATGAAGCAGATCGTATCGAGGCGCGTTGCGCCGGTCTTGCTGAGTGTTCACTGGTTTATGTCGCACAGATCGGTGGCCCGGCCGCAGCCCGCCTGGTCGCCAAAAAGATCCACCCGATTAAGAGTAAAGAGCAGGAGCCGATCACTGATGTGGTGGCGAAACTGCAGGAGGTGCTTCGCGACAGTCCGCCACCCTGGCTGCGCAAGGCGATGCTGAAGAACGAACGTCCGGGCTTCGGCGACAATTAGTTTTATCGCCGCCGTCGCTGCTGCGCCGCGCGGCCTTCCCTTTGAGAGGAGATAGACCCATGGCTCTACTGACCGGAAAGACCCGCGGCGGCAAGGACTGGACCCCCACCTTTGCCGAGGCGATTGACCCTGAGAAGTGCATCGGCTGTGGCCGCTGCTACAAGGCCTGCTCCCGTAAGGTTCTCGGCCCCGAGGATCTGATCGACGAGGAGACCGATTCGACCCGTATGATCATGACCATCGTCAGCCCCGATAACTGCATTGGTTGCGCCGGCTGCGGAGTGACCTGTCCCAAAAAATGCTTCAGCTTCATCACCATGGAAGCCTAAGCAACGACCTCGGGGCGACGACAGAGATTCTGTTGTCGCCCTGTCTGTTTTTAAGGAGTTTTCGTCATGCGCATCGCCGTCACCAGCCGTAGTGGTACCGATGTCGATCAGCACTTCGGTCACGCGGAGCGCTTTCTTCTCTTTGAGACCGTCTCCGGCTCTTCAACCTCATTGGGTGAGGTTGCCGTTGAGAAGTATTGTGACTACGTCCCGGACCAACCCTTTCGACATGGGCGCTTCGATGCAATTGCCGAGGCAATTGCTGGTTGCCGGGTTGTGGTAACCGCCATGATTGGAGACTTCCCTCGACAGGAGCTGCAACGCCTCGGTATTCACGCCATGGTCGCCAATGGCCCCTTTGAGCCGGCCCTGGCCGCAGCGGAGGCTGCTGTCAACGCACTGGATGCGGCGGAAAAATAAATTTTTATCGCGTCGCACATCATCCCCGATGATCTTGATTGCTCTTTCCAGGGATGAAATTGCCTCGGGCATGGGCAGAAGGAGTGATGAGGGTCTCCTTCTGCCCGTTTTTTTTCGCACATGCTGGATGAAAAAGGGCGCGGGGAGGCAGCGCCTGCATAAATGTTGATCACTCTTTCAGAGCAAGAGGCGAGAAAGCCCTAAAATAGGGGGATCTACTCTTTGGCACGGTTGATGCTCTACTCTCTGGCAACGGTACAAAGTTGTGCCTCTACGAAAAAAACAGGCAATGTAGCCCCGGCGGAGAATCCGACCGGGGTTTTTTATGTTTAGGCGAAGGCGCCGGGTGGAGTGAGCTCCCCCGGTGTTTTTTTGTTTCGACCCAAAGGAGAATGTAAATGGCCCCCTCCTGTCCGATGCTCAAAGCAAAAACCGAGACCGATCACCCCTGCTTCGGCGGCGATCACAGCAAGGCTGGCCGACTCCATCTGCCGGTGGCCCCCGGTTGCAACATCAAATGTGGTTTCTGCGAGCGCAAGTTCGACTGTGCCAACGAGAGTCGTCCCGGCGTCACCAGCCGTGTCCTCACGCCGCAACAGGGGGTTGAGCGGGTGCGCCTGGTCAAAAAGCATATGGAGATGAAGGGGGGCGCTAAGCTCAAGGTGGTCGGGATCGCCGGTCCCGGTGACCCGCTTGCCAACCCCAAGACCTTCGAGACCTTCCGCCTGGTGCGTGAAGCGTTCCCGGAGATGACGCTCTGCCTCTCCACCAACGGTCTGTGCCTGCCGCAGATGCTCGACGAGATCCTTGCTGTCGATGTCCACAGCCTCACGGTTACTATCAACGCCCTCACCCCCGAGACCGGGGCGAAGGTCTACGAATGGATTAACGACGGCGGTGCGCGGATGACCGGCGAAGAGGGGGCGGCGCTGCTGCTCGAGCGTCAGCTCGAAGGGGTGAAAAAAGCCGCTGCGGCGGGGCTGATGATCAAGATCAACCATGTCTATATCCCCGGTATCAATGATCATGAGACTCTCGATCTGGCGGTACGGGTGCGCAACCTTGGGGCGCAGATGATGAACATCATTCCGGTGATCCCCATCGGTCTCTTTAAGGATGTCACGCCTCCTACTGACGCAGTGATGGAGATGGTGCGTAACCAGGCCGAACTGATCCTCTCTCAGGCGCGACACTGCAAGCAGTGTCGCGCTGACGCCGCGGGTGTTGTCGGTGAGGATATTGACCTCGACGCTCTCGAATCCTGCGCCAGCTAAACCGGCAATTGCTCATTTAAAGAAAGAGAGTTATGGAGAATCTTCTCGATCTGACCATTGCCGAACTGCTGCGCCGCTATCCGGTCAGCCGTGATCTGTTACAGCGGCACGGCCTCGGTGCTGTGGTGAGTGAAGAGGGGGAGCGGGTTCTTGCTCCCTTTCTCAGCCTTGGGACGGCGCTGCGCAGTCGGGGGCTCGACACAACCCTCTTTTCCCGCCTGCTCACCGAAGAGGTCGAGAGTGCGGCGCTGCTTGAAGCGCCGGGGCTCGATGATCCGCGGCGTTCTGGTGAGTTGACTCTGCTGGCGCTCATGCCCTGTGGCCTCAAGGTCCCGTTCTCGCGGGTGATTACCCCCTTTCTTGAAACACTTAAAAAAGAGCAGGGGCTCGATATCACCTACGCGGTGGAGGGAAACCTCAACCAAGAGCTCTCCTACTACCCCTATGTCGGGACGATCGAACGGGTTGAAGAGCTTCCCGACATCATCGTCTCTGCCGATTTTAATGCCTTTTACTATCACAGCTTCCACCGGCGCTTCGTCGCCACCGGCGACTATGTCAGTTATGGGGATGTCGCACCGTGTACCGCTTTTGCTGAAGCCGGGCTTCCGGATCCGAAGGGGGAATACTTTGTCTTCGGGATCAATCCGCTGGTGATTGTTGCCGATCTCGAGAAGGTGGGGGATCGCCCCATGCCGCAACGCTGGGAGGAGATCCTCTCGCCGATATGGGCCTCGGATGTCACCTTGCGCGGCAATAACGACTTCTTCTGCCACGCGGTGTTGTTGCCCTTTTTTCAGGAGGGGGGGGAAGAGGCTCTGCGGCGCCTCGCTCCTAACGTGCGCCAGGGACTGCATCCCGCGCAGATGGTCAAACAAATCGATGCCGGGGAGGGGGGGGCGCTCTACGTCATGCCCGAGTTCTTCGCCCACCGGGTCAAGCATCAGGAACGGATCAAGATCCTTTGGCCCGAGGATGGGGCGCTGGCGAGTCCGGTCACCCTGCAGGTCAAGCGCAACAAGATTGATGAGCTCAAACCGGTTCTTGACTGGTTGACCGGTCCCGACCTCGCTCGCGCCTTGGTTGGGGCACGTTTTCCGGTTCCCCATGCTGAGATCGATGGGGAGCTGCAGGAAAAACCGCTTAAGTGGCTCGGATGGGAGTGGCTGCGTGGCAACGACATTCAGAAGGTCAATGCCGAGATCGATGAGCTTTTCCTGCCGCGGGTTCGCCGGGTGCTGAGATGAAATTGGTAACTGTCGCAGGGCCTCCATCGAGCGGCAAAACTTCGGTGATCCTGAGGGTTGCTGAAGGGCTGCTGCGCGAGGGGCTGCGACTCGGGGTGGTCAAGTTCGACTGTCTCGCCAGCGACGATGAAAAGCGCTACGCCAAGGCCGGCATCCCGGTGAAGACCGGTCTGGCCGGTGGTCTTTGCCCCGATCACTTTTTTGTCGCCAATATTGAAGCGGCCCTCGCCTGGGGAAAACAGGAAAATCTCGATCTTCTGATCAGCGAGAGCGCCGGGCTCTGCAACCGCTGCTCGCCGCATCTGCAACCGGTAAGGGCGGTCTGTGTCGTCGACAACCTCAGCGGTGTCCACACCCCGGGGAAGATCGGGCCGATGCTCAAAAACGCCGACGTGGTGGTGATCACCAAGGGGGATATCGTTTCGCAGGCCGAGCGCGAGGTCTTCGCCTTTCGCGTCCGTCAGGTCAATCCCAAAGCGGCCGTGCTGCCCCTGAACGGGCTCACCGGTCAGGGGAGCTTGCTGCTGCAGCGCCACTTCACCTCGGCCCCCGCCCTGACCACTCTTGATGGTGAGAAGCTGCGTTTCTCGATGCCCGCCGCCCTTTGCTACTACTGTCTCGGTGAGACCCGCATCGGCAAGGATTGCCAGATCGGCAACGTCAAGACGATGGATTTCGCATGAGCGCCCCGCTGTTGCTCAAAAACGGTCTTGTCCTGCGGCGCGAACACCCCTATCTTGTCGATTTTTTCGCCAGCCTCGCCCTGCCGTTCCCCCCGGCTCACCTCCCGTTAGCGGCGTATCTTACCGAACAGGTTCCCGATGACGCCGAGCGCGGGACACTCATTGCCCAGCTCATCGCTTTTGCCGACGGCATGGCGGCGCTGCAGGCGCAAGAGACGGGACAGACGGTCGGTAAGGTGACCCTGCTCGGCGGGCGTGACAAAAGCGGCGACGCCGAAGCGCTCAAGCTTGAGCTCCGCCCTGGCGATGTCATCTGTGTCGTTGGCCCCACCGGTTCGGGGAAGAGCCGCCTTCTGGCTGATATTGAATGCCTCGCCCAAGGGGATACCCCAAGCGGTCGCCGTATCCATATTGACGATGCGCCGATTGATGACGCGACCCGTCTCTCGGGGGAGCAGCGGCTGGTGGCGCAGCTCTCACAAAACATGAACTTTGTCATGGATTTAAGCGTGCGTGAGTTTATCGCCATGCACGCCGAGAGCCGCCTGCACAGCGAGACCGAGAAAATGGTCGAGACGGTCTTTGCCATGGCGGTGGAGCTCGCCGGCGAACCGTTCACCCTCGAAACCCCGGTCACCGCCCTCTCCGGCGGTCAGTCGCGGGCGTTGATGATCGCCGATGTTGCTTGCCTTAGCGCCTCGCCCATCGTCCTTGTCGATGAAATTGAGAACGCCGGGGTCGACCGGCGCAAGGCTCTTGAGCTTCTGGTGCGGCAGGAAAAGATCGTTGTGATGGCGACGCACGACCCCCTGCTCGCCCTGCGCGGGGATAAACGGCTGGTGATCCGCCACGGCGCTGTCGCCTCGGTGGTTGTCACCAGCGAGGACGAGCGGAGTGAGCTTGTCCGCCTCGACGTTCTTGACCGTCGCCTCGCGGCTTTACGTGAGCAGGTTCGCCGGGGTGAGCGGATCACTTCAATCGATGCTCTGCTCGCCCCTCTCTGATCCCCACAAACTATTTTCCCCTTGTGGATTTCTCTCAAGCAGGTATAGTCGTCGCGCCTGTCCGCACAGGCACTCCCTTTTCTTTGTGAGGTGGCGATGCGCCAGGATCTTTACGTTAAGAACATCCCCGAAGGTTACAGTGACGATCAGTTGCGGCGCCTCTTTGCCGTGGCCGGCAAGGTGGTTGCTCTGCACCGCATCATGGATCCCAACAATGGGCTTGATACCGGTTGCGCCTATGTGACGATGGCGAGTGAAAAAGAGGCGAAAGAGGCGATAGAGTGCCTTGATGAGGCGCATTTCGATTCGACCATCCTCAAAGTGAAACTCGCTAAGCCGAGGGCACCTCGTACCAGCCCCCCGGCCGGGCGTGGTGGTGGCGGG
>PKUF01000052.1 GCA_002869635.1 Desulfuromonas sp. | reverse complement strand
GGCGACAGATGAGCGCTCTTGTCAAGGAGATCGGTCTATGAATCTGTGGGGAGAATTTTTGACCATCGTTGTGGTCCACCTGCTGGCGGTCGCCAGCCCGGGACCCGACTTTGCCATGGTATTGCGCCAGAGCATCGTCGCCGGACGCCGACCCGCCCTCTGGACCAGTATCGGCATCGGGACCGGCATCCTGATCCATGTCGCCTACTCGCTGCTGGGCCTCGGCCTGATCATCTCACAGTCGATCCTGCTGTTTAACGTCATCAAGCTGATCGGAGCAACCTATCTGCTCTATATCGGCTGGAAATCGCTACACGCACAGCCAACAACGCCAGAAACACAGCAAACCACTGCGGCCCCGCAACCGAGTAATGCCCAGGCCCTTCGCATCGGCTTTCTGACCAACGCCCTCAACCCCAAAGCGACTCTGTTCTTTCTGGCGCTCTTTTCGGTCGTTATCAACCACACCACCCCACTGTCGATTCAACTTGGTTACGGAATCTACATGGCGGGCGCCACCGCACTCTGGTTTTGCGGTCTGTCACTCGTCTTGACTCAGCACCGTATCCGGGCCATTTTCACCCGTTTCGGGCACTGGACCGAGCGCCTGATGGGTTCACTGCTCATCGCGCTGGGACTCAAACTGGCCCTAACGAAATAGAATGTTTTACCCTAGGGACCCCCCCTAGGGACCACCCCCTAGACCCTAGGGCTCGAACCTAGGTTCCTTGTTGACACCCCCCCAATAAAAAAATTAGTATGCAACTCTATTAATGGCCTTTCATTGGTTGCGCGGACCAAACCGCATCACAGCAGAACGAATATTTTTAATGTTCATAAGGAAAGCATGCTGATGAGATTTCGAATGACCGCCGACTTCAAGCAAAGCACCAGAGGGCTTATCATTCTCTGCCTGCTCTTTACCTTTTCCCTCTCCCCCGGCTGGGCACATGAAAATGATTTTTTCGAGATGTCTCTTGAGGAGTTAATTAACCTACAGGTGGTCTCGGCAGCCAAAAAACCGACCAGCCGATTTAAAACCCCCGCAGCCATTTTTGTCATCACCCGAGAAGACATCAAACATTCGGGGGCAAACAGCATTCCTGAACTATTAAAAATGGTACCGGGGATGAACGTCGCACAATTGGATACCAATCGCTGGGCAATCAGTGCGCGCGGCTTCAATGGAGAATTTGCCAACAAACTGCTGGTGATGATTGATGGCCGCAGTGTTTACACACCTGTTTTTTCAGGAGTCTATTGGGATATTCAGGATCTTATCCTGGAAGAAATAGACAGAATTGAGGTCATCCGCGGACCAGGAGCCGCGCTTTGGGGGGCAAATGCCGTCAATGGCATCGTAAATATTATCACCCGTTCTGCAGAAGACACCTCAGGGCGGCACTTGACGACGTGGATCGGCACCGAGGACCTGGGGGGACTGAGCCTGATGCAAAGCGTGGCAATCAACCCCAAAAGCCATCTGCGGTTAACGGCAAAAGGGTTTGCCCGTGGAGACAGCCAACGAGACAATACCGGAGCCGAAGACGACTCGACACAGGGGCGCGCTGGATTCCGCTGGGACCATACAGGGGCAACATATACCGGCAAGACAACAGGTGGTTTCTATCAAGGTCAGCAAGGCACAAACTTTGATCGCATCACCTACCAAGGAGATTACCACGACTTTTTTAACGATGACACGGATCTGCGTGGTGCCCACCTGCTAACCAGCTGGTCACGAAAGCTCAATGAGCACTCGCATCAAACACTCCAATTGTATTTTGATTACAGTCATCGGGAAACAGCCCTGTACAATGAAGAACTCCAGACTCTGGATGTTGATTTCCAGCAAAATTATGCATTTGACGCCGGGCATCAACTAACCTGGGGAGGAAATCTAAGAGCCCACGCAGATCACATAGAGACCCATTCCCATACGTTAATGGATCCAGCCCGCGATCAATACGATCTGTTTGGTGTCTTTGCACAGGCCGATTATTCCCTGTGCAAGGATCTGACCTTGACCCTGGGCAGCAAATTTGAGCATAACGATTTTACCGGTTGGGAAATTCAGCCGAACGGCAGACTGCTTTGGGAGCTCTCTGAGACCGTTTCCTTGTGGGGGGCCGTATCCAGTGCCGTGCGCACACCTTCACGACTCGAGTCGGATGGCCAGATTGTTGTTACGCTTCTCCCGCCGGGGCATCCGGAGAATCCGTCACCACTGCCTGCCTTTGTCATTTTCAGAGGCGACGATGCGTATGCCTCTGAAGAGTTGACAGCCTACGAACTGGGCCTGAGAACGCTATTGAACGATGGTTTCCGTTTTGATCTCGCCCTCTTCCTAAATAATTATGACAAATTGAGGGCTGGGCAGTACCAACCTCAGGATGTAATAAATGTCGCCGGTGTCCCTGCCTATGTGGATGTCGGTCGTCTTGCTGGAAACACTCTCCATGGTGAAACATACGGGTTTGAAATGGCCGTGGAGTGGCAAGCCAGCGAAGCATGGAAGCTGATGGGATCATACAGCTATATAGACATGGATTTCGATTTTGACAACCGGTTGGAAGAATATCTGAACAGCTTCTCCGCACAGCATCAGGCGTCACTGCAGTCACGTTTCGCCCTGACCTGCAACATCGAAACCAATTTATGGTTGACCTATACCGACGCGATTAAGGTTCAAAGCCAGCCACAGATCTGGGATCTCAGCATCTGGATTGGGTGGCAACCGGCGCCTCAGTGGCAATGGGAACTGGTTGGCCAAAATCTGCTGCACAATCAGAAAAAACAGCTGAACTCAGAAGTCACCAGTATGGTTTCGTCTGATATCGAACGTAGCGGTTTTCTACGGGTGAATTATCAATTTTGATGAAAAAGCGTATATTCCATAGCCTGCTTTCGCTTGTCCTCATGCTCGCCTTTCCCCTGCTGGCGGCCGCCGGAGAAAAGTATGTTGAGCAACAGCTAAAGGCTGCTATTACCTATAATATCGCTAAGTTTGTTAATTGGCCGGACCATGCCTTTGAAAACGAACGTTCACCCCTGCGGTTCTGCATCCTCGGTAACATCGGCTTTTCAAAAGAATTGATGTCGCTCCAGGATCGCCTGATAGGGAAAAGGCCGATTATCATCGAACACTCGGCTTCGATTGCAGACGCAAGTGATGGACACATACTCGTGATCGCCTCGTCAGAAAGGGGACGCCTGGATCACATTTTCTCGATGTTGCAACAGCGTCCGATACTCACAGTCAGCGAGATGAACGGTTTTGCCGAGCAGGGTGGTATGATTAATCTGGTTAACGTTGGGAAAAATATCCGCTTTTCCATTAACCTCGATGCGACTGCGGCCGCCAAACTGGAGCTAAGCTCCAAGTTGCACGCACTGGCAACCGAAATCATCAAAAATGAATCGGCACAGGGGCAACCATGAAAGTGCTATTCGACAATTTATCGCTTCGCGGAAAACTGACGGCCATAATCATGTTCACCGGCTGCCTGGTTTTTCTTCTGACCTTCATCACCTTTTTAGTATTTCAGAGAGCCAACTTACGTACAACCCTGCTCCAAGACTCGCTGGTTTTGTGTCAAACTCTCGGCGAAAACTGTGCGTCTGCTCTGATTTTTAATGATCACGACTCAGCGACGGAAACGCTTCAGGTTCTAACCGAAAAGTCCAATATCATTGACAGCCGCGTCTATACAAACGACAAACGCATCTTTGCCGCATATCACCGGCACCTCATTGAACACCCTGAAATTGATCGGCTGCCCACACAGGACCCCCTCACACAAAATTTTAAATTTTCCCCTACCGACCTGACGGTTTTTAAACAGGTGACATATCAGGGAGAAGTGCTCGGCACCATTCTGCTGCGCACGGACCTCTCCACAGTAAATGATGCCCTGATGCGCTACACGTGGATGGGTATTATCGGGTTCGTTCTTTACTCATGCTTGGCCTTCCTGATTGCTTCCTTTCTCCAGAGACTGATTTCCAAACCGATTGAAGACCTCTCCAAGACGATGCGCACTATTGCCCTCGAAAAAAACTATTCACAGCGCGTCACTCAGCAAAGAAACGATGAGCTCGGCAGTCTATTTAAAGGCTTCAACAATATGCTGGCAGAAATTGAGGCCCGCGATACGGAACTGCAAGCAAACGAAGCCCGACTTGACCACTTGGCCCACCATGATCCTCTGACCCAACTCTCCAACCGACGATTACTCCATGCGCGTATTGAACACACACTGTCTCAAGCTCGTCGATCTGAACGGCAGGTCGCGATTCTTCTGATCGACCTGGACCAATTCAAAAAAATAAATGACTCGCTGGGGCATGCGGTTGGCGATGAGGTGCTTCGAGCCGTTGCCGGACGTTTAAAAAAGCATAGCCGCACAAGCGATACCTTGGCACGGATTGGGGGTGATGAGTTTGTCATCGTTTTGGAACATATCAACTCCCCCGACGACGTAACACGTTATCTTCAAGGGGTTCTTGAGAGTCTTGGGCAAGCGATCAAGGTCAGCGGTCATGAACTGTATATCACTGCGAGTGTCGGCGTCAGTCTGTTTCCTGAAAATGGAGAGGATGTTGAGGAATTGATGCGCTCTGCTGATGTCGCCATGTATAAGGCGAAAGATTCGGGACGTAACACCTTCCGGTTCAACACCCCGGGAATGAATGACAAGGCCCACGGCCAACTGCTTCTGGAAAGTGAACTCCACAAAGCCTTGGAACAAGAACAGTTCGTTCTACACTACCAACCTCAGATCGAATTGAATTCCGGCAGAATAATCGGATTTGAAGCGCTCATACGCTGGATGCATCCAGAGCGGGGCCTGATCCCACCGGGAGATTTTATTCCACTGGCGGAAGAGAGCGGTCTGATCGTTCCTATCGGCGAATGGGTCCTTAATAGCGCCTGCCTGCAAAGTAAACGTTGGCAAGCGCAGGGCCGACCAGAAGTGCGGATTGCAGTCAATGTCTCGGCCCGTCAATTTCGGCAAAAAACACTGATTCAGACCGTCGAACAAGCCCTACAGAAACATCAACTCCCCCCCCACTGCCTGGAGCTTGAAATCACCGAGAGCATGGTCATGGACAATGTCGAATCGGCCATCGTCAAAATGAAGGCACTTAACGACATGGGGGTTCAGCTTTCAATCGATGATTTCGGGACCGGTTACTCGTCCCTCAGTGCTCTTAAACGCTTCCCACTGGCTAATTTGAAGATTGATCGATCCTTTATTCAGGATATTGTCACCGCCCCCGAAGATGCAGCGATCAGCGCATCAATTATCGCCCTGGGGAAAAACATGAGCCTGAAAATTATCGCCGAAGGGATTGAAACCGTTGAGCAGATGGACGCCCTCAACGCAAAGGGCTGCGAGCATGGGCAGGGGTTTTATTTTTGCAAGCCGATGACACCAGAAAACCTGGAAGAGATCTACGACAAGTGCTGGATCTCCTCTTGTCCAAAAACGAGCCAGACAACGAGTGCTGCGCAACGCCCCAAGGAGGTTACGGCGTCAGGGTGATATCCACGTGCAGCTCATCGGCGACCTCGGATAATCCCTGCTCGACCACGTCCAACGCGATCCCTTCGGGCACCTGAATGTGGATATCCATCACGTAC
>PKUF01000115.1 GCA_002869635.1 Desulfuromonas sp. | reverse complement strand
CCAACCCCTTTCATCCCCCTTCACAGATGCTGAACCAAAGAAAGTAAAACCATTAAGATATCAATGCCGTATACAAGATATTCAAGTTTCAAACAAATCATACCACAAACACAAAACAAAAATACAATATTGTTCTAAAAAACACCACCCACACTTATGTTTCAGCAAATATCGGCACAAAACCATTTGACTCGGCGCAAAAATTGCTCATGTCCCACCCCTTAAAACGAAGGAATACGCCACCTACGATAAATAGGGAAAACAAGCCCTGCATAAAAACCTCAAAATCTTCTTTGATACACTTTTGTAACGAAAGGATGGACAACCATGTAACATTTTCCTTTTTGCCATGACAGACCTGTCCACCCCCCGACAGATTTATTTTCATTTCGTCAACTCCAATTCAGAGTCAGAGAGGGAACGATGCTCGACAATCTCAATTTTAAAACAAAACTCTTCCTAGGCAACGGCCTGATCATCGGCCTGATTGTCGTGATTGCGGTTGTGGTCTACAGCAACGTTAACGCACTTCTTGAAACCTTCACCTGGGTCAACCACACCCATGAGGTCCTCGCCGACGCCTCCGAGGTCGAAGCGTCAGCCGTCAACATGGAGACCGGCATGCGCGGCTACCTTCTCGCCGGCAGAGATGAGTTTCTCGATCCGTACAACAACGGTGCTCAATCCTTTGACAAACAGGTCGACAGCCTTTCGCAAACCGTCGATGACAACCCCGCCCAGGTCGCCCTGCTCAGAGAGACCCGTCAGACGATCGACGAATGGAAAGGCCAAGTGACAGAAGCGAATATCGCTCTGCGGCGACAGATCGGCGACGCCAAAAGTATGAACGACATGGCGCAAGTCATTCAGAAAGCTGAAGGCAAACAATATTTCGACAAGTTCCGCGGCCAGATCGAAACCTTTATCGACCGCGAGCAGACCCTCCTGAACAAACGCAAGGCTCAGGCTGAAACCAGCAAGAACGTCAGCGAACTGAAAAAGCTCAACGACTGGGTCAATCACACCTACGTCGTTATTCTCGAAGCCAAAGCGATTCTTGCCGCTGCCGTCGATATGGAGACCGGCATGCGCGGCTACCTTCTCGCCGGCAGAGATGAGTTTCTCGATCCGTACAACAACGGCCGTGAAACCTTTTTCAACAAGGTCGCCACGCTGAGCAAAACGGTTGACAACAACCCGGCTCAGGTGGCACTTCTTTCCGAGATCCGGGGGACAATCAACACCTGGATCGACAATGTCGTGGTCAAACAGATCGCTCTGCGCCGGGAGATCGGCGACGCCAAGACCATGGACGACATGGCCGACCTGATCGCCGAAGCCAAAGGGAAGGTCTACTTCGACAAATTCCGTGGCCAGATCAAACAGTTCAAAGATCGGGAAAACGCTCTGATGCAAGAGCGTATCGCCTCTTTAGAGACAACCACCGACCGAGTGATCAACGCCACCATCTTCGGGACCTTTGGGGCGATCCTTATCGGCATCGGCATTGTCTTTGTTTTGACCCGCAACCTGATGCGACAGCTCGGTGGCGAGCCCGCCTATATCTCTGAGATTGCGACCAATGTCGCCCAAGGTGATCTCGCTTTTGAGATGAAGAGTGATGGCGAGGCGACTGGGGTCTTCGCCGCGATGAAAGATATGATGGGGACCTTGCGGGAGAAAGCCGTATTGGCCCAGGAGATTGCCGACGGCGACCTCACCACGCGTGTTCGACTCGCATCTGACCGTGACCAGCTGGGAAAAGCATTGCAGACCATGTCAGAGAAACTGCGCGAGGTTATCGGCCAGGTTCGTGCCGCCGCCGAAAATGTCACTTCTGGAGCCCAGGCGATGAGTTCTTCTTCAGAAGAGATGTCTCAAGGCGCCTCGGAACAGGCTTCCAGTGCTGAAGAGGCCTCTTCGTCGATCGAAGAGATGACCGCCAATATCCGTCAGAATGCCGAAAATGCATTGCAAACGGAGAAGATTGCCAATCAGGCGGCAAAAGATGCTCAGGAAGGTGGCGAAGAGGTCACCAAGACCGTCGTCGCCATGAAGGATATCGCCACCAAGATCAACATCATTGAGGAGATCTCGCGACAGACGAATCTGCTCGCCCTCAACGCCGCCATCGAGGCGGCACGAGCCGGTGAACATGGGAAGGGTTTTGCCGTGGTCGCGGCCGAGGTTCGAAAACTGGCGGAACGGAGTCAAGCCGCCGCCGGCGAGATCAACTCCCTCTCGATCAACAGTGTCAATGTCGCCGAGAAGGCGGGGGACCTGATCCGCAACATCGTCCCCGGGGTGCAGAAGACCGCCGAACTGGTGCAGGAGATCGCTGCCGCAAGCCAAGAGCAGGATTCCGGTGCCGAGCAGATCTCCGGGGCGATTCAGCAGCTTGATCGCGTCATCCAGCAGAACGCCAGCGCAACCGAAGAGATGGCATCGACCGCCGAAGAGCTCAACAGCCAGAGCGAGCAGCTTCTCTCGATGATCTCCTTCTTCAGAGCAGATGACATCTCAAGAACGCAGCGCCAAATCTCAACCGTCTCGACAGAAGCGAAACCAGCCCCCAAAGCGCTGGCCAACAACACGGTTTCGCCCAAAACGACGGAAAAAAGCGTGACGGGCGCCAACATCGACCTTCTCGACGATGAGTTCGAGAGTTACTGAGAAGCTCCCGCAGATTGACTTATGGAGCGTCTCCGCTCCCCGAGATAACGTAAAAATGCGATAGAACGTAAAAAGCCGAGCTGACTGCTCGGCTTTTTACGTTCTATTCACGATGTCACGACCCCGCCTCCCGTTGCCTGGGGTGGCGACACAACCTATTGAGCCAGACCATTGGTGGTGCTAGGATAACGGAGTGCCCTCCCCCTCTGATTGTGTGAGCCCTGCCCCATGACGAAACTGAGGAAATTACAATACTCTCTTTTTAGCTGCTGGCTAGGAGGGCTATTTGCCATTCTTCTGGGGACAATTACGACAGAATTTGTGGCGGGATTGTCACAAAAATCTCAACTTGAACATCAACGTGGCGATGTTCTTCTCAAGCTCGCCACCGTTCGCGCCCGACTTGAAGGATCCATCAACTCAACCCTCCACCTAACCCGCGGCCTGATCGCCTACGTTGCAACCCACCCCGATGTCGACGACGACGAATTCGAGATTCTCGCCGGAGAAATCATTTCCGTCGGCCGGGATATCCGCAACATCGGCCTCGCCAGAGACAACATCATCACCCATATCTATCCTTTCGCCGGCAACGAAGCGGCGCTGGGGATCGAGTACGAAAAGATTCCGGAGCAGTGGAGTGCCATTGAACGGGCCATCGCGCAAAAACGAACCATTGTCGCTGGCCCCGTCGATCTGGCCCAGGGAGGACAGGGGCTAATCGCCCGCACTCCGATCTACACCCGACGTGGACTTGGCGGAAGCCTCGATGACGCGCCCCCCATCTACTGGGGGCTCGCCTCCATCGTCATTGATATTCCGACTCTCTTTGCAACATCAGGCATACAGAGCGAAAACAGCACCCTGCAACTCGCCATCAGGGGCAAAGATGGTCTGGGGCGTGAGGGAGAGATCTTTTTCGGCGAAAAACAGGTCTTTTCGGCAGATCCGATCATCATGCCGGTTCTTCTGCCCAACGGCAGTTGGCAAATCGCCGCCGTCCCCTCACGGGGATGGTCTGCCAACATCCAAACATTCTGGCCTTACAGAGCCACCGGCTACACCCTCACCCTGCTCTTTAGCCTCTTGATCACGTTCCTGCTTCATGCCCGTCGAACGAACAAGATTCTGGCAATGCACGACACCCTGACGGGGCTACCGAATCGCCGCCTTCTCGATGACCGCTTCTCGCAGATGATCGCCGCATCGATCCGTAGCAAAACCAGCTTTGGCCTGCTCTATATCGATCTGAACGGCTTTAAAGAGATTAATGACCGACACGGCCATAAAATCGGCGACAAGCTCTTAAAAGAGGTTGCAACACGCCTTGAACTCAATATGCGGGCCTCGGATACGGCCGCACGGATTGTAGGAGACGAATTTGTGGTGCTGGCTGAATGGATCAGCAGTGAGATGGCATTGAACCGGTTGGCGGAAAAAATCCAACAAACGCTCTGTGAGGACATCACCATCGACAACCATTCGGTCAAATTACGGTCTAGTGTCGGCTCCAGTCTCTACCCGTTAGAGGGAGAGGACTTTGACTCCCTGCTCTCCTTTGCTGACCAGAAGATGTATCAGAGCAAGAAAGAGTATTACCAAAAAACCCTAAACAGCAATTGACAGAGGACGTAAAGAAGGGTTTGGCAGTCATTTCTCATCGTCAATCCAACGTTAGCACCATCTCTAGCGTCTCTTTTTCAACCCCATTATTCCACCAAAACCGCAATACGATCGCCACAATGATCGGGCGAATAGGCAGCGAGGGTATGCCGCCCTGGGCCGAGATTGACGTCAAGACGATAAGGCCTCGACACACGCCCCAGCAAGACCCCATCGAGGAACCAGTCGACATGGTCATAAACCTCAGAGACTCCCGCCTCTAGCTTAACCCTTACTGTTCCTGCATTCCCTGCTAAAAAATGGTCCCCCCTGAGCGGGTAGAGAATCTTCACCCCCGCTGCACACCCCTGATTTTGCCCAGGTGGGTGATCAGGGTCACCGATCACCAATAACTCCCCCGCGTGCTGAGAGCCCCCCCCTGCCGAAATTCGGCCTGCGATTGCGTTGGAAAGACGGTAATTTCCGCCCCCACCGCGCTCCTCCCTCTCGGTCAACCACCCGGCATACTCGGCAGGAAGGGTATGCCCCCCTTCTCCTGCATGATAGGTGCACCTCGGGTGAGGCATATTCTTCTGCGTAAAAAGTTCACGGCGGATCTCTTTACAATTTGCACCGGGTCTCATCCCTGAGAGAGAACAGACCTCAACCTCAATCACCTCCTGAGGTCGGGCATTAGGTCCTCCCGCAGAATGAAGAAGTGCGAACACATCCTCAAAAATGGGACCTGGCCCCTGTGAACCATTCAGAGAGTCGGTTGAACGACCATCAAAATTCCCCGCCCAAACCCCCACGGTATAGTCAGCGTTAAACCCGACAATCCACCCATCCCTGAACTTACTGCTTGTCCCGGTCTTAAACGCGATGGGAAATGGAATTTGCCTGCCGATCGGCCGTTCAAAGGCGAGGGTTCTGGCAGCAGGGTCAGCAAGAATATCTGAAATGATATAGGCCGTACCAGCACTGATAACGTCATCACCAGCATCCAATGAGGGCGTATCCGCGGCGAGCAGACGCAATGGTTTGCGCCGGCCCTCTGAAGGGAAGATCGTATAGGCCTCAACCAGAGAAAGAAGATCGATCTCGACATTTCCTATGACCATTCCCAGACCATAGCTATCGGCCGACCTCTGGTCATGACCAACCAGACCCAGCCTTTTCAAAAACGAGAAGAAGGGCTCAATCCCGAGGGATTGCAACACCCTGACCGCAGCAATATTGAGGGAATTGCCAAGGGCTGTGCGCAGTGGAACCGGCCCCAGCTCCTTCTCATCGTAATTCGTTGGCTCATATTCTCCAGTGACGGTTTTAAACTTCTGAAGAACGTCCTGCACCACCCTCGAGGTTGGCATCCCCCGCTCCAATGCAAGGGCATAGGCGAAGGGTTTCAGGGTTGATCCGGGAGAGCGGCGCGCCGTCACCCCGTCATTAAAACCGAGATTCTCCTCGCCATAAGCAAGAGAGCCTGACCAGGCGAGAATATCGTGGCTTCGATTGTGGACCACCAGCGCCGCAGCCTGCGTCGCCCCGAGTGTCGCCAGCCTCTCTTTGTGCGAGGCCAAGACCTTCTCCACCCCCTGCTGGAGGTCGAGATCAAGGGTTGTTTTGACGATCTCCATCGAAGGGAGACCGTGACGAATCAGTCGTTCGGTGAAATGAGGGGCCGCAAAGGGAAAAAGATCGCCCTTATGCGCCTCCAACAGAAGCGCCTCAAGATCGACCGTATTCTTCGCATAGGGGGAATGTGCAAGGATCGCTTCGGCTCTTTGACGCAGTCGCGCCCGATCTCCGGTTGCGGGATTGAGCCGATTCGGGGATTTGGGGATTGAGGCGAGGATGCTGGCTTCAGCAGGGGAGAGCGCCGCCGCCCCTTTTTTGAAATAGATCCGGGCGGCGGCCTCAACCCCCACCAGATTGTTCCCCATCGGGACATGGTCAAGGTAGGCTCTGAGAATCGCTTTTTTGCTGAACTGGGTCTCAAGGAGGAAGGCGTGAAAAACCTCACCCACTTTTCCCCAGTAGCTCCTGCGACTTGGAACAATCATAGACGCAAGCTGCTGGGTTATGGTTGAGGCGCCCGACACAACCTTGCCGGCAGCAACATTCGTTTTCAGAGCACGGACAATCGCAAGAGCATCAAAGCCGGGATGCAGATAAAAGTTTTTGTCTTCAGCCGCGAGAAAGCAGGCCTCAATAACCGGAGGGATCTCCCCTTCTGGGAGAAGCAGCTGCCTCTCCCCCCGCGCATTCGGGAGAAAACGCATCAGAGAGCCATAACGATCGACAATCTGCGTTGATGGTCTCTGCGACGACAGAAAGGTACGATCTTGCCAGAGGTAGTCTCCGGCCCGCCCCAAAAGCAGGACGACAACGATCAGCACCCCGATGACGCTCGCTCTTCTTGCGACACGCTGAATCACTCTCGACCTACGACCTCAATGATGCGTTCAGGTGTAAATCCGTAAATATCAGGATCATACATAAATTCGGCTTTGGTCGAAGGCATGACGAACCGCCCCTGACAAATGGCGCGGGCGTAGTAGGTAAATCGGTAGGCATGTCCCCATATCCGGTTTTTGAATGCGAGAACCCGATCGTCCCGGTATTCGAAGAAATTCGGCGCAAGATCATAATAGCCACCGACCGGATTCCAGTAGCGGTAGTAGTATCCGTAGTAGTCATCATCATCACATTCGCCGTACTCACAGCGCTGCGACTGCTGCCGCGCCGCAATCTGGTCCTCGGTCTTCAGGGCACTGTTGATCGCCAGAAAACCTGCCGGCAGGGGGTCATTAAGAGCGAAGTAGTGCCGTACCTCATCGTATTCCTCAAACTGAATATCGATGTCGACCTTGATGATATCCCCGACGCGAAAGACCTCGTTACCATTCATGTTCGAGATGGTCTTATTGACCTTGATCCCCTTCCAGACCCCCTCCTTCGCCAGATCGGCACGGGGAAGGGTCAGAGAGAGACGATAGGCCACCGACTGTTTCGAACTGAGGTTGTCAACGGCAATTCGCGGCTGGCGGATAAAGGCTTCAGGATCAATCTCGATCTCAGTCGGCGCTCCCGGATTGACGCTCAGAGAACGGGAGGGGTAGCCTGCTTGATTGACGTAAAGATTAATTTTCTCGGTGCCGTAAGACTCAGAGCTGTACGCCTCGCACAGGGCATAGAGGATCCAACCGGTGTCGCTGGTCCCCGACCAACGCCCGCCACGGGCCATACGCCGGGTCAGCTTACCGATCACCTCCTGCCGTACCTCAAGGCTCTCCTCATACAGGGTCATCGCCAGCAGCATCAGGGCGTTTTCGCGATAACGGGCGTTAAAGTAACCATATCGGGAAGCTGTGGTATCTTTTTGGAGCTTCAGAAGAAGCTCCTTCAACCGTGACTCAGAATAGTCGGGAACACCACCGGCAAGACGGGCCGCCATCACCAGCAAAATCCCCTCCTCCCGCGCACCGTCGCTCAGTTTGTCAAGCGCCTCAGAAATAGATCCTTTGTGAAAGCGCTGATTCAGTGCCAGCAGATAGTGGGCAAATGCCCGGCGGCGATCATTCTCCTCTTTATAGAGGGTTGTCTCCAGATAATCGAGGGCGGCATTAAGTCGGTCTGCATCGACCGGATAGCCCCCTTTCTGGGCGAGGGTGAGAGCACTGATCGCGTAGATGGAGCCCCAAGCGTGGGGATAGCGGTCACCGGGCCAATACCCGAACCCCCCTGAGGAGGTCTGCATGGTCAGCAACCGGTCGATCCCCCGGGCGAGGTATTGATCAATTGTCGCCGGGGCAATCTCGATCAACCCCTGCTTGCTGGCGTTGCGCAAACCGGCCAGCGGGATGGTCCGGCTGCTCGTCTGTTCGACGCAACCGTAGGGGTACTTGAGAAGGTAGGACAATCCCGGGGTCAAATGGAGAAAGGGGCTGGTGGAGAGACTCAGGGTCGCCTTCGTCCCCTGAGGGATCCCCGCATCAAGTACTCTCAGCACCTCTGGCGGGAAGAGATAGCGAATGGATGAGGCCCCGGGGGCGGCGGTGCCGACCAAGGTCTCCGTATGCATCTGATAACGGCCATTGATGCGTAACGGAAGCTCCACCCGGTCTCTATAGGCCGCCGGAAGATCGGGCGCAGCAGCAAAATCCCCCTCCAGAACCAGTTCGTGGATCCCCTGCTCTTTCGCAACAAGGTTGAAGGGGATCGCATCACGATCCTGAGAGGCGATCTGCCGAACCCCACCCCCGGCAAGCGCCTCCCCCGAAAGCAGTGCGCGAACCTCTGCCGACACCGGCTGATCTGTTCGATTGTACGCAGCGACCGAAAAGGTCGCCTCGTCCCCTTCGGTAAAGAAGGGAGGGATCCCAGGCTCAACATAGTAGTCGTTCACCGCAAGCAGGGAACGCTCGGCCGTCGCAAACGCCCCCCCACGGGTTACCACCACCCCGAAGACGCGATACTTCGTCATGGTGTCGGGCAGAACAAACGACACCTGAGCAAATCCAGAGTCATCGGTCAAAACTGCGGCGTTGTAATAGGCGACCGGGTTGAAGTTCTTCCGGACCTTGGTCGTCACCGGGTCGGGGCGAGGATCGTCCGGGCCCTCACCATCTGCATAATCACCGTCTCCACCTGTCTGGGGAAGATTGAGGATGGAGCTGAACGGGGTCTGGCTCATCAACCGGGTCCGGGTGTCGGACAACCAGACACCGAGGGGGTGTTGGTAGTCCGCCAAGGCGGAAAGTTCGGGGGTGCGGTAACCGGTCAGTGCCAGAATACTTTCATCGACGACGCAGAGCATGATCTCGGCGGCAAGCCCCTCCCCCTTGGCGTCGACGACTTGCAAATCTATCTCCATCTGCTCTGCGGGATGTACTTTAAGAAATTCCGTATCCGCGTTGATCTTCAGCTCGACCTTGGGGGTCGGATCGGTCACTTTGACCTCGACCATACCGAGGAGAAGTTCCGGCGCCTCATCGTCGTAACTTGACTGACTTACCGGCAACACTCCCCGCGGGGCAATCCCGGCAACCTCAATATAGATGTTGGGGGTTTCTGCTTCAGCGACAGGAATCTCAATACGATTCTCTCCGGCGGGCAGTTCCACAACAAAGGATTGTAAAATACGGTCGCGCTCGACCGTCACCAGATAGCTGGCAACCTTACGGTGCGGATTGACAAAGAGTTCGATCGTCTCACCCGGCGCGTAGGAGAGTCGGTCTGTGGCAAGAGCGAGTCGTTCATAGCTACGGCTGCGATTATCATAGAGATAACCGTAAGAGTTTCCGACGACGGTGACCTGGGTTGCCGAGGCGTAGGACTCCCCGTTGCCATCCTCATAGGTAACCCGAATCAGATACTCCCCCCCCCAGCTGAAGCGGGAATCAAAAGTCCCCTCCCCGTCGCGGATCTGCATTTCGGTTGTGATTTGGGTGACCCAGTTGTCCTCATAGGACCAGTAGACATCGCCGTTGAGATTCCTCTTGCGCACACCGTAGGAACGTTTTCGCTGCACTTCGACTCGGGCCTGAGCAGCGTCAATCTTGTTTTTGGCATGATCAAGAAGAAGGGTCCGCAAGACAACCGGATCTCCGGCCTGAACCTCTCCCGGCATTTTGCCGATACCGACAAGGTACTCCGGGCGACTTTGATAGGTACGGCTTCCCGATGCAGCCTTACCATCGAAATCGACAACCGTCGCCCGAACCTCGACGGCATCAATGCCGTTGCGCATCGCCTGCGAAAGAGGGATGGAGACCTTGATCTCACCGTTGGCATCAAGCACCGACTCGCCGCTCTCCAGAAGCTCTTTGCTGCTTTGGTCCGAGGTCCCGAAACGGTAGGCCGCGAATTCTGGGAGTGGGAATTGGGTCCCCTTGGTGTAGATCTGCCACCTCACTCGGCCGTTCTTCACCACGCCGCCGGCAAAATACCTCCCGGTGATGCCAATCTCTAGAGTTTCAAGCGTCTTTTCGGCCCCGACCAGATAGTGATCGTCAACGGCCTTCTTTACAAAGCTGACCTCGGTTTGATGGCGCGGCGGCTGGAACTCCTGAACTTCTAAGGTCTCACTCGCCAAGGTCTTACCGCCCTTGTTCAGGGAGACCGTGTAAGTTCCAAGGGGGGCAAATGGCTTGAGGTGAAAACTGTGATTGACGCTGCCAAAGGCGTTGAGCGTCTGCGTGGTCGTAACAACCTCCTCCCCCTTGGGATTTTTTACGATGAAATCGACACTCCCTTCACCAAGGGTCACCTTTCGCCCGTCAAAGGCGGTGACAACCCCCTTGAGATGAACCTCATCCCCCGGCCGGTAGATCCCCCGCTCGGTCATGATCTTCCCCTTGGTCGGTTCGGGGACCCGGCGCCCCCCCTCACTCAGCCAGTCCGGCTGAACCCCTCCGTCATTCATGGCGATGGAGGTGGCGTCTTGACCGTTGGTAGCGATGATCAGATCGATCTCCTTGGTACGCAGGGGCCACGCGTCCTTTTGAATTTTCCCCTCAATCTGGAATCGTGTGAGCTGAGATTGCGCAAAAACCCGAAGAAGGCCATCCGAACCCGTCTGGCCAAGAGGCACAAATGATCTGTTTACACTGGCAAAAATGCTCAGTCCGGCGATGGGTTTGCCCGTTTTAAGTGACGTCGCCCAAACCAGAAGCTCTTCGATCTCATTCCCCCCTTTTTTCACCGTGAGACCGATGTCGGTGATCTCTAGCCAACGCGAGGGTTTATGCGTTGAGGTGTTTTCTCGCTCTCCCCATGCTTGTAGTGCAACGAGACCTCCTTTATGCCGGTCAGTGCGAAAGGAGAGGGGGAAGGAGAAAGCCCGCTCCTCATTCAAACCGCCACGGGCGTCATACATCTCACGAGAGCGAACCACCTTGCCGCCAAGGAGGCTCAGTTCGGGAAAGGACCGCAGCGTCTCGGGAAAAGGGGTGAATCCATCCTGACTGTCAGCCGCCCAACTCACCCCTTTCGAGTCGACAGTGGGGATGAGAATCGGCGGGATACTGACCGTCTCGAGAACAACCCGGTCGAGGTTTCTTCCCGTTAGATGAACAAGCTGGCGGGACTCAAGTTCGAGATAGGTGTTGTTGTTGAGTTGTAACGATGGGGGAAGATCGGGGGTTCGAAACGAGAGGTGCTCAACAAAACCGGGCTCAGTACAGGAGTAACTCTTATCGAAGGAGAGAGTGTAACTGGTACTCGGCTTGAGCTCGGCGCCGACCTGGAACACGTTCATTCCGTGGGCTGCGGTTCCATGTTTACTTACTCCACGGACATACGCATACGGCAAAAACCTGATCTCTCTCCTCGAAGGCTCAGGGCACCCCGAAGGGAGCAGAAGGTCAAATATTGATCGACCAGAGGTCGATCCCAGAGAGATATCTCTAACACTCGTCACCGGTGACGATGCTTCCTTCGCCCATGAAAGTGGCGCACCAGCAATAATCAGGATCAAGCTCAGCAGAATGACTCGGACAATCATCTTCACGGAAACCTCCTGAAATAAAGTCTATGACCTTATTCGTCACGAAAATTTTCCATAAAAAAGCCACCCCGCGGCACAATGCCGTCAAGGTGACTTTTAAATGAGCGTCTCGACCAACTCCTTCATCGTCTCCCCCCGAAACGAAATTATGGCGCAACCAATAAACCGTCTCCACGATTTATTGTCAAGTCATTCATTAGAGTTCGCCCCGTTGTTTCTTCCCTTGCACTCAGTAAGAAGTCATCTGTTGAGTCTTAAGTGGCGAGCGGAGGAAGATTCGCCCGCCTGACCTTTTGCTCCTGAATCAGGTGTGCCCTACGAAAAAATAAAGGGCTAGGCGATTTGCCTAACCCTTTGATTTCTCTGGAGCGGGAAACGGGATTCGAACCCGCGACCTTCAGCTTGGGAAGCTGACACTCTACCACTGAGTTATTCCCGCATGTGGAGGCAGATTATAGGGATTCGGGTCGTTCCTTGTCAATCATTTTTTTGCTTTGTAATTTCAGGTAGTTTATCGCATCTTGCCGCGATTTGAGCTCCCCTTCGAGCTCTTTCTGGCGGATCATCGCCTGCCAACGCCCGATCTCTTTACCATCGCACGGTGCCATCATCTTAGCGATAGCCCCCCCCTCGAGAAGGGGTGAAAGGCGAGGAGCGCTCTCAGCCTCGTGCATCAGGTCAAAAAGCTCTAAAAATTTCCGGTCGAGGGGCAGCTCGGGGAAAATGACCAGCAGTAGCAAGAGAGCCGAAACAGGGACGGGAGTGAACGATTCGCCCCAGAGTCTAGCACCTCGTCCCTGCAAAGGGTAACGCTGCAACTCCTGCCGCTGCCCATCTCCCAGACGCAACAAAAGACGCAGGGCCGCGGTCGTGCGGCGCCCAAGCCGCAGGGTGCGACTGACCTCATCAGGATTTACCTGAGGCATTGCTCGCAACGTCAGGGCAAAGCGTAGCAACGCCGCACCGCTCAGCCCATCTTGCCCCACCTCAGCACTCCACGTTTTAAGGGTTTGACTCCCCTTCTCCTCAAATTCAGACCGGCGTCGTTCAAATTCAGCCAACAAAGGGAAAAGGGTTGCTTCATCTTCCTCGGCAGGTTCATACCCTAAAAGTCCCGGCCAGAGCCGGTAGGTGCGTAAAAACGGCAGGGCATCACGCCAAAGGGGGGTCGCAAGAAGTCGAGCCAGCTAGCTGCAACGCCGCTCACCAGCGATACCGGAAAGGGCGGGAGACGCCTGCCGCAGCCACCCTTCGCTGGCAGGGTCAAGAGTCAGCTCAAATTCAAGAAGGTAGCGTACCCCGCGCAGAAGCCGCAGCGGGTCGTCTTTTAGCACCGTTGGAGAGCAGGCCCGCAGGATCCCTCGCGCAAGGTCCTCCCTTCCTCCCAGCGGATCGATGAGCGTCTCAAATGCAAGGGGGCGGCGCAGATCGAGGGCACAGGCATTGAGGGTAAAATCTCGGGCGCGGAGGTCGGCCTCAAGGGTTGAGGCACGAAAAGGCGCGAAATCGACCGTGAGTCCCTCTTGTCCGGGAAGAAGAACCCGACTCTGGCGTCGTTTTTGATCGAGCATGAACCATTTCGCCCCCATATGTCGGGCGAGTGTGCGAGCAAGCGGGGTCGGATCATCAGGAGTGACAAGATCGAGGTCGTGGATCGGACGCTGCACCAGTGTGTCGCGCACCGCACCGCCGACAAGATAGAGGGGGGAGATCGTGGCGTCCACGAGTCCGGGGAGAATCCCGGCACGATGAAGGAGGTCGTTCAGTCGCTGCATACGTAAAAAGGCCCGCGCATTACTGCGCGGGCCCCTTCGGGTTCGGGGAGCGAAGAGACCTAGCAGAGGTCTTTCGCTGCCTGGTAAATGGTATCGAAGAGTTCAGGGATATCCTGCTCGGCAATGCACGAGAAGGCGATACGCAGATCAGTCTTGCCGATGGAGATCGCTCCGACACCGTATTTATCAAGCAGATGCAGCCGCAATTTCTCGGCATCGACACTCTTGAGCTTCAGACACATGAAGTAGCCGGAGTTAAAGGGATAGTAGCTCCAGGCGTCGTCGTACTTGCCACTGTTAAGAACCTCTTTGGTCTTGAGCGCCCGCCCTTTCATCACCTCATATTTCTCGGCTTTCTGGCTGAGAAAATCGGGGGAGCGCAGCGCCTCGATGACGAAGGTCTGGGAGGGATGCGGGCAGTTGGAGATACGGGCCCGAATAACCCCCATGGTCTTTTTCTCAAGAGCAGTGATCGCCAGCGGATTCTCGTGGGCGTGGCCATCGGCAAAGGTGATAAAACCGGTGCGGAAGCCCCAGACATACTCCTCCTTGGTCGCCCCGTCGAGCTTAACGGCGAGGATGCGCGGATGGAGATTGGCGAGTTTACCAAAGAGCGACTCGGTCATCGAATCTTCGTAGAAAAGTCCAAAGTAGGCGTCATCAGTCACCGCGACAACGTTGCAACCGGCCTCGGCAACTTCGAGAATCGCCGCAACGATGGCATCCCCTTCAGCAACGGTCGGGGTGTAGCCGCTGGGGTTATTCGGAAAATTGAGCAGGACCATAACCTTCCCCTTCTCTTCAGCACTGTTTTTCAGCACCGCTTTGAAGGCATCAACATCGTAGCCACCGGCTTCGGTGAAGGTCGGGAACTTCTTGACGATGGCACCGCTACAGGTGCCAAAGGTGAGGTTGTAGTTCCCCCAGAGCATATCGGGAAGAACGATATGATCCCCGGCATCGATGAAGAGGTCGCTGGCGATAGAGAGACCATGGGTCAAGGCGTTGGTCACCACCGGGTTGCTGAAATGCTTGCCGTTCAGACTCGGGTTCTCGCGCAGCATCTTCTCGCGCCAGAGGGAGCGCAGCTCCGGACGCCCGGCGGGGGGCGCATAGGGGAAGATATCCTTCGGCTCAAAACCGGAGAGTTTATCGGCGACGCATTGCAGATACATCGGTCCACCGTTCTCGGTGGCGATCCCGATGGTGGCGTTAAATTTATGGGCTTTCTCTTTCGCCTCGGCGGACTGAGTGAGGATCCCCTTCGGGAAGAAGAGGTTCTTCCCCAGGTCAGAGAGCATCTCAAGGACATGAGGGCTGTTCTGAGCGATCTGCTCGTTCAGTTCGACGGCTAATGGATTCATGCGGTCCTCCCGGGAAGGAAAAAAATGACGCGACCTCCCGTAGGAGGCCGACTGGCAGGATATTTAAGCGGATTGAGGGGGGCTTGTCAATGAGTATATGGGCGCAAACTCATCGGCAATGAAGGTTTATTTGATGACCCGAGTTGCCATGCTCAACGCCTGAAAAGGGACCTTGAGGTCAAGCTGCTGCGCCACCTTAAGATTGATCACCAAAGAGACCTTCTTCGGTCTTCGAACCGGCAGAGAGAACGCCTTGACCCCTGAGAGGATCTGCAAGGCATGGACTCCAACCATTTGTCCCTGTTCTGAGGGATCAGCCTCAAGAGTCATGAAGGCGCCAAGATCGGAGAGCCCGGGGATCTGGGAGAGGACAGGCAGCTTCAAGGCGGTGCATTCGTTCAACACCGAGGGGAGCTGCTGCGTCAGATGGATGCTTTCAGTAAGAAAGAGGCTATCAACTCGGCTTGCAAGCTGAGCCAGAGCCGGCTGAACATCCTCCCTACGAGAAAGATTGGCCTTTTCCAGAGCAAAGCCGAACTTCTCGGCGAGTTCTTCAAGTTTGGCCACCTGAAGAGCACTCCCTTGTTCATCAGAGGAATAGAGAACCCCCATCGTCTTAACACTTCGCACATCAAGATAGGTCTTGATGAGTGTATCCATCGGGGTTTTTCCACTCACCCCGCTGACGTCCCCACCGGGAGCATCGAGGTCGCGGACAATCCCCAGAGCAACAGGATCGTAGACATCGGCAAAAAGAAGCGGCGTCCCGCGCACCTCGCGTTTGGCGACAAGGGTCACCGGTGCTCCGTAGGTGACGATGAGATCAGCACCAATCCCCACCGCCTTGCGGATACTGTTCATCCACGACATCGGATCAGGATTGGGGGTCTGAACGTAAACCTTAACCCGATCGTCCGTTGCCCCCCCGGCTCGCAAAATCTTGACGAACGCCTCATGCGCCTGCTGGTAACGCTCAAGATTGCCGGTAATCACCACCGCAACGAACTGTTCCTCGGCATGGACCGGAATCAACAGCCCCCCCCCAAGAAAAACCAGGGCGACCACTATCTGAAAAAGTCGATGTTTCATGATCTTCCCGCTCACGACAGATGCCTTCATGCTCCTGTCGAACCATGCAATTACCAGGCCTTAGCCAAAGAGACCTTGGTCGTACGAACAATTCCATCAAACGAGTCGTCGTTCGCCTCATCGTAGTCGAGATAAGAAAATTCCAGTCCGCTCTTCCACCCCTCCCCCAAGGTCCAGTCGAGGCGGACAACAGCCCGGTTTTGGCGCAGATCGACCCGGCTCAGCTCACCGATCCCGTCATCACTCACCGGCAAACTGAGCATCGTGTGGTCGCTGAGGTTGAAGTCGAGATTGGTGGAGGCAAACCGGGGATCAAATCCGTAATAAGACCGGGTGTGGCTCAGTTCAACGCCGCTTCGCAGGCTTTCAGACAGAACCCATCCGAGATGAACACTACCGGTCTGCAGACTCTGCCGTGCCCGTGCGTCTTTGGCAACGATGACGTAGCCGGGATCACCGCCGAAGAGGAGATCCTGCTTGATCCTCTCCATAATCAGGTTGTAGTTGAGACCGATCTCAAGTCCCGAAAACGGCTGCCACCAGCTGTTAACAGCGAGAGTCCCTTTGTTCTGTTCACGACTAAGATTGTAAGAGCTGCCAACCACCGGGTCGAGATGAAAATCATCATTCACCCCTCTTTCGGCACGCAGATGGACGCAGAGACCACAATCTTTCGTCCCTTTGATATTCAGGCCGAGAAAGCCTTGATGCTTACGCGAAAAAGAGGTCCCGTAGCTTGGATCGTCACTGTAGATAAAGCGATACCAGCCGTTGAGACTCATCGCATACTGCGGCAGAGGACGGGCTCGAAAGCTCAGGCGCAGACGGCTGACCTGTTCACGCTGGGGCAGTTCCCACTGGGCATCGTAGAGAACCGGGACGTTCATAAAACGAGGCTCACTCGCCTCACCGGTATGAGCACGCTGTAGATCTTCGTGTTGCAATTCTCCGCGTAAAGTCCAGCGCTTCGAAGGACGATAGGTCACATCGGCTTGGTACCAATAACGAACCAAATCGATGTTTTTGCGTACCCCAATCGTGTCGCCGGTGAGGTAGAAATTCTGTCCGACAAGCCTTAGCTGATCGCTGTTGTCGTTGTCGAGATTGAGGTAGCGATAACGCACATTGGCGGTCAGTTTCGACGAGAGGATATAAGTGAGATCGACAACCCCCTTGATAAAGTCGGTCTCGGACATCACACCGCTTACATCACTAAGATCAGAACGGTTGCTGCGCTTGCCAAAGGTGATTCCCGCTGCAGCTACCGCCCCACCGGAGAGGGAGGTGTGGGCCTTGAGACTGGTTGAGACGAGCTTCGCTTCAGGATCTGCGTCGTGCTCATAGCTACCGGCGGGCCGGCCCATGATATGGGCGGCAAAATTATCCTGCGGCACCGGCGTACGCTCCCGCGATTGCCGCAGCAACTGTTCGAAGATGATATCGATCTTGCCGAGATGGGCATCAGCGCTCAACGAAACCTCTTCGGTGATTCGGTCAATCTTTCTGGCCTGCCGCTGTACATGGCAGGCAGTGGTGCAGTTTTCATCAACAAAGGTCAGCGCCTTGCTACCGTTTCGTTCAATGCTCCAGTAATGGAGAGTGACATGCGAGGCGAGGAGCTTGGGGCGATACTGCAGTTTCACCTCATTCTGCTTGACCTCCATGGCATAATTTCGTCCGACGCTGCTGTCACTAAAGGTGACCGATGGGCTGTCTCCGGGAAGGGTCGCATCCGTAATCGGGAGCGGATCGTAGGACAGCTGCCGATAAAGAGTCTCGCGCCGGATATCGGCCCGGAACATCCCCTGATGATCAAGGTGAAGCTCAGTGCGATAGTCGTTAACATCGAGATAGTCGGTCTCGAAAAAGAAATGGCCATCCCCGACTCCGCCGGTCACCTTGCCCTTGAAGGTCAAACCCGACTCAAGCGTATCGTAGCGAGAGACTCGCCCCTTGCTCCTCTCCTGATCGAGAGCGCGATAACCTAATTCGGCCGAAGCGTCAAAAAAATGGGGTTGATAGTCGTGATCCGCGCCCCAAACCATAAACGGGGCCCAAAACAAGGACAGCAGCAGGACAGGCACGAAAAACGGTGGCACACGTCGCACAGCTCACTCCTTAACAAGAAAGGGTCGACATCACGAGACTCATTCGCTCTCGTCAGCGGGCAATAAAGGTTCCCCGCCCCTTGGCGGAGGGAACGTCAGTGCCATGAATCGCCGAATGACAGGTGGTGCAATTACCGTAGAACGTCGACTTGAAGTTATGATCGGTCAGACTCGGCTCATCTTGCCCGAGGTGACCGGCATGACATTGTAGACAGAGGAAAGGTTGGGGCGATGTGAGCAAGCTGTTGCTTGTCGAACCGTGCGGGGTGTGGCAATTGATACAGTTTTCGCTCACATCGGCATGCTCATAGACAAACGGCCCCTGAAACTCCATGTGACAGCGGCTGCAGGTCTCACGGCTGGTTGTTCCTTTAAGATTATGGGCTTGAGGGGTACCGTGTGGGTCGTGGCAGTCGATACAGGCGATCTTCCCTTCCGGCAACGGATGATGCGAGGGCTGGGAGAAGGCGGCCCGGATTTCCGAATGACAGCCATAACAGAGGGTGTCCATCTCCTTACGACCAACCTTCTGCTGTGGCCCGAGATGAAGCTTATGACACTCCATGCAACTGACATCGCTGTTGGCGTGAACACTCGCTTTCCAGTACTGCAGATTCGAAGAGGAGCTGGAGGCGTGACACTTGAGGCAAATGAGAGACTTGGCCTGAGAAGGGAGCTCGGCCAGCGGCAAAAATGTGGAGGAGTCACACTTCTTTGCCTCAGCAGCGTTAGCGACAGCGAGGCTCCCCGGGCCGTGACACGATTCACAGTTGACCAGAGGCAGACCGGTGCTCTGCTCAATCTGCTCGCCATGCACCGAAAGACCGAAATCTCGAAGCTTCTTGTCGTGGCTGTGGCACTGACTGAGGCACTGCTCGTTACCGATATAGTCGGCATCAAGGCGACCGACGATCATCCGCTCATACTCTCGAACCGGTTGAATCGGATGATCGGCCCGTAGGGTCACCAGATCGCTGCAAGCCGCAAGCAGAACCATAAGCAGGAGAAGGGACAGCAGAACGAGTCGATTCAAGATCAGACCTCCTGTGGGAACAACGTCATGAATCAATCAAGACATTTCATCGCCAAGGGCGCCCCCCCCCTCTTTGAATCCGAGCGACACACTTTAGCATGGCACGCCGATACTATAGGCGAGCGCCAGGGCAAAATGCAAATCTATTAACGAATTATCGTTATAACCAATAGAATGAGGCCACTCTAAAAGAAGGTGCCGATAACAACCCCAAGTGCCGAGAGAGGACCGGAATCGCTCATCCCGTCAACGGTCTTTTCAACCTTGTGCAAGGTCGTCTTTGCTTCACGGTAGAGGTCATCCTCATTGACCAAACGCGCCAACGTCCCCTGCCCCTGGTTGATCTTGCCAGCGATACTGTTGATGTGGGTCAGCGCCCCGGTCGCCTCACGGTAGAGTGCCTCGTCGTTGACCAGCAGTCCTAATGTTCCTTCACCCCGGTTCGCCTTAGCCATAATCTCACGGAAGCCACCGAGTGCTTCATTGGCGTTGTCGTAGAGGGTCGTGTCGGTGAGAAGGCGGCCTAGAGTCCCCTGCCCGGCCCGCAATTCATCGGTAATCAGCCGTAGATTGCCGACCGTCGCCAGCGCTTCATCATACAAAGCCGGATCCTGCATCAGCCGTCCCAGACTCCCCTCACCACGCTCGAGCCCGACAAGCAAGCTCTTCAGGCCTCGTGCCGCCCCTTGCAGATCGTCGTAAAGAGAGGCGTCATTGACAATCCGCCCCAGCGTCCCCTCCCCATCGTCGATCTTTCGGGTGATGTTGTTCAAATGGCTGGTGAGATTGACGATCGGCTGACGCGACTCAGCGATAAGCCCATTGAGATGTTCGAACATCTCCTGTTGGTTGCGGTTAAAACTGTCGATGAGTTGATCGATGTTCGACCCTTCATGGGTCATCACCACCCCGCCGGCCTCAAGGCGCGACGCTTCGGCAGAGCCGAAGGTCAGACCGAGAAACTGTCCCCCCAGCAGGTTCGTCTGACGAATGGCGGCAACCGTGTCGCTTTTGATCGAGGTGCCATCGACAACGTAGAAGTCGATACGAACCTTTTCCCCCTCAATGCCGATCTTCTGGATCTTACCGACGTCAACCCCGGCCAGACGCACTGGATCCCCCACCAGAAGGCCGATCGCCGACTCAAAGTAGGCGACAAACGGCTTACGCTCCTCAAAGGGACTCCAGTCCTGCACCAGTTCGATCATTACCCCGAGGGTGATCAGGGCGGCGAGGAAAAACAGCCCCACTTTTTTCTCGGTCGTCAGCATGCTTACTCCTCCCCCTTGATCCCTTTGGTGGTGGTGTAGATGAAACCGCGTACGGCGGGGTTCTGGCTCGCCTTGATCTGGGCCGGCGTGCCGACCTCGACAATCCCGTCACCGTTCATCATCGCCATCCGGTCGGACAAGTACAGGGCAAAATTGAGATCGTGGGTCACGATCACTGTCGTCAAATTGACCTTCGCCTTAAGATCGAGGATAACCCGCGCCAGTTCGTCGGAGGTTACCGGATCGAGCTCGGCGGTCGGTTCGTCGTAGAGAATGAGGTCGGGATTCATCGCCAGCGAACGTGCAATGGCGACGCGTTTCTTCATCCCGCCGGAGAGCTCGGAAGTACGAAAGTCTTCCTTCCCTCTCAGATTCACCAGTTCGAGCTTCTCAGCGATGATCTCGCGGATGCGCGTTTCATTACAGATCCGCTTCTCGCGTAGCCAGAGCCCGACGTTCTCCCCCACCGTCAGAGAGTTAAAGAGAGCCGAGGACTGGAAGACCATGCTGTAGCGGTAGCCACGGTTTTCTCCTTTGTCCGGCTCGTCGTAGATGTCATGACCGTCAATAAAGATCCGTCCCGAATCGGGCTGCACCAGGCGCACGATATGTTTGAGAAGAACACTCTTGCCGGTCCCCGAAGGGCCGATGATCGAGAAGGTCTCACCGGGAGCGATGTCAAGGCTGATATCTTTAAGGACATGGTTGCCGCTGAACGACTTGTTGATCTTTTCAAGACGCACCCCGACCCCGTGGGACGCCTCGTAGTTGGCGCTGCAGTCCTGATCATGGCCAAAAAGGGACGTGCCAAAGCCGTGCTTGATCCGCCCCAAAAGCCCTTCTTTGCCGTTCTGTCTAAAATTCATCATGGCATCACAATCTCTAGAGCATCAGACGGGTCAAGAAATAGTTGGCGACAAAGATCAAGAGAAAAGACAGCACCACTGAACGGGTGGTCGATTCACCGATCCCCCGAGCCCCACCGGTGGTCTTAAAACCGACGTAGCAACCGACGTGTGCGATGATCCCGCCGAAAACCGTTGCCTTAAGCAGGCCCTTGAGGATCTCAAGATAGTCAAGTGACTGCACCAGCTTCTCGTAATAGACGTTGATCGGAACGTTGATCTTCATATTGACGTGGCTGACCATGCCGCCACCGGCAACACCGACGATGATGGCAAAGACCACCAGCGCCGGGACTGCCACCAGACAGGCGATGAGGCGGGGCATGGCAAGATAGCGTACCGGATCGATCTCAAGGGTCTTGAGAGCGTCAATCTCTTCATAAATCTGCATCGCCCCAACCTCGGCGGCCATCGCCGAGCCGACCCGTCCCGCAACCAGTAGGCTCGTCATCACCGGTCCGAGTTCCTTGACCATGGAGAGACCGACGATAGAGCCAATCACCTCCTGCGTGCCGTAGAGGGCCAGCGCCGAACCGGTCTGCAACGCCAGAACCATCCCGATAAAGAGCGCCATGAGGATGGTGATCGGCAGAGTCCCGATGCCCACCTCGCTCATCTGACGAAAGATTGAGGGGAAATTGCGAGGCGCCTCTTTAAAGTAATAGAGGGTGCGCAAGAAGAGAAAGAGCATCTCCCCCGCAGTCTGAAAGATATCGAGTATCCGTTTAACGATCAGCGACAGCATGAACGCTTACCCTTCGCTCGATGCCAGAGGCACCATCGCGTCATCATCCCCCCAGGCGAAGCCCCAAGGGAGGAAAAAGAGGCGCAGCTCCTTGCGCCCACCATGGCGCAAGTAACGCACCAAACCTTTAAACAGGGAGAGATCCCGCACCTCCTCCCCTTCACGCCGATAGCGGAAGAGGGGGAAGAGCTCCAGCGCCAGATCTTCGCCTTGGCGCTCCTTCCAGTAGAGATTCCAGAGCAAGGTCGTCGCCTCGTTTCCCTGCCGGTCCCAGCGATGCTGGTAGATCCGCCAGAGCGGCGACCAGTTGCGCTCGATCTCCTCGCTCTCGGGAAAGAACGGCTCAAACAGTGAGAGGACGTGAACGTGACTCACTCCGCGTTTCATTTCATAGGTAAAGAGCGGCCAGAGAGCGACGCGGTGCAGATGTTCTTCCGGCGCCTCGGTCAGCTTCTCCGTCAGATCGGAGTAGAGAAAAAAGAGGATCCGATGCCGCTGCCGCTCGATGTTCTCGGTGAGAGTCGCCTCGTACTTGTAAAGCGGCCAGAGCCACCAGTTCTCATAATAGTCACCGACCCGCTCCCTTGAGAAGAAGGGGAAGAAGCGGTTTGCCTCCTTGTAACTCCCCCGGGCGACGCGGATCAAAGGCCAGATGACATCCCACTGGCGGTAGTCACGACCGCGGTCTTCAATCTCTTCATAAAGAGGCCAGAGATAGCTGCGCGAGCGGTACTGGCGTGAGGTCGTCGCGGTATAAAGCGGAAAGAAGGCCCTTACATAAACCGGGTCACCGCTGTTCAACCGCAGCTCATGACGAAAGAAAAAAGGCCAGAGCCAATAGCGCTTGCGATAGACCCCTTCTTTCTCAGCACTGCCGTAGAAAGGCCAGAATCCCCAACCGTGTTCATTTTTCCCTTTAAGAATCGAGAAAAAGGGCCACAGAATGTGGGTATTGGTCGCCCCCCTACGCTCGGTCTGCATGTAGAGCGGAAAGAGGGTGAAGCGGATACGGTCACGACCAAAACGATTATGGATGCTCCCGCCCAAAGGAAAAAAAGCAAAGTAGGAGTCGCCGTCCTGCTCACTGCCGTAAAAGAGGAAAGGGAAGAGCATCGCCTCATTCTCCCGCCGCTCCTCGAGGGAACCGAAGTCCCACTCCAGCAGATGAAACATTTGAAAGTAGTCACGCTCCGGCTCACTGCGCCGGGTCGCTACCGGGTAGAGATACTCACTGCGACTGATCCCATCAACCGGATCGCTGGCTCGATGCCACAAGGGTCGGATGCCATACTCCCGCTCATTCCCCTTGCGCTCGTACTTGAGGAAGGGACCGAGCAGACTGAGGCTGGTATAGTCGGCCTGCTCCACCCGGCGATAGTCGAGCAGCGGCCAGAGAGTGATCACCGACCCTTCATCATCGGCGGCAAAGACCGGTGCCACATTCCCAAAGAGCAACACCAGAAAAAGCAGAGTGAAGATGACGCTGCAACCCTTCACGCGCCCCCTTTACCCCGCCCGACAAGATGAAGAATCCCGGCGATCAAAGCAATCACCAGAACGATAAAGAGAATATCGGCACCGCTGAAATTTCCCATTTAGCTCCCCTCCCCTTCGACGATCCGTTCCTTCCCTTCCTGGGCTGGAAGGTAGTCGGGGTCGAGTTCAAGAGCTTGGTCATAGGCGGCAAAAGCACCGCCAGCATCACCCGTCAGTTCACGACAACGACCGAGCAGATGGTAGAACTGGGCCGTCGGCATCTCCTGCGGGATGATGTTCTCCTCCTCAAGCCGCTCGAGAATAAGGCAGGCCGTCTCAGAGTCACCGTTGCCAAGAAGAAGCATTGCATCGCCAATCTGCTCTAGATCATCAACCAGAGGATGATCCGGGGCCTCTTCGTTTTCCAGCACCGTGATCTTGGCAAGAATTGCCATCTTTGCAGCACCATCGGCGAGGAGAGCAACGGTACCACGCCAGTGCCGCGCCGCCGAGGGGTAATCTCCCAGCCAGTAGGCGATCTGCCCGAGCAGATTGAGGCTGTGCGGATCCTCTGCCGCCAGTTGCAAACCCCGTTGCAGGTAGTTCATCGCCGCCAGAAGGTGGCGCCGACTCTCTCGCAGCTCGCTAAACATCATCGCGAGCTGATAGCAAACCGTTCCCAACTGCTGCAACAGCCCGGGATTCTTCGGCTCTAGCAGGGCAAAGATCTTCAGGCCGACGATCTTACGGCGGATATAAGGCGCATCGACCTCCTTATGCTCGAGCATGAGGGTCTGGGCCGCCAACTCCGCCAGAAAATGGGGAAAAGCGTCACGCAGCAGCTCGGCATAGTAGCGACCCTCTTCGGCATCGGGAAATTGCCGGAGAAAATCATAGAGTCCTTGACCGATGGCGTTATTGTCCGGTTCCCCCTCTTCGGCATCAACACGATGTAGCGGCAAAGGGTCACTTCCCAAAGTGACTGGGCGCTGTTCGGGGCCGAGTTCGACGGTACGCCCCTCAGGCGGTGTCCAGAAGACAAAACGGCTCTGCGGCTGCTCCGCATCAAAATGAAACGTCATAGCGTCGTGATCCTTTAAAAACGCTCCCCATCCGTCAGTAAGTCCGGCGGGGAAAAGTCTCTATGCCGGCGTCGACACCGACTGTCTTATAAATCTTTAGCTCGTCCCAAGGTTGGTCGAGAATCCCATCGTGGATCGCCCAACTGCGCCCCCTTACACTCTTCTCCATCCCCAGCTGCCGAAAGGGGGTGCTGCCATCAAGACGACGGAAAAGATCGCCACCGGGAGCGAATTCGCGATCAATCCACAGCATCAGCTGCTTACCGGTGATGTAATCGAAACCATACCCCTCGTAACGGATCGCGTTGCTGTAGGAAAGCGGCTCGGCAACGATGGTGTCGACCCCCAAACCATCGACGAAGCGCTCGAAACGCCTGAAAAAGGTCGAAAACATCTTCAGGCCGCGGCGCACCTGATTCGGGGAGAGCCCTGCCGCCATCGCCCGCAACTCCTCGGGAAAATTCCGGCGCAAAGTCCCAAAGCTGTTCTCCCGCCCTGCAGCGTCACGGTCGATGTTAAAACGAGGCGCGGTGGAATCATTGATCAGACAGAAAGAGAGCTCCATCTGTCGATAAGGGGTATCGGCCACCTCGACAAAAAAGAGGCAATCCTGATCCTCAGGCTGCAGCCGTACCTCGATGCGCACCAACCCCAACCCAGTCGGGGCAATAAAACTGACCTTTCGCTGACCGTCCGAACCACAAAGAGTCACGGGGTCAATTTCATAATGCTCTAGCAGCGCTGGCGGGATCAGTTCGGTGTAGAGACGCTCTTTCTCGGCAACCGGCAGTTGATTGATCTCCCGCAACGAAAAAAGAGGGAAGCCGTCACTGGCACAGAGTGGAGCCCCACCGAGTCGGGTCATAGCACCGCCCCTGTTGTCACCCCATGCAAAGGGAAGAGGACCTCTTCAAGCAAGCGGATGTTCCCTTCCAAGGCCTTGAGCGCCCGCAGGTGATCATCATCGCTCGCCCGATGTGGCAGATCGCGCAGACGTCTTGTCGGTAGGCCGAGACTCGTCGCCTGCGCGACGAATTGCGACGGGAAGAGATCGGGGACCGCTTGCTCGCTGAGGATGCCCCAAAGCAACGCCCACGCGCGGGCAACATTGATCTTGTCGTACCCTCCTCCACCGAGAACCACCCAAGGGAGATCAAGACGTTTAAGCTCCAACGCCGCGAACTCAATGCTGGCGGTGGTCATCTCCAATCGCGTGAGCGGGTCGGTACGCAGGGCATCGACCCCCATCTGACTGACCAGAACATCGGGAGCATACGCCTTGAGCAGCGGCAGAGCAATCCGCTCGAAACCGATGCGAAAGAGTCGATCATCGGCATGGCGGATAAACGGAACATTGACCGCATAGCCATAGCCAACCCCCCGGCCAAACTCACGAACATATCCGGTATGAGGGAAAAAATCGTCACCGGTCTCATGCAGCGAAATGGTCAAGACCTTATCGCTGGTGTAGAATGCCTCCTGCACCCCGTCGCCGTGGTGCGCGTCAATATCGACATAAGCGACCCGCAGCCCCTGCCGAACCAAGCTCTCAATGGCAATGACCGCATCGTTGAGATAGCTGAAACCAGAAGCTCGGGCAGCGTGGGCATGGTGCCATCCCCCCGCCATATTGAAGGCGATGCGTCGCCCCCCTTCTGTGACCTGGTCCGCCGCCTCAAGAGTACCACCACAAACCAGCCGCGCCCAGTCGTAGAGACCTTTGAAGACCGGGTTTTCCACATCGCCGAGGCCATAAAAAAAGTCGGCCCGAGGGGTGTCGCTGGCACTGAAATCAGCAAGCCGTTCAAGATAATCCTGCCGATGGAAGAGAAGCAGATCCTCCTCCGTCGCAACGGGGCACTCTAGCACGTCTACGCGCTCGTTGCCAAGCAATCCAAGTTCATCAAAGAGGGCATGGGTGAGCTGGTAACGTAGCACCTTAAAGGGGTGATCATCGCCGTAACAGTAGTCACCGAAGCGCTGCGAATATATCAGAGCGGGCTTCACCGCTGCGCTTTCTCAATCAGTCTCTGCAGCGCCTTCGCCATCTCGGCATAGCCGCGCGCGTTAGGATGGATCGTATCGCTTTTAAGGTCCCGCTCGGCAAGAACGTCACTGAGAACATCTTCTTCCAAAGGGACCTGCAGCTCATCGGCAACCTCGCGATAGAGGGGGTCGGCATCAAGCAACAGTCCAAGCTTGGGAACCGCTATCAGCACCACCTCAGCACCTGCAGCGCGACTCAACGCGATCATCTGCCGCAGGTTTTTCCTGACCCCATCCCCACCGCGACGCTGAAGAAAATCGTTGCCACCATGACATAGTATCACCAGGTCAGGGGCCACCTCATCAAGCAGCGCAGGGAGACGCTCGGCCCCGGTGCCTGAAAGCTCTCCCGGGACCCCGGCATTGACCACCGACACCCCGAGCATCTCGGCGAGAACCGCAGGGTACGCCTCTTCACGAGAGGCACCGGTCCCATAGGTGAGACTGTCACCAAAGGCCAAGACAACCGAACCATCGCTTAAAGGAGCGATCGTCGGCCCTTTCTGACACCCTAGGAGCGTCAGCAGCAAAAAAAGAAAGAAAGAACATCCCGTAGCAAGACGTCGCATCGGCTTCACCACCTGACCTCATAGAGAACACAGATTGGTACGATTGTTTGAATTCTCTCGAAATCAAAAAGACAAGTCAATGCTTTCAGACGGATAAGGCCAAAAAAGAAAGGGAGGATCTCCTGAATCGGAGCCCCCCCTTTCTTGACCAAGATGAACATCTTGCCTACAAGCCTGCCTCTTTGCCCCACCGCTGATACGCCTCACGCAACCGTAGAAGATGCTCGTGCAGATAGGATTCGCTGATCCTTCCACTGTTGTAATAGACCCGCTCAAGGCTGTGATACATTGTCGGGATCTGCCCAAGACCAAAGCGGATAAAATTACGATCCTCCCCTGTCGCCAAGGCCGTCTCCAATGAATAGGGCCAACTCTCAACCCCGCGAATCTGCAAGCGTAGCGGCTTCATATCCTTGGGCGGAGTCAGAGGGAAGCTAAAGCGAACCCCGGCAATCTGCTCCTCGGTCTCCTGATAGTAGAAGCCAGCGCTGGCATCACCATAAAAGCGGGTGACTGTAAGGAGCCCCCCATGGTCGCCCCCAAGGAACTGCCCCCCCGTCAGTTCAAAACTCACATCATAGGGAGCCCAGAAATAGCGATATCCCCCAAGCATGGCATTTTGACTCTGATCATAGTCGTCCTTGAGGCGAGCCGCTCGCGCCTCAAATCGATGCTCCCCGCGCCTTGAATGCCACATCAGGTCACCGATAAAACCGCTCTGGTTTAGGTTATATTTTCCAACTGAGAAGAGAGCGAGCGCCTGTTTTCCCAGTGGCATGGCCTGATTGATCATAAAACGATCGACATTCTTCTCCGTCACCTCGCCATCACGGTTGAAGTACTCGCCCTCATCGTAGTTTTCACTGTTTCTCAGCGGATAGTCACCCCGCAGATTGACTGTTGCACCAGGCCAGAGATGAAGGAAAGCATCTCCCTTAAGTGAGAGGGCGTAGTCATAAACTCCGATCTCCGTACCGATAGCATTGCGAATTGAGGGATAGAGAACAACCTCGACAAGGTTACGGGCCGGCTTCGTCCCGCCCTCATACCACACGACCTCACCGACAGCATCGGAGGTCCCGATACGGAGATGAATCTGCTCACGCAGGCGTGAGATTTGCGACTGGCTGAGGGTCTCTTCCTTGCCGGTCATAAACGGAATAAAATCGGCCACCGAGCCTCGGACATCGACGATGGTCAGCCCATAGTTCTTCAGCCGAAGACGAAAGCTTTGCCATGAAGACGATGCTTCTTCAAGTACGATCCCAAGAACGATTCCAAGTCCGTCCAGTTCATTGTGATTGAAGCGCCGGTTTTCAAAAGCGACAACAAGGCAATCTCCAGATTCAATTCCGACACGGGGATCGGTAAACCCAAGAGCAACCAGCCGCGCATAGATAGAGGCCAGCTTTGCTTGATCTCGCACTGGATCGGTAACCGGAGCAGGCGACGCCTGTGTGGCTTCCGCCATCGACGCAGTGGAGGCGCTCTCTTCAGGCTGTAGACGTACCAAGCGGGTGCGATCATCATTCCCTAGAGGAAGGGTCAGGGTCACACCGAGATCATATTTCTCTCCCGCTCGGTACTCAAGCGACGTCTTGAACATTGTTGACAACCGCAGATTCCAAGGGAGCCAACCGTCCATCGTACTCAGACGCAGTGCTGCCGCCCCCTCAAGACCATCGTGATCTGCCAGCAGAGCAACCGTGTCGTGCAGTTTCAGTTCGACCCCACCAAAGCGTCCTTTGAGGTGATCTGGTCCCACTCCATAGCCGACGGTCAAACGCAAGCGATCAAAAAAACGTTGACTGGCGGCAGCATAGAACGTGCGGAAAAAAGGCACAGCACCAGCAATATCCTGTCCCCCCACCGCAAGCCGAGGTCCCCATTCTGGGAAAACTGGCAGCTGCAGCTTGACATTTGCCGAAAGGTCACGAGCCTGATTCGGAGCCTCCGTCAGACGAAACCCCCCTTCCAGGTAGGGAAACACTCCCAAATTGAGCCAATAACTCTCTTCCCGAGGAACCCCCACCAAAGGCCTCTTCTGCGAGGTATGACGCCAGCGAGGATCAATCTGATTTGAACTTGAGAGCTCAATCATCCCGTCCGGCAACACCTCGGCATTCGGCACATTGACGATACCGGTCACGCCCTGCAACCCCCCGGTTGCCTCTATAGCACAAAAAGCGACTTTACCGTTGAGAAAGAAAGCAACAAGCATGGCGGCGATAAAAGCACCTTTTTTCAACGGAATAACCTCCCTGAGGCGCAAGGCTCTCACCTTCCACAAACAACGATGCCCGGGGAGACCCGGGCATCGTGTTAAACAGCACAAAAGATATCTCCTCTCCGGGGAGAGAAGGATTGGCGTTTAGTTAAGGCTCTGAAGCAAGGCGATCAGTTCAGCCTCAGAGACATTGCCATCATCAAGCCCGTACTGAGCAAGATAAGCGTCAATATCGACAATGTCGGTGCTCACCGCAGCCTTAACTGCCAGAGCTGCTGCCGGGTTGGCAACCAATGATGAGAGAAGATCAGCGCGCAAGGTAACAGCGATATTCGCCGCCTTATTGAGATCACCGGCAATCGCGGCATAGTTGGCACTGACCTTGGTCGCGATCTCAGCATCGCTCAGATTCGTCGGGCTCTCCCCATCAAGCGCCTTGGTCACACTCTGGGCCGTACTGGTGGCCGCAAGGGTGCTCGCCTTGACCTTCGTTTCAGTGTCAAGAGTCGTCACGTCGCCACCGGCAGCAGCGCTCACCGCAAGGTCAAGAGCCTTGCTCGTATCAAGACTACGCACAGCAAATTCGTCCGCATCAGAATAATTCACCTGTGTCATGACATTCGCTACGGTCACCGCAGGCGTACCATCACCGGTATCGAGAGCTGCAGCCAAAGCTTCGGTGGTCGCACCGGCACGGGCCGAATAGGCATCGACCTGAAGGGCGACGACATCGGGGTCGGTGGCGTCAAGATCGGCCGCATCGCTCAACTCATCAATCGCCGTCTGGTAATCGCCAACAGCAATGGCGTCAGCAGCCGTATCGACAATCTCATCGACAATATCACTGGTGCTTTCCTTGTAACCGCTGCATCCTGCCGTAAAGACCAGCAGCGCCGCCAGCATCAGGCTCCATTTCTTCATCATTACATCCTCCGTATCGTAAATAAGTTTATGAGCTATCTGAAGTGCCGTTGATTACAGGGAACCACCGGTACCACCGGTCGTCCCGGTGAGCGGCTTTGCCTCGATAAATAGAACCACAGTATCAGAGTTGGTCCCGGCGCTATTGGAGGCCGACAATTTGACCGTCACCTGGCAGTCCGTACCGTAAACCGTCGGGACCGTCAGCACACCATCGACAATCGATGACATATCGGAGCAGGTGCTACTCTTGATCGACCAAGTCTTGGTCGCCGTCGAAGGGTTGACCGCATAAGCATTCGCCGGAATCGTGTAAACACGGGGTGCCGTCGTCGGAATCGTTGCATCTTCGGCACGCAGGTTCACCGTGGGGGGCATTGCAGCGGCACCAACGACGATTTTCCTCATCTTCGAGTTCGTCCCGACGGTTGCGGTGACCTCATAGGTCCCCACTACAGTAGGAGTAAACGTGCACTTTTCGTTATTAAGAGACGTATTCGAACCCTCTTCAAGAGTCGTCGTCACATCCGCAGGACCAGTGACAGCCCAAACGACGTCACCACTCAAGTTCGCAGAAGGAGAGGCGTTAAAGACAACGGGGACATCCACCACGCCAGAGTCACTCCCATTGACACTAAGAGAAGGAGTGTTTTTCGTGACATCATCTGGACAACCGATGGCGAAAACCAGCGCTCCGAGCAGGAGCAGAATAGGAAGATCGAGCAGAGACAAACGTTTCATGACTTCTCCTTTGCAAAAAGTGTTTACGCACGAGGGCTTACACAAAAAACGGATTAACATCACAATGTTCGACAGATCATTAATCTGGCAAGACCGCACAAAAATTGTCTCGGATTATCCCGCTTTAAAACAGAAGCTGTCAAGTTTAAAACGTGTTACGGCTAATTTTTTCAGCGCGTCTACGATAGGCCTGACAGAGATCGAGGAAAAGGGTGAGTTCCTCTTCGCGACGCCGCGAAATTCCATCAAAATAGAGACTCCGTACCGGTATTCTTCCATGGTCGGCACTGATCCTCGGGTAGATCGCCTCACAGACGAGACCGTTCATACACCCAAACGGGCTGATATCGAGGATTCCGTCGGCACCATGGCGCTGCAGATAGACCGCTCGCCCTAAACTCAAGGTCATCTCCCCAAGTCCCGCCTCCGCCGGCAGGTAAGAACGTGCCAAATCGAGAAGTTCAACGACGCGATGCGGTTCGGGCCGACCATTCAGGAACGACTTAAGGGTCAAGCGTAACCGATTTTCATCCTTTCGCAACATCCCATCGAGAATTGCACTGCGCAGGGCACGCAGACTCCACCCCTTTCCTGAGGCCTTAAGTTCAATCCGCTCCCATGCCGTTGAATAGAGGACCCACTCGGCAAATCCGGCCTGCCAGACCTCTCCCCCCATCTTTTCGATTTGCCGCACCACCTCGTCATTGCTGAAGCTGTTGAGACGGCAGAAATTCTCCCCGACGACACCGATCAAGGGTCGCTTTTCACGCTTCACTTCGATCTTGCGAAACTGTTCCCCGGCCTGCCCTAGGGCCTCTTGCAACCGTTTCAAGCGCACACGATCTGACAAT